>JAEOUG010000058.1 GCA_016839445.1 Candidatus Thorarchaeota archaeon
CTCGACCCAAGGCTCGGCAAGTACTACCTCTCCTTCTGCAGTTCATGTAGGAGGACCCTGATTGTGAAGGATGGTGATGAGCCTCCTTCCTTTGATGACGAGAATGTCTACATTCACGTAACTAGTCCCCGGGAGCGGATACAGCTAATCTCGGCAATCCAGAGGCGGGATGTTAAGTGTCCTGCAGACGGCAAGCTTCTTCGACTTGGCGTGAGAGACCGTGCAGCCGCTCTCGGCGGGGAGCTGTCACATTCTCCGTCCCACAGGCCTCCATACCTTCGGACCGCCCCGCTGTTGGATATGATCGCGTCTTCGATAGGTGTCAAGTCCACATCATCTAGGAGCGTTCGTTCGCTCTACCTGAAGATTGTGGACTCGATTGGCCCGGAAACTCATGTCCTGACTGAGGCTCCAATTGGGAGTATCCGTTCAATGGATTCGAGGGTCGCTCAGATGGTTGATGCCTACAGAAGCGGAACAGCCAAGTACGTGTCAGGGGGTGGTGGTAGGTACGGACGTCTTCTGCCGCCTTGGGAGAGTGAATGAGCTGACGGTAGTCCGAGGAGTCATCAGAGAGGTTGGTAAGAGCAGGACAACTCGAGTCAGTGCACAGAGGTGGTACGGCACAACTGACATCGTTGTCCAAGATACGAGCACCATGAAGACCTATCTCGTGAAGGTCTCCGCCACAACGATGGACCGCCAGCGTTTTCTTCCGCGTGTTGGGATGAAGGTCATCCTACACGGTTTCGTTGAGGATGCCGAATTCGGCCTGACCGATTACGTGGTGACGCGGGTCAGCAAGATCAAGCACGAAGGTGACGGAATAAAGGAGATTCACAGGTTCGACGATTAGGTCACTTCGGCCTAATTATGAACGCAGGCGCAATAATCCACTCCGACTTGCATTTCGGGCATCTTCCGGGTGGCTTTGCAGTCTTCCTCATGTTGAAGACGTGGAGGCACTTCCCACAGCTCGCTGGCCTCACGAGTAGCTGCATATTCCTGCTCTTGACTGATCTGGAAATGTGATCTAGGTCTTCGTAGATTATGCTCCTACTACGAACATCAAGCATCTGACACAGGTCTTCTGCGGTGACAGCGTCATCCGTGTTCTCCAGAATCTCTACAATCCTTTCGCGTCTTGTAGGCATATGGTCAGAATGGTGTGTGGAGTCAATACTCTTTCGATACACCCCGTACACGAAATAGAACGGGCTGTGCAAAACGTAGAGTCATATCATTAGTGTGCCATGTCTACTACAGATGGTGTGAACATCAATGAAGTCCTTTGATACAGGAATCTCTCGCAAGGCTGCGGCATCTGTTCTGGTCGCATGCCTGATAACCGTCGGTGTGTTCACTGCTGCAATCTACTTGCCAGGAATGAACGGTGGTCCTGGACCCACGAATCCCTCTGGCAGCCTCGGCACCAGAGTCGCAACCTACCTGAGTTCCAGGGCCGATGACGTGGAGTTCTATTGGATGTGCAACTGCACCCTAGTGAACGTTGACTTAACGCAGTTCTACGATTCTCAACACTCGGGCGCCTTTGTTGATGGTGTCTATGTCAACCGTAGTGGCTCTGATCACGAGATTGTGGTCCTCTTTTCGCCATATAACGTCGCACCTGTTGGAAGAGGGGACATCTCCGTGTCTGCGTGGACGACGATTACAGCCGCCATCATCGACAACGGAATTGCACAGATGGATGATATTGAAGGAGCCCCTCCGGACGAAGCACCGTCCGCTTTTCCACTGAACATCTACTTCTCCATTTTCTTCGATGACGACACGTGTTTCCTTGCAGGCTTCTCGAGTGAGGACGGCTACTTCTGGATGCACAATGGTACGTGGACTGGAGGCTTCACTGAATCTGGCCATCCTGATGTCACTAGCTGGAGTCTGACTCCCATCTGGCTGGTTGAAGGAGGTCACATGGCAACGGCCATCTCCCAGCTCTACACGGCAGTCACATCGACAGTATCCTATCCATAGGTCAGGTGGGCTTGCGCCCACCCTCTTTCTTTAATCCGAGTGCGGCTATTGGTAGGAGGGTATTCTAGGCAGGGTGATAGAGCGTTGGCAGATGAGCTAGATGTGGCAACTATCGACAAGCTCCTGAAGGGTCGTACAATGAGTGTGTACGCCTTGCTTGTTTCACAGGGGGCTCTGGGTGTGAGAGAGGTTCAACGCACGTTGGGGTTCTCAAGTCCGAGTCTGGCTCTTCACCATCTCACCAAGCTCTTGGATCTTGAACTCGTCAGCAAGGATGAACACGGAGTCTATGAGGTGTCCCGTACAATACGTGTGGGGTCCCTGTCGCTCTTCGTCAAGCTTGGTTCAAGACTTCTTCCACGGTTTCTGTTCTTGGTGACCTTTGTAGCCGCCATGGTGCTGGTGTATCTGGCAGCCTTTGCCTCGTGGCCGCCAACAGGCTCTGACGTGATGTTCCTCGCACTGAGCGCGACTACGGTCCTTTTAATTCTCATCGAGAGCCGTAGACTGTGGCTCCTGACGCCCTTCTTACAGCAACTCGATACGCTCCTCGGTGTAACCGAGCGACAGCTATAGGTTGAAAAGACGCTCCTGTTAGTAGTAAGAGAGCAAGACGGCCCCAGAGTTGAAGGAATGCATCAGACAAAGCTAGAGCCAACGCCGCCGCAGGCAAGAGAGGCATCCTACGATGAAAGAGTGTGCTCCAGATGCATGGGCTTCAGAGCTCTGTGTGGTGTAAGCCCGTGTCCGATAGTGATGCGTGCCAAGGCTCTTGCTCGCATTGAGGATGCTGTCCAGGGAATGGATCTATCCGGATCATCTCCTCCCTCTGTCTTCGTTGGTGAACATGGATATCCAAAGGTGCTTGCTGGGCCACTAGTCCCTCCGGTAAGGTCGTCTGAGGCTGAGCTAATGGAACGGCCTGACCAATGGCTGAATATCTCGATTGACGAGATTCTCGCGCTCCGCTTCAGTCTTGTCCGGACCAAGAAGTGGATCCCTGTTGAATCTGCGTCGGCGCCAGGCAAGGAGTTGCACGAAACGCAGACGCTCGCGCTCTCTGACTCACCCTTGGCATCTGAGGCAACTCTGCTCAAGAGGCCCACCTTCACCACGGTCTTTTCTGACAGGACACTTCCAATCGGTCCTTCTGCTCCGCTTCGGACATTCCATCTGGAAGACAACCCTCACGTTCCCAAGGTTGTAGACAAGGTCACCTCTGACACAGACTTGAGGGCCACATCAGGTGTTGTTGACCTCTTCAGGGAAGGCGTGCGTCAAGAACACATCACGCGTCTTCTCTCGGTAGGCGTCCTCGGACTTGAGAGAAAGCGGAGGCTTGTTCCCACCAAATGGAGTATAACCGCAATCGACGATATCATGGGGAAGGAACTCCATCGAGAAGTCCTGAGGTATCCTTGGATCAACAACTATCTCGTGAGCATTGACAAGGCTCTGGGAAACACGGTCGCATTCCTCTTCCTGCCCAGCGGCTGGCAGTTCGAGGCCTTGGAATCATGGCTAGGCGGATTCGAGCCTCCCATTATCTCCGACCACGAACTAGGGCGAGGTCGGAAGAACTACGCTCGCAGCGTTGCTGGCGCCTACTACGCGACTCGCCTCCCTGCTCTTCAATACCTCACAAGTATCAGAAGACAGGCTGGGCTCATAGTGTTCATGGAGACCGACCCTCAGAGATGGGTTCCTCTGGGGGTCTGGAGATTCAGGGAAATCGCGAAGCGAGCGCTGTCGGGCTCTGTGTTAAGCTTCTCAACACTAGACGAGGCGACCGCGGAGATTGGCAGACATCTCAGAGTCCCGATTGGCCGATGGCTTGGAAGAAGCAGGATCTACGCTGAGTTCCAGAGTCAGACCAAACTGACCGATTTCTTCTAGGCTGAATGTATCTATCGTACATTGGCTTTAATAGCATAGACTAAGAGCTATTCTGGTGTGGTAGAAATGCACGCCAACATAACCAAGGGAGTCACCCTATGGGTGCTCCTTCTAATTGCTATGCCCTTCGTTCTCCTCCCGACTGCCAGCGCCTGGTCTGCCGGCGACGAAGCCGCCATCTTCGGGCACACCTTCGAGGAGGAGTACTGGACAAACGACTCGCTGTACGTTGAAGGCGCGAATGGGAACGGCAGCCTGACTGCCTCTTTCGTTCACGTGGGCGACTTCGAGGCGTTCCTGATTGCATTCAATGAATTCAACATGACTGACGGAAATCAGTCCATAACTCCCTATCAGCTGTTTGGGATGCACTACATCACTCCCGGGAATCAGGAGGTCTTCATCGGCGCTGTCTTCGCTTTCCTCCTAGTGCACAACGAGACCTTTGGGTCGAATCAGCTTCCAGATGTCGGGAATGATCCCTCTTGGTACATCTTACCAGTGTCCTCTGACGACACGTGGCCTGAGTACGTACCTTCCGTTGAGCCTATTCCGGCCACAAAGATGGGCGACAACCACTACCGATTTGGGATGCAGTACCACAACCTCACATGCAGGATTGTGGATGCAAACGATCCAGGTATGTTCTTGGCCACACTCGTGACTCCAGCGATGCAGCTTGTCATTAGCGAACTGAAGATCGAGTACGACATCACAATCGATAATGCCGGAGAGGTACACGCCGAGACCTTGTACACCATCGGGCAGGTCAAAGAGCTCATGCTCGGAACCGTTGAGTATCCACCTTCTGAGATCATTGTTGACAGTATGGAGATATCGGCTGTTCACTTCCTGACCGTCTTCACCTCACAGTATTCGGTTGTGGGAACCACCAGCGGAAACACGATCCAGTCTCCGACTCAGACCACCCCCCTTGATGAGGACGTCTCGATTCAGGTGGGTAGCCGTGGCGAGAGAGCCTTTGATATTGGCTTCGGGCGGCAGTATGCGCTATTCAATGAGACGAGCGACAGCTACGTGGCTACTGGTCTAACGGCTCTGAACACACTTCTGGCCGTCAGACTTACCGATCTCATTCTTGTGCTCTGGCAGGCCCCGTTGTCGGCATTCCTCTTCGCCCATATGGCGTACGGCCTCTCTTCTCAGATTCGAAATGACTACGCTACTGTTGGCGATATGGCACTCAATGCCACGACCGCATTCGCTACCAAGAGTTGGTGGTACGCTGTGACCTTCCCATCATGGAATGGTCTTCGAGTTGAGCAAGACCCGGTCTACGTTGCCTACACCAACATCGGGATGGTAGGTCCAAACAACTTCATAGTGTTTGGCCTGATCATTGTTGGTGCGTTGGCCGTCGTCTATGTCGGAGCCCGTCGAAGATAGAAGAATCCTCGAGCCAGGGGTACTCCCCTGGTTCCCTCTCTCTTTTCATCATCAGTGTTCATCGGGGAATTTAAGAGAGCACTCGCAGAACCTCGTGTCGAGGACTGCTTCAGTGATCTACGAGAGATTATGTCGCCTTGGAGAGCGGGTTCCGCCATTCAACAGACTCGGAGGCCGAAACCAAGACACGGAGCTTCGTAGAGCGGCCAGGTTCCTATCACCGATGATGAGTCTCACAGTGACTGGAGTGGTCTCTGCGGCCTATCTCACCGGGTTGCTCTCGTTTGTCTTCGTCTTTATTGCCCTCGTCCTCTTCCAGATTTCCGCCCTGATAGCTTTGCCCTTGGCAGCGATGTTCTCTGTAGTGGCCTACTATTTCGTCATCAACTACCCCGTGTCGGTCATGAACGGCTATCGGCTGAGCCTCTCAGAAGAAGCAGACATCGTCTACGAGCAGTTCATTCTTGTCTTCCAGTCTGGCGGCACGATTTTCGATGCTATTGAGATGGTGGCCCAGTCTGACCACCCCCTCCTGTCAAAGGCCTTTCAGGACATCATCGAGAAAGTGAATCAAGGTGTACCGCCGGAGGAGTCATTGTCAGAGTTCGCGAGGAACCAGCCATCCGATGATCTTCGAAGGTACTTCACTGCCATTCTCTCAGCGATGGAGAAGAGAACAGATCTACTCGAATCACTATCAGGAGAGTCCTTCGAGGCCGATATGACACTAAGGCAAAAGAACCTAGAATTGGAGAGTCGGCTGCTTGTCGTGGCTGCACTTGCGACCTACATTCCAATTGTCTTCACTCTGGGAATATCCCTTGGCGGTCACGCGACCAATCCAGTCATTCTCCTCATTGTCCCTCTGTTCATTGGACTGACCGCCGGGATGAGCCGGCGATTCACAGGTCAATTCTCCACCTATTTCGACCGTCCACGAGACCCCTCCGTTATTGGACCAACGCAACGAGAGATTCGAGAGGAATACGATGAGTTCCTCAATTTCCTTATGCTTCTTGGAGAGCACTTGACTAGGGGCGACACGCTGGAAGTGTCACTCGCTGAGGTGCAGGACGAACTCGAACCTCAATCCAAGCGGCTTGTCGAAATAGCAGTGCGCGGGATATACCAAGAGCAGACCAGCTCGAGTGAGGCAATGGGGAAGGCTGCAGACGCTGCACTAGGTCGGAGAGTTTCCAGTATGCTTCGAATGGTCTCGCTGATGTGCGAAACTTCGGCCACTCAGGCTGGTGAACGCTTATCGAAGATTACATCAAGACTGGTCAAGCGCTCCGCTGTGGCGAAGGAGAGAGACTCCATCATTGCAGCGCAGAGGATGAAGGTGTATCTCCTAACTCTCACTAGTGCGGCTGTCCTGGGCATGCTGGCTTCGCTTGCTCCTTTCCTTTTCATCGGGTCTCTACTCTCGGGTGACTTCTCCCTCGCTGGCGGCTTGTTGACTTTGTCGGAGATTACACCACTCCTCCTCTCGCTGGCTATAACGACCTTCTCTACCGGATACCTTAACACACGGATGGTCGGCGGGTCGCGGCCGACATTGATTGCTCTTATATGCCTCCTGCTGTTCTGGATTGCCTTCACCCTGTCCTCTGGTCTGATGGGTCTGAGTCTAGTGTAGGATACTTTATTTGCGGCCATGCTGAGCTGATGGACAGTAAGCACGAGGTGAAACCATGCTACAAATTCCGATCTTGGACTGGAGCCTCGGTGACTTGATGCTGTTCTTCCAGAACGACTGGAATCTTGCGTGGGTGCTCATCCTATCGGGAGGGCTGACGGCCATATGGCTGTTGGAGAACATAACCGACCCCATCCCTCTTCTGGGCACCATCTTTGACGGCCTAGTCGCCATTGGTACCTTTCTGGGTTTCTTTGTAGGGATTCTAGATTTGTTTGTGGGCTACGTTGTCTACTCTGTTGCCCCTGAGGCGATTTGGGTTTCTATCGCATTGATAGTCATGGGATTCTCGCTTGTTATGCGAGTCCTGACCAAGTTCCCGCTTGCATTCCTCTTCGCCCTGGCAATTGCCGTATTCGGCGCCGCTACAATCTACGGAGTCCTTGAGCCATACACAACCCTTCCTGGGATAGGGACCTACATCGAGATGGCAATATCAGTGAAGGGCCTACTGGTCATTGGGTTCGTGATCTTCTGTGTCGTCTACCTTCTGGGTGGACTTCTCATCAAGCTCATTGAGCTGGTCGGTAAGGTCTTCGCGTCAACCCCAGTGAGTATAATCATCGGACTTGCCGCTATTGCCATCGGCGTGATTGTACTCGTCAATCCTGCCATCCTAAGTCTGGCGTGGCCCCCACCATAGAATCTGAGGGGCTACATGCCCCTCTCGCGCTTTTTCTCACTGTGCTGGCTTGCGAATCTCGCGGTAGTAGAGGAATCTGAGATCTCGATCCGAGTAGAACTTCGCGGCCGCATCAATCGTCTTCTTGGCCTTCACAATACCATCAAACCACTCGGTCACGTAGAGCGTCTTCTTGCTCTGAGTCTCGACATCTGTCTTCTCGAATCCCTCTGGGTATTCCCAACCCTCCGGGAGCATCAGTGCTACCCTGATCTGCTTGACCCCGTCCTTCGACTCCAGCCATAATTCACAGTGTGTCATTGAAACCAAGTGGCTCGGGGGTCTGGCAGTGGTTAAGGTTTGCTCTGACGCATTCTCTTGCCTGTGTTGCGAATTTCCCAAAGGGTTCTTATAGTAGGTCTGCTTGTGTTCTACTCAGAGTAACTAGCGCCGAATACTCGCTATTCTGTGCTAGCAAGTATGGATACGGATGTGTTTGAGCTTGTCAGGAAGTGCGGACGACGACAAGAAGAAGATCATCAGTGTGACAATGAGCCAGAGTCTGGTCAGCAGGATTGATGACCTAGTCACTCAACGAGTAGGTAGGTCTCGAGCACAACTCATTGAGGATGCTGTGAGATGGTTCTTGGACTTCACTGTTCACAAGTGGGGTGAGAGGGGGATCTATGTAAATGAGTCAAGGACGGTTCTTGAGTCTGAAACGCTGTCCTCGCTCTTCTTCTCCAAGCTGACCTCAAAGGATCAGAACGAGCTTGGCGAGACCGCCGGGAAGTCCTCTCCGATTGCGGATGTTGTGAAGCTGTTCTATGACGCTGACCCTAAGCAACGCAAGAACTGGACGCTGGTCCTGAGATTGCTGCAGGAGAATGGCTGGGGTGCTATAGATTTGAGGGATGACTTGATAGTCATCGGAAGTCCCTTCTACCCTCCCCACTTCCTTCGTGGCTACCTCTCAGGTCTTCTGGGAACGAAACTAGACCTAGAAGAAACGAATGTCAAGGAAAACGTAGCCCTGCGAATTCAGAAGTAGTAGAGAATGGTCTGGTGCTACTTACTACCAGTCCTTCCCTATCTCAAGTATCTCGAATTCGCTCTCAAAGAGACCTGGGATACGTTCGATTGTCCGCTTGATGTCGGCCTCTTTGCTCTTGATGTCATCCGCAGAGAAGTAGACCTCGTAGATACACCGATTGTTGATGTCCTCATAGCAGAAGCCAGTCGTGAAGAGAACCTTCAGATCGTGCTGCTTGAAGAGCTCTGTCATTGTCTGCATGAGTGCTGGATTAACCTTCTCGACCTCCAGCCTTACTCTAGCACCGCCCTCTCTCTTCATTGGAATGAGGCGTATCTCCCCAGTCTTCTCGAAATAGATCACCATGGCGGCTTTGGTGTTGGCCAGCTCTTTGTTGGTGTAGAATTCATCGGGTAGTTGTATCTCCCGCTTCTTGTGAACGTCTGCAATCATTCCCTTCGTGAGTCCAGCCACGAGTATCGCCTCTCTCTGAATCAGCCTGACCTTGGGTCATAAGGCTATTTGTATCTTCTCACAATCTACTATTAGGCGTTTCTGGCAGGTTGTTTCGCATTGGCATCGGCCTGTGACATGCAGAAACTCATAAATCGTGTCAGGGTGTGGCATGTTCTCCGTAATTCGGAGGAACTAGATAATGGCCAAAGAAGGAGCAACCTATGTGTGCGACATCTGTCAGCAAGTCGTTGTAGTGAAGAAATCTGGCGCTGGTACCCTTGTGTGCTGTGGTCAGCCAATGCGTCTATACAAGGGTGATTGAAGTCAGACAGTGTCCGACTTGACACTTGACAATGTTTATATTGGCTCTGCAAGGGCGGTGTAAATCGACAGGGGTTTTTGACATTGTCTGAGATTCCAGATATCGTACACAAGACAAGAGCGCTTCTCGCACTAAGGGGCTTCAAGACAGAAGACCTTCTCGAATATGAGGAACGCTACGTCATGCTTCCCTCTCGTGAAACCGACAAGGGCCTCGTGAGGTATGTTGTCTGGGTTCTCAAGGAAGAGAAGGTTGTTGGGGTCGCGATCGTACGTGATCTTGCCAAGGAGATGGAGGAGCACGAAGCCACGAGAGGGATGCTCGTCGGTGGCTCCAGATTCACACCCGCAGCCACGAAGTTCGCTAAGGCCGCAAAGATTGAGCTAGTTGAGGGTCATTACTCCTCTTTTGACCTGTTTGAGCACGAACTTGTGCCGACCCACGTTATAGCTGAAGAGGCTGAGATACAGCGCGTGCTTGAACACTACAAGATCAAGAAGACACAGCTACCTAGGATCTACAGCAGCGACCCAGCTGCAAGAGTACTTGGGGCGCGACCTGGCCAGGTTCTCAGAATACAGCGTGAGAGCCCAACAGCTGGATTGACCTACTACTACAGATTCGTGGTGGATGGCTAGTTAGAAGATCACTAACCCGAAGCTCATTCCTGCGACGAGCATGATTGCACAGGACGCAAACGGGAGCAGTATGTTGTCTGTTCCTTTTGGACTCACTAGTTCTACGAGAGTGGCGCTGAACGCTCCAATTAGCGCCAGAAAGACAATGTCCGTCAACGCTACTCCAAGAAGGGGCTGTGGCGGGCTCAATAGACCGAACCACCAGAATGCAATCAGCGCTCCCAAGAATCCAAACACAAACAGACCAATGCAGCCGTGCAGACTTCTCTTTGAACCAAAGATGTTGCGGCAATAGTTGGATCCATATTTCATTCCGATTGGTGCGCTCATTCCGTCTCCAAGCATCATGATGTGAATAGCTGCTGCCGGGATGAAGTACAGATTGGCGTAGCCCGTGAAGGTGAAGAGGCCTGTCAGGATTGTGATTGAAACAGCATACCAGAACGGGCCTCTAACACTTCCGTGCTCGAGATCCTCCGGTCTCGCCATGGCTGCGAAGAAGCGCCCGAACCGTTCAGTGTTTGTCAGCCCCAGCATTATAACAAAGGTCAAAGCGACGAGTGTCGCCACCCAAGGATGCGCGTAGTAGGGCACGGTCCAGATTGCGGCTCCAGCAAAGAGATGAACTATCTTCCTAGTGAAGTCGGAGCCGAAGTTCATCTTCCTTCTTCCAAGGTCTGCTACCGCAAGCACAATCACGGCGTATACCAAGGCTATGAAATAGACAAAGATGTCCCATAGATTGATGGAAAGGTCGACCTGCATTCCGGCTTCTCTCCGAGCAAAGGTCGAAATCAAACGACGGGATATATGTATCGGCAGAGTCAGTAGGCATCAACCAAGGATGCTTGAATACCCGTCACTTCCTCAAGCTTCCTTATGGCCTCCTCAACCTTCTCTCTGAGATGCTGAGCGTTGTTTCCTCGCGCCGATATCCACACACGGAGGGTCCATGCGGTTCCATAGGTCTTCGGCATTGACTTGATGTAGACCTCTGGGCATTCTCTCATCACAGTGTCAATGGCAGGCGCAAAGGTTGACTCGTCGTTTGTGCCGAATTCCACAACGGTCTCGTAGTACTTCTGGCTTATTCGCTCTTTCAACCAAGGAAGAACGGACTCCTCGAAGATGAACATCAATTCACTCGGGACGCCGGGGAGGCAAAAGACAGTCGTCCCTTCCAGGTCGATTCTAACACCAGGAGCACCTCCCACTGAGTTATTCAGGGCAGTACTACCTTCCGGCAAGACTGCCATCTTCCTGCGGCTCTCAGTTATCTCAGGAGTCGACACAATCCCCTTTGCGTGAAGGGCCTTGTACTGCTTCTCAACAATCTCCATGGCTTCTTCATCTAGACGTAGCTCTTTTCCGAGAGCCAGAGCCACGGCCTTGAGTGTCATGTCATCATGTGTTGGACCTAGTCCCCCCGTTGTGATGACGACATCACAGTTGTCGCAGGCGAACCGCAATGCCTTCCCAATCTCTTCCAGATCATCCCTCACAGACACAAGCATCCTCATCTCCAGACCCAGAGCAGTCAGCCTGATCTCCATCCAATTGGAGTTCGTGTCCAAGACGATTCCATCTAGCACCTCGTTCCCTATCACTACAAAGCCTGCGCTCTTCGGCGAATGAATGTCACTCTTTGGCATTTCTAGACACCTGCTCCTCCAATCTCTGTGTTGAGTGCTTCCGCAATGTGCCGAAGCGTGTCAAGCCGTGAAGCCGCCATCTTCTTCGCTCTCTCGGTAACCATGGACGCGGCGATGCGTTCTGCGAGCGGCAGGAAGGTGGCCATGTCCTCTGAGAGTGAGCGCAATGTCTTGCCCGGAGTAATCACAACTGTGTTCAATATGTAGTGAATGAAGCCCGTCATACCGAGCTTGACCAGCTTGTCAGCTTCCCAGACAATCTGTGCTTCGATAGGTTCAAGCTTCTTGTCGAGTGTCAGTCCCGCATGTCGTCGCACTACATCACAGATCCTTTCGACTTGCTCGCTATCTACTTCCATCTCTGACAAGATTGTGAAGGCAAGTTCTGCGCTTGCTTCTGCATGTTTCTTGACCCCGCCAATTCCAGGTTTGGCCGCGTCATGAAGCCAAGCTGCTGCCTCCACTGTGGCAGGTTCTGCCGCTGTCCCCTCCGTGAGTGCTGCAGCCACCTTCACAACTTCCTTCACGTGGTCATAGCGATAGTTGTAGATTGGCGGGCCTCTCGTTGAGACCGCCTTCGTCCAGTCTTCAGTGGCTGCTTTCTCTGTGGTTGACTTGACGAACTGCCGAATCTCGGCGAGCATTCTTTCATCCATGAGCGTTACCTCCGAAACGAGGATTGGAGCAACTTATCAATCATATCACCCTTGACGCAATCTGCTGTACAGCCTCATCGTGTTCTCGAGCACAATCTCTCTGAGTTCCTCCGGATTGCGACCTAGGATAGTTGCAGTCTCTTCGAGCGCGACGTTGACGTTCGAGGGCGTATTACGCTTGCTCTTCTCTGGACCGAGTACGGGACTATCAGTTTCAATGAGCAGGTGCTCGATATGGATTGCCTTAGCTAGCTTCTTCTTCTGCTGCGAGCGGACAATCGACGTGGGGATGGAGAAGTAGTAATCGTGGTCCTCTGAGGCCGTTCTCGCAAGACTCGCCTTACCATCAAACGCGTGAAGATGTACCGCCTTTGCGTCACAATCATAGAGGACCTGCAGTGCACGTCTTCCCGCCGAGCGAGAGTGGACCTGCAGGGGTAAGTCGACTTGAGCTGCGAGGCCGATGAATCTTCTGAAGGATTCCTCTTGGAGCTCCCGAGCTGCGTGGTCTCGTAGGTAATAGTGGTCCAATCCTACCTCGCCCACCGCAACGAGCTTCTCCGAGTTCATATGGATCCAAGAGAGAGCAGACTCCGTCTCTTGGTAGAGCATTGGATCAAGTCCAACCGAGGCATGGACGTTTGGGAACTCTGCGGCGAGGTCGAGGCACTCCTGCCATTCAGAAGGCGTGATGGCTGAACAGATCATTTCTACCCCACTACTGGTGGCCGCTGTGATGACTTCGAGTCTGTCTGATTGAAACTCCGTGCTTGTGAGATGACAGTGTGTATCGATGTACAATGTCTTCACGTCATTCTCACCTAGATCTCGCTAGTGTCGATTCCAGTCTTTTCGAGGGTTCCGAAGAACTCCTCCTTTGTGCCCGGGTCTGAGAATGCGAGAAACCATGGAACTCTTGGAAACCCTCTGTCGAACTCAACCTCTGCGCCTGTTATGGTTGAGCAGACTCCTCCCCTCTCCTCTAGGATTACCTGGGGTATCCCGAAGTCGTGGGGACTGGCCATCTTGTACAAGAGAACTCTCGCCCGTCCTTCCGCAACTGCAATCATGCTGTGATGGGCGCTCATGATATCAAGAGGCTCAAGGCCCATTCGCTCCACAACAGGCAGAAGGGGCTCGGCACGTTTCTGTACGAAGTGCGGACCGGCGTTTTGCGGTAGAACAAGTGGGTTACCCAGTCCATCTTCTACTGACACACCATGACCACGTTTCGCAGAATACAGTCGGTCGAGGGCGGGGAAGTAGACTGCGCTCGAGATGAATCGCCTTTCACTAGAGAACGCCGCGCCGATTGCGAAGTCATCTCTATCCCGTGTGTATGCAAGCGTACCATCCAAGGGGTCAAGATGGAAGCACAGAGCATCCTTCTCATCAGAGAACAGGCGGACCCTGGGCGTGTTCTCCTCCGCATTGACGGAAACTTCTGGGAAGCTTAGGTGGAGTATCTCAAGGCACACTTCCTGCACCAAGTCGTCAACGACTGTATGGGCCGTTGAACTCTCCCTCACCTGATCCGGCGGGAGGTCTGATGCCTTTGGTTGATTCTGGACCTTTCCTCTGTGGGAATTCAGAATCATTCCGCCTGTCAGTACTATTGTCTTGAGGACGTCGAGGTCTCTGGAATCTTGGTCCATGAATAGCATCTCCGGCTCAACTGGCATGACATCGCCAAAATGATGTTATCGGTTTGAGCTTGGCACACCCCGAAAGCCTTAATTGTGGACCAACGAAGGCGCGCCAATACTCCGATATGCTGACTTGCCTAATCGACTGGGGGCTGTGCTCGTCTATTGATTGAGATTCTCGTTGTGCTGATTGTGTTGGCATTCATTACGGAGTACTTCACTGCCACACTAGGAATGGGTTACGGCACAATGCTAGCACCCGTTCTCTTGATGATTGGCTATGAGCCCGCAGTACTTGTCCCAGTTGTCTTGGTCAGCCAATTCCTTGCGGGACTCGTGTCTGGCAGCTTCCACCATCGGTTCCGCAATATGGATCTAATAAACGAGCCTCACGAACGCGCTGCATTCGAGATTTTCTCACTCACGGGCGTGGTGGGTGTTCTGATTGCTGTACTCACTAGCATTGCTCTTCCCGTCTGGTTCGTCGAACTCTACATCGCCTCTGTGGTTGTACTGATGGGCGCTGTCATCTTGGCGAATGGAAGGACCAGCGAAGCCTTCTCGAATCGGAAACTCGGCGTCCTAGGTCTCTTCGGCGCCTTCAACAAGGGTATCTCCGGCGGCGGATACGGTCCTATCGTAACAGGCGGGCAGATTATCAGCGGTATCAAACCGCGCGCGGCAATCGCGATAACCTCCATTGTCGAGGCTGTCATGTGTGCGGTTGGATTCGTCGTGTATCTGATGATTTCTCAGTCCATTGATTTACTTCTGACCCTGGGAATCATCATAGGCGCAGTGTTGGCCGCTCCCTTTTCAGCACTCACTACGGCAAAGGTGTCGCAGGAGCGGCTCAAGAAGGCGATCGCAGTCGCCACAATCGCGCTGGGCATTGTCACTGCTCTGTGGGTTCTCACTGCTGCATAGGCATGTGGTGTGCAGGACTACGTCTCTTCTTCTTTTGAGTCAGTTACAAAGGGGTGGTTTCTGAAGTAGTCCTTCCTCAGCTCGATAGCTTCCTCAATATCCTGGCGTCGCTCTGGTCGCATTCGCTGGATTTGCGAGTAGTACTCCTTAGTTTCTTCGATCTCTTTAGTGTCTAATCCGTGTTGCAGAGATAATTGCTCCAGCGCATCTAGCATTGTTGAGTAGATTGGAAACCAGAAAATGTGGTCCTTTGGGCTTGGCACATACATGTAGGGATTCCGTTCCTGAGTCACCTCTTGGGAGGCGGCCCACATCACTAGCACTCTGTCGTAGATGTACCCCATGATGAGGAAGACGAACAGGATCAGACCCGCGAATGCAAGAGGCCCGAGTGCACCCATGTTGAAGAAGAAGGGAACATACCCCACATAGAGACCTGCGAGAACCATGACACCATAGAAGAGACCCCAGATTCCTCTAATCTGCAAGATTCTCCATTGCTGTTTCATAAGCCACTTTCTTATTCTCAATTCAATCGTGCCTCCTCAGTTGTTACTCTGAACGTATCTCCGAACTCACGGCGCAACTCTCTTGCTCTCTTCATGTCCCCATCCTGAGCGACATCGAGACTGAAGTACTCCTGGAGGAATTCCATAATCTTGTCAACCTTCGACGTGTCTAGCCCATCCCTTTCGAGCAGTTGCCTCAAGATGGTGAACATGGTGTAGTAGAATGGCATGAAGAGCGTATACAGACTTGGCTCGGCTAGGTAGCTGTACGGGTTCCGCTCGATTCTGACAGTGGTGTCGACAGACCAGATGTACAGCTTTCTGTCGTAGAACCATCCAACCGCTGTTATCATGAAGAGAATCGGGATAGTCACGATGAAGATGCCAAGGATGAGATATGCTACTGGCACCATCCCGTCCGTGACTACATCTGGGAACAGGAACACTACATAGACTCCAGCAATGACCAGAGAGTCCTGCGCCATTCCTGTGAGTTCCTGCACCCAGTTAAGCCGCAGGGTCTGGGTCTCGAATCCGAGCATGGCTCTTGATCGAAGGCCGACCTTTCCGCTCTCAGGGTCCCCGGTAGGATTGAACGGATGGTTTCTCATGTATTCCTCCCCAAGACTCTGCGCTGCGTTGATGTCATCCTTCTCAGGTCTGAATGTGTAGTTCTTGGCTAGGTACTTCTCCAGCTCTCCTAGCGACTTGTCGTCTATTCCAAGCTTCCTGAACAGACTGTGGAAACTAGAGATGGCAATGTAGAGAACTGGGTATTCGAGAGCGTACGCCTTGTAGTTGGGAACGCATCTATACGGGTTCCTGTCAATATTCACCTGGAGCTTTGCTCTCCACATCCTTGCCTTCTCATCGTACAGCCAACCGATACCCATGAAGATGAGAATCAGTACACCGCCGAGAAGTACGGCGCCGAGGAAGCCCAGGTCCGCCAGAATGGGGATTTCCTCGTAGTAGACCCTGCCAAGTGCGAGCATTCCCATCCCGAGACTCATCCATGCTCGAATGGTGCCCATCCGCCAGTACTGCTTCATAATCCACTTGGCTATGCTCAAACTCGTTTCGCTCCGGGCGTCTGCCTCACCGATTGCTGACGTTGTTTTAAACTCTGTGCACTGTCAAGACACTATCGTTGGTTTGAGAGATGTACGCCCACTATTTCCTAGTGATAGTAGGGTATCATCCTGTTCAAGATGTAGCCCTTGGGCCTCTCCCCAGAAACGGGCCAGAGGAACTCCCTATCGGGCTTCATTGGCTTGTACTTGAACTCCTTGAGGATGAACGGGAAGAGCCTATTGACAAGATGCACTTCAAGATGTGTGATTTCCTTCTTCCAGAGGTGCAGATTCTTCGCAGATATGCCTGAGAACTTCAGTCCCCTGCTGCTATTGCCTTCCCATGCCTCTCCCATTGTCGTGGGCTGGAGTACGGATTCGTCAAATGGAATCTCAACCACCTTGCACATCCTCCGGACTGTTTCTTCTGGTTTGGTTAACAGGTCTTCGTACCGGATTACGAGGTAGTCTTCGCCCAGAATCTCTCTGTTGTGATGTAGCCTGTAGTAGCTATTCTCCAATGACCTGAGCGCATTGCCAAGGAACGGGTAGGGGCGCCCATCTATCCTCATGTATCTCCTGATGGAGACCAGGTTGGAATAGGGGTTTCTGAGAACATGGAGGAACTTCGCGTCTGGAAACATCGACTTGAGATGCAGAGCGAACTCAGTGTGCTCCACGGACTTCTCCACGAACCGCAGGTTGCCTGGCATGTCTTCTCTGGTCAGTGCCGAATACGATGCCTCAACGTAGTGAAGCAGTAACTCGCGCATCGATTCAGCGGGCTCTGCCATCACGTTTCTGAACCGATCAATGTCAAGTTTGCCGCGCAGGTCAGAGTCACCCATTCTCCCTCCCATTGTGTTCACTCGATGTGCATAGTCAGTGTATGCGTCCCTGATTTCTTGCAGGTCGAGTCGAGGAGGTCTCGCCTTGCGAAGCCTGTAGTCCACCCACTCACTTGCGTACTGGAAGATGTGCATCTCAAATGGAACAACGTAAAGGCCCGGACTTCCATCCAGAAGGTTCCTGACCAGACTCGTTCCTGATTTGTGCGGGCCAAGAATGAAGATTGGAGCTTTCATGATGTCATTGCCACCACGGAGGAATGACTACGCGTGTGGCTCAATTGATGGGTGCTATAAAGCCTTCTGACACATGTGGTCCTATTCCACAGATGGCGGCTCATACCCGTATTTGTGGATGATGAACTCCTCCGCCCTCCGTACAAGATCGATGGTGTCTGAGTCGTAGTAGTGGCTTACGCTATGCCGCTCTGATCTGTTCACCTTCTTCCTCGAGCCCTCTCTGATTGTGCTCTTCATCTCATCGGTCAGTTCGTGACCCGACTTCTCCATTGCCTCGATGAGGTCCTCTTCGAGAGACTCAACTCTCACCAAGAGGTCGATAAGGCAGTGCTCTTCATCGTACTCCTGCAGTTTCTGCAGACTATGAATGCCGGTGAACACGTCGTCATCGAAGAAGTCTTTCAGGAACAACTTGCAGTAACGATACGTCATGAACCCAGCGAATCCACTTGTCGCTGACTCATGATACCGCTCTCCAAGGTCTCTGTGATGTCTTGGGTCCATCACCATTCGGAGCCATTTCCGAAACTTGGAGGCATCCATAGAGTCCCCATACACAGAGCTCCATTCTCCAACGGGCTTTCTGAGCTCGTGCATGCCGTGGCTAATCGCTCCTTTCCCTATTCTCCTCAGTCCTAGCCCGGTCGACTTCTTCGTGAGTCTGTCATAGAGCCCTCCCTTATCGTTGCTCCCGTACGCCCAGAGCGATACATACCAGTCCCAAGGGTTCCTGATGCTACCCATAATCATCTTCTCTGAGGAGTAATCGGTGAGCCAGCTGTGTTTTGGCTTCACCTGTCTTCCTCCCACCGTCTTGTCAAGGAGTTGAGCTATGTGTGTGCAAGCTGACTTCTGAAGTTGAAGGAAGATTATCCTGTCCGTTTCAAACACGCATATCCACCTTCAGGCATCATCTTTCTCGAAGAGCTTCAGCATCTTCTCCCCCGTTCTCTCAGCGGTATAGCCGTCGAGGATCGTCTGTCGAAGGTCCTTCTTCAACTGCATCTTCTCCTCGGCGTTCTTCTGTTTGAACTCCTCAATGAGGTCGATGAGTTCGGAATCGTACCTGTAAGTGAGTTCCTCGGGGACAAACTCAAGGATGCAGGGGATTCTATGTACGAACGGAATGAGCCCCGACAGCATTGCCTCGGCGATGGCAACTCCGAATGATTCATCGAGCGCATGATGGATGTAGTATTCCATCTCCCATTGCCACTCGGGGAAGGAAACGTTGGGTTCCAGTACATGGCTCAACCCGTACTCCTTCGCCCTCTCCACGATTATTCGCTCCTCGGCGGAGTAGCCTCCTATGTGAAGCTGGTAGTCGCGAAGAGCGAGCATGAGGGAGTAGATCCGCTTTCTGGGAGTTGGGAGTGACCACGTGCATATCTTGCCAGAACTACTCGGATGGAACGGCCACTTCTCAGCGTTGACCCCCGGCGGAATGACTTCTATGGGTACAGACTTAGGCACGAACTCCCTGAGTAGCTCCCCGTAGTGCGTGGAGACCGCGATGACTGCCTTCACATTATCCCAGTCCACGCCTTTGAAAATCGGCGGATGATCCAGCTCCGTTCTGTGAATCCTCATGTAGATTGGCTTCGTGGAGTTGTGACTGACCTTGTGTCCCAACTCGTCGAGGAAATCTACAAAGACGACATCGGCCCATTTGGAGAGGGACCGTATCTTCCTCCCTATTGTTGCGAACCATCTTCCCTTGCTGACCATGGACCCGAAGTTGAACGAGCTACTCCGCGGTGGAGACACGATTCGAGTGTCAAAAGGCTCTGTCCACTTCAGGAACGTTGTGTTCCCAGTGAATACTGCAAGTTTCTTCGTCATCGCCAGTACCCTGCCCACAGATGATGTGGTTTCTTTATACTTTATCATCTCTTCGCAGAGAGGCTGCGGCGAGAGAAGCTTTAACAACAGGGAGTTTCGCCACCGCATGAGGCCAAAATGCTCAACGAGATCTTGTTTCCGAGGCGGTTCACGAAGACCACTGGGTTCTGGGCTCGTACTCTCCGGAGGATATCCAAGTATGGTTTCGTGAGGAGAGGACTGCTGGCTGTTGTCTCGTTGGCGGGAGGATTTAGGAATCGAGGCAGGTACGCGCAGGTTCAGCGTTACTGCATGTTTGTGGGCTACCCAAGAAGCGGCCATAGCCTCGTAGGGTCATTTGTTGATGCCCATCCGAATGCAGTGATCTCACATGAACTCGATGCTCTCGATTTTGTGGAGAGAGGCTATGGAAGGAATAGGCTCTTCTACTTGATCACTAGGAATTCCTACGAGTTCGGGAAAGTCGGAAGGTCATGGACAGGCTATTCCTACGATGTGAAGGGCCAATGGCAGGGAGGATACAACGAAGTCCTGACTGTCCTTGGTGACAAGAAGGGCGGGATGAGTTCACGACGCCTCGAAAGCGATCCCGAGCTATTGGAGTCGCTGCATAGCATGACGGGCGTGCCAATCCAGATCATCCATGTAGTAAGAAATCCCTTTGATAACATCAGCACGATATCTAACCGAAACAAGATTCCATTGGAGGAGGCCATCGAGTTCTACTTCTCTCTGTGTGACACCAACAAGGCTGTGAAGGCGAAGTCAGACGATGCACACTTCCTTGAGTTCAGGTTGGAGGAGCTCGTCGAGAAGCCTCGCGAGATTGTCCAGCGAATCTGTGGTTTCTTGGAACTTGAGGCAGACTCCGGCTACCTCTCAGCCTGCGAGGCACTCCTCTTCGAAAAGCCTCGGAGAACAAGAGACTCGGTACAGTGGGACCGAAGCCTGATAGAGCTGGTACTCGTTCGGGCAAAGGAATACGACTTCCTGGAAGGGTACGACTTCGAGAACTGAAGGAGCAACGAAACGTATTTATCGCCCCCACTGGCCTGACCGCGTCGAACCAAGATGGCCGGGCCCGTTTCTAGTTCTTCCCTATTCGGACACGTCCGGAAGCTCTTCTCTCATATCAGAAAACGTCTGCCCATCTACTTCGTACTGATGGTGGTCATCTTCGGAGTTCTGTTCGTCTTCCGCGACGAGATCTACGACAATCTCATTGAGCGACACGAAGCCGAGAATGCCGTCTCTTTTACACCGGAAGGGATTCCAATCACCGACTATGGGTGGAAACAGGGTAGATATGTTGGGCCAGTGATTAGTCCCCTCCATGTCGGCAACTGGGCCCAGACTTACTACAATCAGAGTCTGTACGGTAACACCACTGCCGGCGTATACTTCAACAACACAATCCAGTGGTTCCTGGATAATCGAGTGACAAATGAGATTGATGATGGCGGTGGTCCTGTCAACGTCAGTCACTGGATCTACAACTATGCAATCTATGACATGCCGGCTGGCTGGCGGTCCGCAATGGCGGATGCTGAGATTCTTCATGCCCTTGCTCTTGCGTACGACTTGTACGAGAACCCCCTCGTGCTTCAGGTCTGTGACGAGGTCCTCAATGGCTTTGAGATTTCTCAGGACCTGGGAGGGAATGTCCTCGATCTCAGTGACGGGGGTGCATGGTATCCTGAGGTCATAGTCCCTGCATCACTCGACCCGACCTATCCTCACAGAAGGATTCTCAATGGGTTCCTCTTTGCTGTGGAGGACCTCTACGCAACCTATGAGCTACTGAACGAGACACGCGTCCTGACACTGTTCAATCTTGGCGTCACATCGGCTCTGGAACACATGGATTTGTACGAGTCCCCAAGGAATTGGACCTACTACCAGCTTGACCCAGAGAAGCTAGCATCTGTTCACTATCACGGAGTCCACATACGACTCACTCAGAGCCTCTACCAGATCACAAACGACAGCACGTTCTTGGAATACAGTCAGCGCTGGGCTGGATGGACTCAGTATCCAGAGGATCCTTGGTGGGTTCTTACGCCTCGTCTGATGCTGGAAATCCAATTCGGGTTGCTCTTCATGGGTATCGCGGCGTTAGCCATCTTGGGACTTGACCTTCTCCAGATGCACATTAGAGACCGTCTTCGTAGGAACCGCGTCTGAGCTGTCTGGACTCACTCTGCGGGTTTGGAGAACCTGTAGATGCCCCGTATCTTGCCTTCGTTCCTCTCCCACACATAGTTCTCTCTAGCATGAGCCATTATTTCAGCTGAGTCTTGCTCAGGAAGATCTGAAAGGACTTGAGGAAGGTCCTCGTACGAGTCAAACTCGTGTACATATGGGTCCGCCTTGAACGGCTCTTTGAGCGTAGATGTCAGTAAGACTTGGAGCCCTGCATTCAGGTACTCGTAGTTCTTGTTGGGGTCGCAGTACCTGTGGAAGGGATGAGGTCTCCACGGAGTGAGCCCGATTCTGTATTCTGTCAGGCCAATCATCATCTCCGGGTGAGGTACACCTGATATGATGTTGAAGTCTACTGCATCTTTCAGACCTGTCATATCGCGGTGTGGAGTGAACTTGTCGAACTTGAAGTCACTACCAACGTAGACTAGGCCCTTCCTCCCCTCCGGGTCTGGCAGGTCGATGACCTCTGATGTTAGCGGGAAGTTGCCTGTGACCTCCACATGTTTCGATCTCTGCCTGTGCTCCGCCGCTATGTTCTCGCTCACTGTCAGAACTGGGTATCTCTCCAGCAGGTGTTGCTCCCAACTCGGTGTCACTCTGACGAGTGGCTTGCCAGATATCCTCCTCACCAGACTTCTGTTTGAGAAGCGGAAGTCCTGCTTGCTCCAGTATTCGTGGTCGTCATAGACCACAGGGTATTCGGTCTCAAGCATCATGGCTGCGGCAATGACATTGTTGGCATGGACGATGTCCGGGTTGATTTCGTCTATGGCTTTGAGCCATCGCTTCTTGAAGCGCGGATCCAGTACCACGCGAAAGTGGTTTACAACGGGAATGTGATAGGTGGCAGAGAAGGCTCCGTAGTCTTGTCGGCTTGTAGGATGGCCACCCAGGAATAGCAGTTCGTGTCCTTCATTCTTCATGACGAGAGCTGTCTTCTCGATTCTTGCATCTGGGAGCCCTCCGTGAGAAGTGTGAAGAATCCTCATGTCCTGTCCTCTCGCTATTCGACCATCATCGACCTCTTGGTCTGTATCTCTCCTGAGGAGAGTATCTCTGCTATTCTCTCTGCTGCTCTGCCATCACCGTAGACCGAGGCATCATTGTTGGTCTTCAGTCCCCACATCTTCAGGGCCTTAGTCGATACATCCTCTGCCGTGGGGAGTGCGAGAATGTTTGCTCCTGCCTCTATGGTCTCGACCCACTCGGTGTTGTCCCTGATTGTGACGCAAGGCGTGTTCAGGAGATATGCCTCCTTTTGGAGACCTCCCGAGTCCGTTATGAGAAGGTCCGATTTGCTCACAAGAGCCATCATTGTTGTGTAGGGCACAGGGTCAACGACCTCGAGATTCTTGGGAATCTGGATTCCTGTTTCCTCCAGTCTCTTCTTGGTTCGGGGGTGCATCGGGAAGACTATCTTGCGAGAAACCGTAGCTAGCCCCTTCATGATTCCTGTCAGACGATCAGGAATGTCTACGTTCTCCCTTCGGTGAAGGGTGAGTACTGCAAAGGAACCCTCGGATATCCCTACTTTCTTCATCTCTTCTTCTTGGTATGATGAGTTGCTGAATATCGGCAGGCGGTTCTGGAGGATGTCATACATCGTGTCGCCAGTGAGGAATACTGAGCCGATGACATTCTCCTTCTCCAGATTCTCCACTGCGATTTTCGTAGGGGCGAAGAGACCTGTTGCACCGTGGTCGACAAGCCTTCTGTTGATCTCTTCCTGCATGTACATATCATAGCTACGAAGCCCCGATTCGAGATGACATGTCGGAATGTCCATCTTGAAGCCAGCCAGGGCGGCGCCGAGGGCGGAGTTGGTGTCACCCGGGACTACGAGGTAGTCAGGCCTCTCTCTCTCGAGTTCTCTCTCCAATCTTGATATGACCTCGTATGTCTGATACGCACTTGTTCCACTGCCCACCTCAAGGTTGCAGTCAGGCTTAGGAATCTCGAGCTCCTCGATGAACTGTGCAGCCAACTGGAAGTCGTAGTGTTGCCCAGTATGGATGAACCGCGTTGTCACGCCTCCCTCTTGAAGAGCCAGCAGCAGTGGCGCCGACTTGATTATTTGCGGCCGTGTGCCAGTTACGAGCGTGACAATCATTTTCCGCAGCCCACCAGAAGACGAAGAGATACAGGGTTTGTGATGAGTCCCCTTGGCTTAACTATTGAACGTTATGGTAGAAGGGGAATGCATAAGAACAGGACCAGCGGAAGTGGCACTCACCATCACACGGAAACAGGTCCGCGGAGGAACCACTTGTTGGTCAAGAAACGAGTTCTCCTCATAGGCACAGAACCCGAACGGATGATTCGACTGCAGAGAGTCCTCCAGAGCATGCGGAAGCTCGGCATCGATGTCCGTGTGCTTGAACCTGTTACGAAACCCCGCGGGAGACCCCGGATACTCAAGGGAATGATTCGCTATCTGACTATTACCTTCCAGATTCTCCTTGCTAGAGCAGACATCTACCACTTCTTCAACGTCCCTGACAACGTTGGCCTTCCGCTCACACTAAAGCGAGGCACACTGGTCTACGACGTTCGTGCTCCATGGGCTGCCGTCCTCCGTGAGACCTTCGGTAAGTCACCGCTCATCTTCTTGGCGAAGTTCATTGAGAGGTTCATGACCAGGAAGGCCGACCATGTTGTCTGTGTCAATCGGATGTTGGCTGAGAGGGCAGTGACATGGGGCGCCAGGTCTGTCAGGGTCATCCCGAACTACCCGTCCGAGGACTTCGGCCCCACTCGTGACCGAGCCGAGACCAGGAAAGAGCTTGGCATTGATGACTCCTCAGTAGTGCTGTATCTCGGGAAGCTCTCAAAGGTTGAGGGTGTCGACCTGCTGATGGAGGTGATTCGATCGGCTACCCGACTGACGCCCAAGGTGAAGTTCCTCGTTGTTGGTGCAGGACCGCAGGAGAGTCAATTCAAGCGGTTCGTAGAGAGAGAAGGTCTAGAAGGCAGAGTAGTCATGACAGGATGGATTCCCCACGAAGAGGTTGCGAATCTCATTCAAGCGGCAGACCTGTGCTTGCTCCCTCGCCCCTGGGACAGCTGCTCTCCCTTCATTGGGCCTGAGTCCATCTGGAAGGCAGGTGAGTATCTCTCGCTAGGGAAACCCGTGCTGGCTCCTAGGATGGGGGGTTTTGCGACTGCGCCTTTTCCCGTGATAGCAGTTGACCCGTCCGAGATGGCACAAGCAGTTGCTGAGTTCTTCAGGAGGCCCGCCACTGGGTCAGTCCAACCACATCCACGATGGCCAGAGAGCCACAGGAGACTTGAACGTCTCTACAGGAGTCTTGGTGCTCTTTAGGAGGTCCTCCCATCAATCGAAACGTTATAATGTCAAGTGGACCGTGAAGGCGACTTGAGCGCCAAGGAGGCTCCATCTTGTTCGTTACACTCGTGACTGGAACACGACCACAGATTGTCAAGTCAGCTCCCGTTCTGCGTGCCTTGGAGGCGGCTGGCATAGAGTGTGAGTTCATTCACACAGGCCAGCACTATGACTACGAGCTGGCAGGAGCATTTGTGGACGAGTTTGAGCTTCAGAAGCCTCATGATCTGGAGGTAGGCCCCGGTGATTACTGCTTCCAGGTGTATGGCATAATGGAGCGCCTCTCAGGTCACCTTGAGAAGCGGAGGCCCGACTACCTCATCATTCCCGGTGACACAACATCTGCCTTGGGCGCCGCCATGGTGGGCTTCAAAATGGAGATTCCGGTCTGCCACCTAGAAGCCGGCCTCAGGAGATACGACTATACCTATCAAGAAGAAATGAATCGGCGTCTGATAGATCATGGGTCCTCGGGTCTCTTCGCGCCCACGGTAACTGCTGTTGAGAACCTGAAACTTGAAGACGTGCTGGGAAAGGTGTATCTCATAGGAGACACGATGTACGACATTCTGAAGCACAGGCTGCCAAGGTACTCTGATAGGGCCTTCCTAGATCATGTGCTTGAGAAGATAGGAGTTGATGTCGACGAATATGCCCTTCTTACTCTCCACCGAAGAGAGAACGTAGACTCGGAGTCTCTTCTCTCGACCATTGTATCAGCAATAAACAGGCTCGACTTCCAGATTGTATTCCCAATACATCCACGCACTCGGAAACAGCTCGAGCAGTTCTCTCTGGAATTCGATTCGTCGCATGTCCACTTGGTCGACCCCCAACCGTACGACGAGTTCATGAGCCTGGTGGCCTCATCGAGGCTTGTCATCAGTGACTCAGGAGGCGTCCAGAAGGAGTGCTATCTTCTTAATGTCCCGCTCGTGTCCCTCCATCAACGAACCGAGTGGGTAGAAACCTTCGATGCGGGGGCGAACCTCCTGACTCCAATTGCAGAAGACAGAATCGTCGAGAGCTGCAACTCAATGTACGGCAAGAGACTAACCAACGACCCGTCCGTCTATGGCGATGGCAAGGCCGCTGAGAAGATCCCCGAGATTCTGAGATCTGGTGAAATCAGGATTCCAACAGATAGAACACGCAAGCCCTTCGCTGACTACTTCTGAGAACTCAGTCCCAGGGCCTGTATTGCTCGCCATCGTTGTAGAACCGAAACCGGACTCCGTGTCTTCGGAGCAGGTCCTTCACCCGGTCCGTTTCCTCAGACGCAGGCCCCTCAATCTTCCTTCTCGGAAGGTCGAAGCTGGTCTTGCCCAAGGTGACCTGTGTGGCCTCCTCGTCCCTGCCTACACTGATACCGTAGAACTCTGCCTCTTTGATGATCTTGTCAACGACTGCCCGCTTCTCCTCGGCACTAACCTTGCGAGGATACGCGTTCTCCTTGAGTATCTTGACTGGTATACCCCCTGCCAGGCAGCCTGAGGGTAGGTCTCTGTTCACAAGAGACATGGCAGCAACGACCACGTTATCGCCGATTGTGACATTCGGATTGACTATTGCATATGGCAGCCACACATTGGAGCCAATCCTGACAGGTCCCTCTTGATATGGGAATCCATCGTATTCCGAGGGGTATGCGCCGTGCGTGAACACCTTTCCTTCCATGCCTATGCCCACTTCGTGTCCAATCTCCACATCGTGCGCAGTATTGACCATCGATCCCTTACCAAGATGCAGGAAGTCACCGGTTCTCAGGGAACCCATCTCACTCCGCCCACCACCAATGAGGACTCCTGTGGTAATCCATGCCTCTCGGCCAATCTCGATGTCACGGCCCCCTATGACGACGTTCTCACCGATCTTTGAGAAATCACCAATCTTGATGTTCTTCGCGAGGAGTCGTGCTGACGGATGAATCACGACATCCCTGCCGAGTTCGATGTCATTCTCAGGCAAGTTTTGACACACCTCACTTGGGTGGCTTGTTGAATGAGCAGACAACCCCCCTGTGCTGGGCGAAGGCTTCTGCATAAGCGGCTCCGCAGTGGTGACCTTGGTATCCCATCACCGACTTCACTGCGTTGATCGTGAAGTATCCACGGCGTTCGACTTGGGACTTGTACAGACCGAGCATCTCGATCTTCTAGTTAACCTGCTCTTCCGTCAGAGGAACGTACACCTCGGGAGTGAACCCAGGGCTATTCCCTGCAATCTCGTACGATAGCACTGACACGTCTGTCTTCATGAATGCCCTGAAGGTCTCCTCTGCGACAACTCTGTGGTCCTGATGGAGATCGCCCACCCATGTTGTCAGGACAAGGTCGTAGTCTTCGTCACGTCGAAGACCATAGATGGTCTCCAGAATCTCCTGTCTTCTAGCGGGGAAGTCGCGAACTGGAAGCTCGTAGATTGTCAGGTCCTTGATGCCCATGTGTTTCGCCGCGGCCTCGCATTCCTTTCGGAGAATGTCGATTGGGTGTTTGCTTGTGTCTACGCTCTTCCTACAGTCGCTGAAGACAACTGACCTCACATTGGCGCCGCTCTCGACTAGCAGTCGGACTGTCGCTCCTGCTCCCACTTCCATGTCATCTGTGTGGGCAGAGAGCACAAGCACGTTGTCAACATTCCATATCATCTGAAAGGACTCCTCTACACTGAAGACTGCTCTAGTCGAAGCCTGTCATCAAAATAGCGCTTCCGGTCTATATCAGCCCCGCCTTCTGGGCGAACTTCCGATATCCCTTCATCAAGAGCTTGACTATGTTCCTTCTGAGAACGAACTTGATCCATTGCTCTTCTGTAGGTTCCTTGAAGAAGAGGCCGAACTGAGCGGCATAGTCATCCTCTGAGTCGAATGTGGTCAGCTTCTGGACTGCGCCTGGAGAGAAGATGAGTTCGACGTCTGGGTTCTCAGCTCTGACTGGCCTCACCTCAATCTCATCTTTGCCGACAACTTCTACGTGGAACCTCTGCCCCTCCACTTCATAATCAATAACAGCCTCTTTCTTGAGGCCCTCGAAGATCAGCGGGTGCGCCGAGAGGTACTGCATGAACTGCTTCTTCAATTCGCTCTCTGCTGCTTCTCTCTTCTTCTTTCCCTTCTGAGCATAGGGGAGTAGGAACGTTGGTAGGTCCAGAACTGGCAACTTGCTGCCGATGTGCTTGGCACCGTCTTCGAGACCTCTGTGACAGAAGGGACACGCAGTGACAAGTATCTCTGCTCCTGTTTCTTCGGCTTCGACGATGCGATTTCCTGCTACTTCATTCGCAAGGTCACCGAAGCTTCCTTTCACTCCTCCTCCAGACCCACAGCAGTGCGCGTACCTCTTGTTCGTTTCCATTTCAACAAGAGTGACATTGTCAACTGCTTCAATGACTCTCCTGGGCGCTTCGTAGACCTCTGCGTGTCGCCCCAGGTGACAAGGGTCGTGGTACGTCACGGTGAGCTTCTTCGGTGCGGCAAAGGTCGCCTTGCCGTCCTGTACTAGTCTGTCAAGGTACTCGGTGATGTGGAGCACCTCGAAGTCGTACTTGAGATTGCGCTGTGGTACGTCAATCTTCCAGGTCCTGAAACATCCCGCGCACGCAGTGACCAGAGTTCGAACGCCTGCCTTATTCAGAGCATCGATATTCTTTGTGGTTATCTCATCAAAGATCTTCTCGCGTCCGAGTCGAAGCAGAACGCTTCCACAGCACTCTTCGTCGGGAATGATTGTGAAGTCCACGCCCATCTTGTCCAGAAGTTCCACCGTGGTTCGAGCTATCTCCTTCTCCCTGTACGAAGATGTGCAGCCTACGAAGTATGCCACTGGGGCCTGTTCTGGCCACTCATGCTCTCCAAACAGAGCGAGTCTCTTGTCACGTGGCTCCTTGTAGGGGTTTCCGTCTGCCTTGATTGAATCCTCGATGACCGAGTGCTTCTCAAGGTCATATCCCGCCTCAACGAGGTCTCTCCGAAGGGCTTCCATCATTTCTGGAAGGCGGATTCCCTCTGCGGTTGCAGTACACGTTTCCTGGCAGTTCTTGCACGTTGTACAAGTGAACGCCCAGTCAGCAATTGCCTTGTCAATGGGGAGCTTTCCCTCAAGCAGGTCATTCATGATCATGACTCTGCCTCTGGAGGCGTACGCCTCGAAGCCGAGTACGTTCTTTATCGCGCACGGGAGGAATACATCACGATCCGAGGCAACAGTCTTGTCTGCGAGCGAGCAGTCTCCACATCGAGCGCATAGCCACAGGTCTTCAAGATACTTGGATAGATGTTTGAACTCGGCGACCATTCACTCACCTCCTGTGAAGACCCCCGGGGTGAAGATATCGCTGGGGTCGATTGCTCGCTTAATCGTCCAGTACAGGTCCAAGAACCGCGGGTTCGCCTTGGCTACAGCCCGCTTCTCCCAGAGTAGGCCTGACCAGTATGGGCATGCACCCGTATCCATGTGTGCGTCGAGCATTTCATTCCATGCCTTGAGACCCAACTCCATCTTGTCCCTTGTCGGCACGAAGATTGTGATCCAGCCTGTGGCATAGGCCCGGTCTGATCCCAGGCAACTGGCTATCCACTTGATGCCGTTGTCCAGCAGCTTGTACTTCTTGAAGATGGCCCACATTCGTTTCATGATCTCAGGTATGGAAGGAATCGGTCTGAGGTGACAGGTGTTCAGCCAAAAGCCGTTGTTGTATAATGGTTGAACCAGATTGAACATCTCGGACCAGTGCATCTGCGATGCGAAGTTGCCGAGGTCTTTCCCACCGTGTTTGAAGGCAACTTCACGAATTATCTCCATCTTCCTGTTTGCGAGTTCCTGGTCCACTTCCTGGACGATGGATGCGAACATGGAGTTGATCTCCTTGTGCTTGTCAAGGAAGCCGGGGAAGAACGTGTCCGTTGATTGCCGGTCGGCAAGGAGGTTGAGTTCCTCTGTGAACCCGAGCTTCTGGACTTCAAGAAATGCTGCCGTTGCATCTTCAAGTGTCTTGAATCCGAAGTCCCCGTAGGCGTAGAATTCGGCCTTTGGATAGATCTTGAGTGTGACCTTGGTCTTTACTCCGAGGGACCCGTGGTCTCCAAGGAAGATCCCTGTCAGGTCGAGGAATGTGGAATAGCGTCCAAAGATCTTGGCGTCTGGATTCCATCCAGTACCAGTCTTCACGACTTCTCCGCTTGGCAAGACTACCTCAAGAGACACCACTCCCTCAGTGGATGGCCCGTACTTGGATGCAGCATAGCCAATGCTATTGATACTCACAGAGCCTCCCACAGTCCCCACATTTCCTCCATAGGGGCCTCTGAAACCAAGTTTGTATCCAGCTTCGTCGAGTCTGTGGATAAGCTCTGCCCATCTGAGACCCGCTTCAACCGTGACGGTCATCACGTCTTCATCGATGCGGATGATACGATCCATCTTGACCATGTCAATCATGACTGCGTGGGGGATTCTTGGGAGACATGCCCCACAGATGCCGTTTCTTCCTCCGGCTGGCATGATAGGTGTCTTTGTCTTGGCACAGAGGCGAACAATGTCTTGCACTTGCTCCACGCTGCTCGGCATCACGACAATCCCGGGCCTCTCAGCCTCGAGATGACAGGCATCTTTGCTGTAGGACGAGATAATCACAGGATTGTCGTTGACATGTGCCTCTCCTACGATCTTAACCAGTTCCTCATAGAGGGGATGTGTTCTGCTAGCCTTGACGATGGCCATGGTCCGCACCATCTCCTATCCGGATAGCACCCGTATAAGTAATCAGCGATTCTGGACTGTTTTTCGTCATCAGCTTCGGGGGGTAATATGACTAGATGTGCATCACTGCATGGTCTCCTGGAGGACTTCTCGGAAGTCGAGCGATAGCGGCTCAAACCTCACGAAGTCTATCGACCTTGCTCTGCTTATGCAGTCGGGCAGTTCTTCGAGACTCTTGCACCATATCAGGTGCTTTCCTCTCTCCATCTTCTTGACGAGTTCCCATTCATGCCCGCCTGTGATATCGGGATTCTGTATGGCTATGAGACGTCGACCTCTGGTGACGTTCTCCATTATGGTTCCCGCGCCGCAGTTGCTGATAATGACATCTGCCTTCTGGAAGTACTCCTCTAGACTTGGGAGGAATCTGAAGCTCTCAATCTTGCGAGGTCTGTACTTGCCTGCCCCTATCTGTGCAACCACGTCATCAGTAATCGTTCCGTTCTCCGCCAGCTGGTCCATCTTCAGGATGAGTGAGTCGTGAGGGAGTGAAGTGCCGACAGTGATGAAGATCAAACTATCATCCCCCTGTACTCCACTCCTGGATATCTATTCGCAAGTTCGGGCCAGCTGCTTAGCCACAAGTCTGTCTTCCCAATGAGGAGCCTACCTGCGATGGAAGGGTAGTATACTCTACTCGGGCTCTCTATGTAGATTGTCTTGATACCAAACAGACGAGCCATTAGGAATGGTGGGAGAGTCAGCCCTGATCCTGTGCTGACCAACACATCAGGCCGCACAATGAAAAAGAGCACCAAGCTATGAAGGAAAAGAAAGAGTGTCCTGAAGATGGACATGATTCTGCTGTCCTTGGCTCGGAAACGGGGGGAGATGACACTGTAGTATTTGCTCCCGACCTTCTCTTTCGTCACGTCTGACTCAAAGGGCACCATGAAGTACTTCTCAGCCTCGATTTGACTACTGAGCTTCAGACCTCTTGATGTGTGACCTCCTGAGCCTAGAACGAAGAGAACTCGCAAGCTACTCATTACCTCTGGTTTCCTGACGGTTCGCCTCGCATATCACGCTTTTGATTTCTTCCTCCCCGAGCTGCCCTGCTATTCCCGTCTCCATTTGGCGCCAAACGGCTTTCACATGCTCTGCTGGGTGCTCAAGGGGCTCCGGATTTCATACCCAGATGGCTACTCAGATATTATCGACGTAATACCTAGACATTCTCCACATTTGATGATTAGTTTATTAGAGACCGGGACATCTCTCCACAGGAAGTTGAGGTCTGTTGTATTCAGACCCTACACTACGCGAGATGAGAATCTTGAGCTCAAGTACCAAACTTATACCCTCCAGAATCGAGCCCACTGGACCCTTTCTATCCATTCGTCTGTTCCGACTCGAGGGCATGACCTATTCGGCTGACAAGCTGGCGAAGCTGTTGGCGGGGATCAAGTATGAACCTACAAACAGTAAGGACGCAACCCAAGGCTTTGCAGATGCTGTGGTGAGTGGCCGAGCTGTGGTCTGTGAGTTTATCGCTGGATTCAGAGTTCCCATCTATACCTACAAGGAAGGCGCGAGGTCCTCCTCGTACTACGTTTCTGAGGATCGGGCCACCATCGTGATCAAGCTGTCCCGGAACACTATCGAGGTCCGAGGATCCGAAAGAATCGCTCGGAGGTTCCGCAGAGTCCTGCAGGACGAAACAGGGGCTACCATGGAGCACCTATCGTTCAGTGCAGAAGCTGCAAGGGAGCTCTACGATTCGCTTGCTATCCCCGATGCAACAAGGAAGCCCCGGATTGATTACATCCTGATCACAGGTATTGACGATCCTCGCCTTGCCATCGAGCAAGCAGAATTCAAGGGAACGGACATCCATGGCGACAAGAACATACCAACGTGGACTCGCAGCTACAAGGGTCACATCAGCAGGTTTGGAGGAGTACTCCACTACTCATCCGGCTCTCAGCTGAAGACCAACATCAACACTGAAGTCGGATCCCTCTCAATCTATGCGACGGGAGAAGGGATTCTCGACAAAGACATACGTTGGATTGTCCGGCTGATAGAAGACAGTGCAAAATGAGGAATCGGTGGACCTTCGGGTCCTCCGGTTCACGTATTTCTCCTGAGACCCCTGCTACATCCAGTCAGCGGGCTCTCTCTTGATGGACACGATTGTCCGAGTGTTGTCTATGTACCACCGAGTCTTGTCTCTGAATACGGGCCAGAACTCAAAGAAGCTTTGCGGGTCTTCAGTTTCGATGAGCAGGAATCCATTCCACTCTGATCCCCAGGCGTGTTTGTAGTCGCCTACGATTGTCAGTTGCTCTGGCCAGCTCTCCTTGGCGAACCCACCCCAGAACTCCTTTGCTTCCCCTGCTTGCTCAGGGGTCATCAAGTGGAACTTGTAAAAGACGAGAAACGCGTACGTCATTTTCCCATCACGGGCTCTAGGAGGAGGTCGGTGGATTAAAAACGTTCGGAACGTTGCTCCCTCCAGAAGGTCCATGCCCGACGAGATTCTGCGACGTGAGTTCAAGCATGGGAAGACGGCCTACGGGTTCCAATGGAACGTCACTCATCACAATAGTCTAGGCATCGACTCGGGAGACCTTGCGTCTCTGCACGCTCATCTCATCACAATTCATAGAGGTCAGGTGCCTGAAGAGCCCTTCAGCAATCCTGTTTTCACGAGAGCATCCAGGTTGAAGCTGGATCTCGAGAGCAGAGCCTCTAAGACCGCACTGCGATTGCGTTTGGAGAAGGCTGGCTCAATCCTATCCAGTGGGGAAGACGATCTTGTCCTGAACATCCGGCAGTACCATAGAGACATAGGCGACGATACATTCAGCGCTGACCATAACATACTGTCAGAGTTCATAATGAAGGACCCACAGGCCATCGCTATCGAGGTTCCTGTCTGGTCTGAAGGCTATGGCATCACTGGACACATTGATGTGATTCGCTTCGTCGATGGATGCATACAGGTGTCTGATTACAAACCCGGTCCGCTTGAGACTGTGAGAAGGCGGTTCATGGACTCTGTACCGCAGGTGGCGGCCTATGGCGAGCTGCTGGCCCTCCATCTCGCTGGAACTCTCCATTCTGCCTTGGAGTCGCCTCTCCTGCCAGATGTCAAATGCGCTATTTTCGACACTCACGCCTCTTGGCACTTCGATGCGAAGCTCTTCGTTCAGTTGCGGTCAATGGGCGTCATCAGTGACATCTAATCGAGGCCATTCTTCAGAACAGACATTTTCACCGTCTCATCAACTGACGGAGCTTGGGACGCAATGCCACTCCACTTGAGCTGAATCGTTGGCCGCTCAGATATCAGGCCCTCTCTAATCCTTGAGAAGTAGTTCTCGCTCAGTGTTCCGAAATTGCCGAGGGCTGGATCGACTGGTATCCATCCCTTTCCCTCAAGGAACACCTCACACCATGCATGTGGTTCTGGCTCATCGAGCCCTCTGTAGACATGGCCTACAACCCTCCGAGCAGGTATTCTCACGGCCCGCATGAGGGCGATGAACAAGTCTGCATGCTCATCACAGTCCCCTTCCTTCTCCCGCAGAACTCTAGCCGCTCCGATTCTCTCGTCCAGATGTGTTTTCAACTTGACCGATTCTCTCACCATTTCAAACACAAGGCGGGCATATGACTCGTCATCACCTGTACGCTCCGCAGCACGCTGTGATAGTTCCTGTATCTTGTCATCCTCAATCTCCCAATACTTCTGCAAAGCACAGTACATGCCCCTGTTTCTGGAGACTAGCTGCTCAGGCGTCGTCTGAGGCTCCATGAGCCAGTCTCGAGTTATTGTATCTATTCTCAGAATGACCGTGGGTGAGAAGCTCTCTCCTGGATTGAGATCTGGGACTTTGATTTGCGCAATCATGTTCCTCTCGGCTTTCTCAGCCACTCGGGCTGGAGGGAACACATCGATAGCCTCTACGAACTGATTTTCCATGTCAGTGAAGAGATGCCACACCATGGTGCCATTCTGTATCTTGGATGTTCCTCTGTTGTGGACATCTGCCTGCATCTCTATTCGTAGTCGCACGTGAAGTCCTCTGAAGTGTGAATCGATTGGAGCTTTCTGCGAATACATTTATCTATTGTCTGGCCCTCTTAGCCATTGCCCGTCGGGACACACGAAAGGGGTTCTTCGCATGGCTAAACGTTCTGACAGAGATTCCGGCCCTCCTGAGGAGGACACTGGTCATGGTGAGAAGGGTGTTGTTGACTCTCTCCTTACTGAGCTTGGTGTCGATGACGAAATGAGACAGGAGCTAATTGACTCAGGTCGAATGTCAAGCGACGTCATGAGGGTCGAGTCTGCGGATCAGGTCCGACGGAGGATGGATCTGGACAAGAGCGCAGAACGACTACGGGACAGCCTCTCGCTTCTGGAACGAAATATCCTGACAATGGATGCCGCTATTGACCGTATTGAGAGAGACTTAGTTCCGGTCGTCCTCTCTTTTCTAGTGAGTCTGAAAGGCAGCCTCGTCAATATGAAAGGGGATATCATCACCAAGAGCAAGAGGAAGGCCAAGACGAACCTACAGGCAACCTATCTAGAGAATGACGTCAGGCCTGTTGTTGAAGCGGAATTTCATCGGGTTGAGGACTCTCTTACTGCGGGCATGTCCACGCCCATTCTCGAGAAGATGAGAGACATCACCGAGGGTCTGAAGGAGTCACTTAAGCTATCTCTTCAGGAGCTTGCTACGCTGAAGGGAAGTGTAGATGACTTCGCTCAGCGATCAGGCACTGAAGTGGAGTTCCTATCCAAGGAGCTGGGAATGAAGCCAAAGGTGGTAGTCCCGAAGGAAGTTGAGGAGAAAGTCCGCATACTGGAGAACAAGATTGAGGAGCTCACGAATCAGCTGAGTCTTTCTGAGAAGAAGCTTCAGACGCGCGAGAACGAGGTAGAAGACCTCAGGAGAGATCTTGCCTCTGTGCGAGTGCGGAATGAGGACCTTGAGGAGGACCTCCGAAAACTGAGTGCTAGCCCCAAGGTTGACCAAGAGCAGCTGATTGAGCTACGCAACGCGGTCAAGTCTCTCGAAGCAAGCCGACAGGTGTTGGAGGGCAAGCTGAAGGAGTCTCAGGATGCCGCGGATGCATCAGAGAAGAAGGCCAAGGGCTACCTAGATACAATCTCCAAGAAGGACCTTCAAGTTGGAGATCTGCAGACAAACGTTCGCCAGCTCCAAGAACAGATTGCCAAGAACAAGGAGCGGATGGCCGAAATGGACGAGATACGGGCTCGGCTACGATCCTATGAATCCGGGGACAAGATGCGTGAGCTCGAACGAGTGAAGTCTGAACTTGAGCGTGCCACGGCGAATCTGTCACGGATGACTGAAGATTTCACCGAATCGAAAGCCAAGCTGCAACATGCTGAGGAAACGCTTGAAGGCTATATGTCTCTCATGGATAGTACAGAGAAGACTAAGGCGTTCCTCATGGTTGAAGAACATGGTGAGATGGCAATTCGGGAGATTGCACGGTCTCTGGGAGTTGCTCCTGCCATTGTCATGAAGTGGGCTGAGGAGTTTCAGAGTCTGGGAATCGCATGGGTCGTGGATGGGACCACTCTTGTGCACAGGGATGCTAAGAAGGCCTAGCTCTTAGGTTGAACTCTGCTCAGGAACTGGACAACTTCAAGGACACCATCTATTCTCACAGCATCAGTGTAGAGTGCTTCGATCTCAGAGATTGTCTTGTGCTCGTTATTGAGATATGACTTTACTGCCGGACGCAGAACTCCTTCCAAGTAAGAGGAGCGAAAGCGCGAGAGTGCATCAACCAGGTTGCCATCGAGCTGGCCCGACTCCACAGCGCTCTTCACATCGTCCAGACAATCAACATCAACACCACTGCTGTCTATGTTCAATGTCTGCCGTGCCAGTCTAATGCATTCGTCAGCAGCCTTTGGATAGTCCTCAACAGCCAGGAACTTGGTCTTCGCACATTTGTCGAAGAATGGCCTACTACGGTCTGTGACTGTGTCGAATAGACCTCCCAATTTCTCAAGTTCCTCTGGAGCTGGCATATAGGGGACCGCAGGCATACTTGCCCCCATCGCTTTTAACGGTGACGACACTTGCCGGGACGCTAATCATCGCTCACCAAAACAGGCATAAGAAGTCGGCCAGAACCTGATTGTGATGAGAGAGGCGGCTCTATACTCCAACCTCAAGGAAGGAGTCCGATGTGATCTGTGTGCGCGACGATGCGTTATCCATGAAGGTGAGACCGGATTCTGCCGTGTACGTACCGTAAGAGATGGGAAGCTCTACACCAGAGTCTATGGCCTCATTGATGGTATGGCCGCAGACCCCATTGAGAAGAAGCCACTCTTCCACTTCGCACCTGGAAGTCATGCATTCTCGATAAGCACATCATCATGCAACTTCCGTTGTCAGTTCTGCCTGAACTACCACTCTGCGCACAGAGAGACCCCAATCGGTCGCTTCCATTCTCCTGAAGAGATTGTGGCTTTGGCAGAGGCGAATGGCTGCTCGGGGATGACCTACACTTACACCGAGCCCACGGTCTTCATAGAGCTGGCCCACGACACAGCCGAAATAGCCCACAACAAGGGCATGTTCAACACCTTCGTCACAAATGGCTACATGACCAAGGAAGCCATTGATTACATGACGCCTTTCCTCGACGCAGCGTCTGTGAACTTCAAAGGCAGTGGAAACAAGAGATTCTACGAGAAGTACATGTCTGTGCCCAAGGTAGAACCGATTTTCACGGGCATGGACTACATGCATGAGAAGGGTGTTCTGATTGAGATAACGAACCTCATCATCCCAGAGATTGGTGACTCGCTAGAGGATACGAAGTACCTTGCTGAGTGGACTGTGGAGCATCTTGGTGAGCGAACGCCGTTCCATCTGACGGCCTTCTCTCCCACATACAAAATCACCCATCTTCCACGTACTCCCCCTGCAATGCTTGAAGCGCACATCAAGGCAGCAAAAGAAGCAGGACTGGTCTTCGTCTATTCAGGCAACATCGCGGGACATGACTATGAAAACACCTACTGCCCCGAGTGTGGAGCGAAGGCTGTTGAACGCTACTCTGTATTCCTCAAGAGCAACAACCTCAATGAGAATGGTAGGTGTCCAAAGTGCGATGCTGACCTCAACATGAAGGGCGTGAAGTGGATGCGCCGAGGAAGGGGAGTAATGCGCCTGTGAGGTGACACAAGTGTTAGTTGCTGATGTCACCTGGCGGCAGAAGAATGGCACGTCCTACGAGTCCGGCCTTACTGTCTGGCCGGAGGGGAGCGGCTCTCCCGCATTCCTACGTATGTCGAAGGGCAAGGAGCTTGAGTGGGTTTTCCGAGGGCCTCGTCTTTGCGTTGGGTCGCACGACAACGCTGGAAGGATGATAAGATGTCCTGAGGACTCTGTAATCCTCAGGTCCGGCACACGCTGTGGACCTTGCGCTGCAATGGACATTGCAGATCCGTGCATTCGCTGTGACGGCAGGAGCTGCAGAGCACCTGAGGGACGACGTATCCAGTGTGAGTCCACTGACTACGTGGTCTATCTTGTGGTTTTCAATGACAGCACTCTGAAAGTCGGAGTCTCTACAAAGAAACGGGTCCTCACGCGATGGGTTGAACAGGGAGCAGACTTCGGAGGCGTCCTGCAAGATATTGAGGGCGGTCGCAAGGCACGACTCGCAGAACATCGTCTGGCGCGTCGGAAGGGGATATTCAAACAGGTCCATAGTAGTCGAAAGATACGAAGCCTGCCCCTCAGTCTGGAACTGGAGCAAGCTCAGGCTCTGGCCGATGAGTTCCTCTCCTCCCTGGATGATCCGTTCATCGGAATCGAAACGGAATTGGAGAGTCTAGGTAAGCACTACATGCTTCCGCCATTGGAGCGCCCTCCAAGTCCATGGAAGAAACGCTCTGAGCCTGTTGACAAGAGGCCTCTTACCGGAGAAGTCGTGGGAATGAAAGGACCAATCCTCATCACGTCCATAGGCTCTGCCTTGACTGCCACAGATATGAAACAGGTCGTGGGCTACTCCATTGACCGGGATTCCGATATTACTGTGATAACACAGACCGGCCTTGCTGATTTCTTCTAGCAAGTCTTTTAGGGTGACAAACATCTCAGGATTTCGATGACATCGGCCGGGGAACAGAAGGCATTGGTCAGATATCTCTCGCTCGTCCGGAAGGAGGGCGGAGAGCCCATAGTGGGTATTCCCTACCGCGAGATGTCTGTCGACCCCGACCTTGTGGCAAGCTTCGTTCTGGCAGTCATCATTTTCGAGAACAGGCAACTGAAGACGTTCACCAAGGAAGGCTACACTGTAGTTATCGAAGAGGGTGACCATGTTGTTGGGCTCCTCATTGTCGACAAGATTGAGGATGACAGCCCGTATCGCTACAATCTCAAGAAGATCATTACGAGGTTCGAGAGCCAGTATGAGGCTCAGCTCATCGCCTGGAAGGGAGACATACGCCCGTTTCGTGAGTTCGCACTGGAGATCCTCTCAGTATACCCATACAGGAACTTCAGCCTCAAGATGATTCCAAGGCTTGTGAGCAAGTCCGAGGCCACCCCCGACCATCAGGCCTCCATTCCCTGGAGTGTGGGTGAGACCGACAGAAAGATGCAGATTGTTCTCGGGTATATCAATGGGAAGAGAACCATAGAGAATATCCTCGAGCAGTCCGAAATCGATGACTCTGAGATCATCGCGATTCTGTCCATGCTTGACCGGTACAACTGGATCACGCTATCCCGACCATTGCATGACGGATCTGTCTTGGTCAAGATTATGGACCCTCCTCTCTTCTTGAAGGGTGTCTACGGAGACCAACTTACAGTCCTCGTGGAACTGTGTGACGGGTCTCGCACGGTGTCACAGCTCTGTGACCTGCTACCCTTCAATCTGGAGGCTGTCAAGACAGTCGCCCGCAATCTGATTGACGGTGGAGTGCTGGGTTTCAAGGAGAGAGACCCTGAGGAGATGGAGGAGTACTAGGAATGGCTCTAGATGTTTCCAGGGTTCGCTACATCTCACTGATCCGTCTAGAGGGTGGAGAGTCCGTCCTCAACATCCCCTACGCAGAGCTCACCGTGGATCCTGACCTGATTGCTGGCTTCGTCACTGCTGTCATTATCTTCGCCAACACACCAATCAGGACCATCAGAAAGGCGGCATATGACATTCTGATTGAAGTTGGCAGCTCGGTTCTAGTTCTCCTAGTCGTGGACCCTGTGCCTGAGGAAGGGCCGTATCGTGAGAAGCTGAGGAGAATCCTCACTGCTGTTGAGAGCAAGCACGGAGATCGTTTGAAGCACTTCGAAGGGGATGTAAGGAGATTTCGAGAGTTCGCCCTTAGTATCATCAGAGAGTTTCCTTTCGGTTCCGTGGACTTGGATCTCGTTCCTGTCAAGAATAACAAAGGCGTCAAGATCCCATTCCGTGTAGGCGAAGTCGATCAGCAGCTTGAGCTGCTTGAATCCTTCATCAGCGGCAAGAGGACCGTGGCCGAGATAATGGACCTGATGAATCTCACCGACAAGGATGTCCTTGCGCTCATCTCAATCCTCGCAAGATATGGATGGGTCGACTTCAAGCGCCGTCTGACCGATGAGGACATCCTGATGAAGGCCGAGTGTCCTGAGGTGAAACTGAAGCAGCTCAAGGCACAATACGGCGAGGCTGTTGACGTTCTACTCAAGAAGTTCGATGGCACTTCAAGGATTCAGGATGTTTCAGGCTCGTTGCCCTTCGACAAGAATGCCCTGTGGTTTCTCATCAACAAGCTAGTAGAGCTCGGGTGTCTCGAGAGGAAGTCAAGCGCTTAGAGTATCCTATCATTTCCTGGGATTCCAACCACATCGCTGCGGCACTGCTTGCAGTGAGTGAACTGAGCGATGTGCGCGGAGCCTCCTGATCTTGCCACTCTGAGCTCGGCGCTGGTCGGAGGTCTCAGAAACGCCATCTTGTCACTAGGCACAAGAGGAACGATGTTTTGCAGGGCAGCTCCTGCCTCTGCAATGCGCACTGAGATCTCGGCCATCTCATGGCTGTTGACAGATGGTATTAGAATGGTGTTCACTTTCACTGCAAATCCTGCCTCTGCAGCCAATCTGATTCCCTCCAGCTGGAGACTAATGACTCTCTCCCCCATTTCCTCTCCTGAGGCTCTCTTCCCATTGATGATAGCCCACTCGTATATTGAAGCCGCCGTGTGTGGTCTTGCTGCGCTCATCGAGACTGAGATGGTGTCAATCCCCAGTTCCTTGAGCTTTTCAAGCGACTCGGGAAGCAGAGTGCCATTCGTGCTTAGGCAGAGCTTCAGCCACTCGTGTTTCCTGTGAATCTCACTAAGAAGAGCGAAGGTCTCCGAGTTCGCCAGTGGCTCGCCTGGCCCTGACACTGCAACTATCTTCAGCCTGTCTGTGGCCTCCAACTCCCTTTCCAGCACATACAGAGCATTGGCCACAGACATCACATTGGATGCGAATCCAGGCTTAGAGCTGTGACAGGCTGAACCAATACTATGGTCACAGAACGCACACTTCACGTTGCAGAATGGTGCAACTGGCAGATGAATCCTTGACCAGAGTTCCTCACGTGATATAGAGTAGCAAGGATGGTGATTGAATGGATAGTCTAATGGCGATTCCATCGTGGCCGCAACTACTCAGTACAGGATCTTTCTTGCTTCCCTTGCAGTCCTCTTGGCGTCGGTGAAAATGAGGCCAAGCTTCGCATTTTCGGGCGCGGTGACTGTAAGGATGTAGTCTTGGGAGATTGAGATCACAAGTGTGGTACCTAGGTCTCCAGTGATTATGATTGAGCGTAGCTCGCCCTGCTTCAGCTCCTTCACAGTCTGTTCACCGGCGGAATGGATGCTGGCAACCAGAGCGGCCACTGATACTTCCTCTGTTCCCGCGTGAAAGTGACTGACCAAGGGTAGACCTTCGACTGAGAAGATGGCGGCACCAAGGATTGGCGACTTGTTTGCCAGAGACTTCAGCAGCTCCCTCATGTGTTCCTGCAGTTTGATTGCGCTCGGGTCCTCCAAGACTTCAGCCTCGCATCTTCTCTCTTCTCTGTTCGGCCTATATGGCTTAGGGAAGCTACAGATAAAGCTTGGCAGTGTTCTACTCGATGAGCCTCACTGATGTCACTGTATCACTGTGGAGGCTCGTCGCTGGGGTCTTCATAACCCTCAGGACATCGTCTGCACGTTCATCAAGACCTGCATCCTTCAGTAGGCCTATGAGCTCGAATCCTGAAGTGATGATGACGCCCTTGACAGGGTTCCCCTTCTTCATTGAGTCAAGGAGCTCCTCTGCCGTCCATAGCTTGCAGCTCAAGTTGAGGTCTTTGTGTTTCTCGAGGTGACTAATCCCCTTTCGAGCTATGCCCCGGTTCTCCCTCTGCTCGTTTGTGTACGCCTTCCGTTTGTACACCTTCTTGAGGCGTTCTACTCCTTCCTTCACAAGCTGCTTGGAGTGGATTTGACCCTCGTAAGCAGGGCGCACTGTCTTCGTCGTCGTCGTCACGAGCCAGGCAGTGCCCCACACGTTCTTGTACCGCATGGCCTTCAAGAGCTCTGACTCACTCAGGAGTGTCAGCGCACGGTATCCCTTGTATTCCACCGATATTGTCCAATTCGGATCCTTGTGCTCGACGACAAGATCTGGCGTCAAGCCCTCGCCCGTTTGTGGCACGCTCGTTTCCACGTCCGGGAAGAGCTTCAGTATGAGGGCCAAGAATGCCTCATGGAACAAGTTGTGCCTGAGGTTTCTCGCTTCCTGGGGGTGACGTAGTCCAGCCTGCCTGTAGAGAACTGGCATTTCCACTGTCTGGCCTGTCCTCTGGCGTATCTCGCTCTTAGTTGTGAGCCGTCCTCTGGCGTGATTCCTGGTCACGAGCCTGATAGCTGCTTCAGTGCCTATGAGCTCGTACACAATCCTGCCCAGGTCCTTGTTACTCAGGCTGCTGTCTTCCTGGATGCGCCTTTGGGCCTCGTCGTATGCCCAATCTATTACCTCTTGGGCGTCTGGGCCCAGAAGGTCGGTTATCGACTTCAGTTTCTCACCCAAGGTGTACTTCCTGATGTGCTTTCGTAGTTCTGTTCCTGTGTTTACTCGTCGGGACAAATCTATCTCACTCTTTCTTGTCTGGGGACTAGCCTGATCTTCGCACGATGTCCTTGATCAGGTTCACCTCTTGGCTGTCCTCGTCATAGCTTACGAGGTCTGCATTGGCGAGGTCGTGTACTGCTTTAAGTACTACCGCAGGTTGGATGCCAGTACTCGAGGCGATGTTGCTGCGAGGGATGGCGGACTTGACATCATGCAGTGTGTAGAGTATCCGCGCATGGGGCTTGCCATAGAACACGGTCTCTATCAGAGTGATGTAGATGGCCAAGAGATCACTCACATCGACCTTCTCTTCAAGTGCCTCTTTCTCTGCAGAGGCCTCCCGATAGAGCTCCGAGACCCGGTTGAGCTGCGCGTTGATTTCATCCATCTCTCTGCGCAGTTCATCTCGCTCTCTTCGCAGTTCGTCAACGGCTGCATCCTTCGACGATTCGGCATCTGACAGCTGTGACTTGAGCTGGTCGAGTTCCTCGGTGGCTTCCTTGAGCTTGTTAGTGCTCTTGTCTGCCTTTGCCTTCGCCTTGTCGAGTTCGGCAGTCAGTTCCTTGACCTTCTCTTCTAGAGCCCACGCCTTTTCCTCAGCTTCCCTTCTTGTAGTCCTGATTTCTTCGCTCTCATTTGTCAGCTTCTCGAACTCGTCGAGAACATCAGTGAGCGAGCTTTTGATTTCATCAAGCTGGTTCAGCATCTTCTCCCTTTCGGTCATGAAGAAACTCCTCGCCTGTCCAGAAGAAAGACGTGCTTTATATGAGTTTCACATCGAACTGCGAAGACTTATCTCTCAGGTACCTCGAGTAGAGGTCCTTCAGCTCTTTGAGTGGAAGGCCATATGCCTTGAAGGATTCAAGCTCACCCTTCCTCTTGTTCTTCAACATGGCCTCATTCTGCTTCCGAAGTTCCTCATCTTCTCTAATCGCAGGAATGTTGCGGTTCTGCTGCGCGCATCGAATATCTGATTTCGTCATCTTCTCAAGTGAGTGTTCAACTCCCTGCAAGATGCCACGCTTGCTCCAGAAGTCACTTGGTGTTAGGCCCACAAGCTTCGCTTCTGGGGTGGCAAGGCCTTGGATGTTCGCAAGTTCGATGGAATTCGATTTGATTGTTGAGAAGATCCTCAATGACCATGGGGACATGTCTACGAGAACTAGAACGGGTAGGCCCGCATCAGCAAGCCTCCGTATCCAAGCCCTCATGTTTCGACCCGGCTGACCGAACAGTGACCCAACACCAATTCGTATGTCTTCTGGAAGTCCGAGTTCAATCAGGTTTCGAGCCATCGCCTCCTTCTCGACAAATACGGCGGCATCGATGTTGATCTCATGGATTTTCACATCGAAGGGTCTTGACGAAATGAACCAGCCATACTCCCCAGAACTCGTGCAGTTGATCTTCTTCCCTGATAGGTCAGAAAGCGTGATGTCACCGTAGAATGTTCCCTTGGGCGAGCTTACAACTCCTAGCTCCTCACGTGGGATGGATGCCGATTCACTCCTCAGTATACGCTCACATAGGTTGATCATGCGGTTGGTCTCGGTTTGGTCCGAAACTTGCAGCACTTCCTGTACATGTTTCACCTTGTGCATGTAGTAGAAGTCCCTAAGGCTCATTGACATGCCTGCCTGTAGGTGTTCTTTGAACTTGGTCAGGCCGTAGATGAGTCCTGCAATGGTCTTTGCGCTCTCCACCTTCCTTCCGTCAATGAACGATGCACTGCTATCGACTGAAGCGTACTTCCCCTCGTCAGTATATCTGACGTTCTTCTTGGAAGAACCATAGTAGCCAATCTCGGGGAACATACCATCCTCAAGTGTTTCTGCCAGGGTTTCAAGCACATTGTCGATGAGTCCTACGACCTCGGGTGCATGGCTCACTGCTCGTCCCCTCCATTGAAGATTGGCAGATCATCGAGCGAAACATTGCGTCCTATGGCTGAAGATAGAGTATCTGCCATGAACTCATAGTATGCGATCATCTTGCTCCGACGTCTCCTGTCTCGTGTAACGCGTTCTCTCCTCCTGAGCTTCTTCTTCAGTTCTCTTAGGCAGTCCTTGATGCCCAAATCCACTTCTCTTCGAACCGAGTCGACGTCAGCAATGTATTCCTTGCCCACGGTCTTGTAGGGGATCTTCGTTGAGCATATGTGAACTATGAACGCCAGTGGGTCCTCCTGGCGGAGTCCGTAGTGTTTCAGGTTGAGGGACTTCACAACCTTGTGTGACACATCCGAGCCCTCATCGTATAGCAGAGGGATTCGATTGGCAAACCGATAGAGCTTGGTGCCTTGCTCCAGTTTGCCTCCAAATGCTACACCTGTTTCAACAATAAACGGATGACCTTCATGCACGCTTGGAGACCTCTGCCTGAAGACTGCATAGTCAGGTTCAAGTCTTCTAACACCCGCTTCAAGAATCTCAACACCGGCCGGTGACAGGGACTTGGGTGATGGCGGGAGGAATCTCTCGTATGTGCTCATGGCATTCATCAGAGCGACGAGTGCTCCCTGCCCCACTTCAGAGGGTTCAGCCTCAGGGTCGAGTCCTGCATAGCTGAGGAATTCGGTCGCTATCGTTTCTCCTACTCTCTGGAACGAGTTTACGAGGAAGGACTTCAGTGATTTCGAACGTGAGCTGGATAGCATCCTTTTCAGCATCTCTGTGTCGATTCCTCGGGGATGGGGGGGCATCTCCTCCGGTCGTTCCAGTGCCATGTTCACCAGTCGGTCAAAGCGCACCAGCTCGTCATCCGGAGTTTCAAACATCAATGATGCATTTGGCAGAATGAGTGAAGTCTGTGTGAAGTAATCCATGATTCGCTTCTTGCTCCTGATCCAGTCTCCCTCCAGAGCAAACGAGACCATTGTCCCTGATTCTTCACGTGCCTTGGATATTGTGTTGCTTTCGACTATATCCGGGGCGTTGTTCTCAATATCCAATCGCATGAGGACTCTGTGGCCTACCTCTGACCCCCGTCGCCCAGTGACGACCTCGATCGGTTCTTGTGTAGTGACTTGACCGTAGAGGAGCGCCAGGCTACCACCCAGACCGAATGTCCCTCTACTCTGCCGCTGCGTGAACTTCGTGCCTGTTAGCATCTTCCCTATGAGGACAGGGATTGAGTCCTTCTCCATTCCGCTTCCATTGTCCTTGACAGTCAGCCTGTAGATCTGAGGCCCGGCAGAGAGAATCCCACTCTCTTCATCAGGCTCATTCTCAGCACTGAGCAGCACTGTCACCTCCGGAGGCACAAGCGCATCTTCACAGGCATCTAGGCTGTTTTCCACCATCTCTCGGATGGATACGTACAATGAGCGAGCAGGATTATCGAATCCAGCGATTGTCCGATTCCTGTAGAACCATGCGGAAACAGAGAGCTCCACAATGTCCGACGTTTGTGTCTTTGGCGTCAGCAATCAAATCGACCCCCGGGAGTTCATGGAGGTCTCTGTATTGTGCTGCTATGAAGCGTGGTATTATACGTGCAACATGAAACCGGTCACGGAATCAGAGGCATCACGAAGTATGCTACTATCAGCATGGAGATGAGGCCGATTAGCATGAGTAGCCATACTCTGTCGCTCCAAGCTCTGACCGTTGCACCATCGAAGGGCTGGAATGGGATCATGTTGAAGAGGCCAATGAACGCGTTGACCTCGATGCCATAGGTCAGAAGGAGCATTACCCCGCCCGGGACTACCCCCCAAGAGACGGACAAGAGGAGCGCGGTCGAGAGCATGACAAGAGCCATGATGAAGTTCGAGAGGGGCCCTGCGAGGTTTGACTTTCCATCTTCTTCTATCGTTCTTCCCCCGCTTGTGTAGACTACTCCAGTCCCGAAGATTGGGATTGAGAACAGAATAGCCATTGCCGAGAGGAAGTATCCCGTCTGCAGCATCCTGAACTCCGACCACATTCCATAGCGTTGCGCTACGAACTTGTGCGCCAGCTCATGAACCATGAAAGTGCTCACGAAGATGGTGACTATTCCGAGTATGATCCAAGCTTGGCCGGTCGGAATGAAGTACGCCAGGATGAGGTTGATAGCTCCAAAGATGCCGTTCGGTCTTCCAAGAAGTGCCAGGCCTACTAGAGCGACCAGCATTGTGGCAATGGTGAGGTCTCTTATCTCTGTCCGAGAGAACCTCTTCCGTCGGCGCGCAGGCTCTCTACGCTTCCGTGGAATCGTCCTGGTCTGGTTGTTGTCTGTCGAAAGAGAGTCGCCTATCTTCCGCCGAGCGTCCTGCTTGACTCGATGCAGTTCTGCACATCCGTGGCTCTCTGGAAGCCTGTGCTCTGAACAGAATAGCCCATTACAGTAGGGACACTTGAAGCAGAGATCTTCCTTCCCACAGAGAGAGCACATTGTCATACACTACACGCTCGAGATTCCATCCTTGCCCCCCAAATCTGTGGTTATATTGGTATTCTTTGTGGCCGCAGATTCAGGTCACACTCGCGCTCCTGCCGCTGCTTCACAAATCTTAAATACTAATGGACCAGTTGGTATCTTAGGTAGAACATACCAACCGTACAGAAAGGAGCCCCAATGGTGACTCATAGGGCGGCCAAGGCCGCCCGGGGCTTCACTGGAGGTAATTCTGTAGACATGATTGATGATGACTTTGAGTCAGTGTTCCGTAGGATGGTCGAGCACTTCATGGGATCCATGGGGATACCAGATGGAAACGTGGAAGTGAGGACTTGGTCCAACAGATTCCCCAAAGCTGGCAACCCGACTGACACTGCCCCTCATGAGGTTGGCCCTGAAGTCGAGGAGATCGACCTAGGCGATGAATACATGATTCTAGTGGACACAAGAAGCGAGAGCCGGCCCTCCGTTGTCATTGAGGATGGTCAGGTACGGGTTGAACTAGACTCAGCCTTCGAACCACTGAGTGTTCCACTTGCGTTTGACGTTGACATTTCCAGTTCTTCTGCCTCCTTCCAGAACGGCATTCTAGAGGTTCTGTTGAGGAAGGCCGCAGACGACTATGATGGCGAATCAGAAGGCGTTCTTCAGATAGAATAGAAGGAAGAGAGTTAGATGAGTGAAGAAGTAGTGCGAATGAAAGTAGCGGCTGCCATGCCGAAGGATCAAGGCCGCGGGATCGTGCGTCTCAACTCAGATGTAAGGCAGCATTTGGGTATAAGATCCGGCGATTTCGTGCTCCTCAAGGGAAGCAAGGAGACTGTGGCTGTGTGTTGGCCAAGCCTGAAGGAGGACGAAGTCCTTGACATGGTACGTATGGACGGGCTCATCCGGAACAATGCGGGAGCAAGACTCGGAGAAATGGTTGAGGTCTCCAAGGTCACAGTACCAGAGGCCGCAAGGATAACAATCGCTCCAAGTCAGCCCGTGCGCTTCCAGCAGGGATTCGAGAACTACATCAAGCAGCAGTTGCTGAACAAGCCTATCACTCGAGGTGACGTGATTCTCATTACATCGATCGGCCAAGGGCTGCAATTCATGGCTACTAGGGTCACTCCGTCAAAGCATGTTCGCGTTACTGCCTCCACCCAGATCGAGGTTCTCACACAGCCAGCCAAGCCAGAGGAGATCACAGTTCCTGATGTGACCTACGAGGACATTGGAGGTCTCAACAAGGAGATTCAGAAGATCAGAGAGATGGTTGAACTGCCAATGAAATCTCCTGAGCTGTTCAAGCGTCTTGGAATATCGCCCCCGAAGGGCGTGCTCCTGATGGGTCCTCCGGGAACTGGAAAGACCCTCATAGCGAAGGCCGTTGCGAACGAGTCTGGAGCAAACTTCACGACAATCAATGGTCCTGAGATTATGTCGAAGTTCTACGGTGAATCAGAGCAGAAGCTCCGTCAGACATTCGAGGATGCAGAGAAGAACGCTCCATCTATCATTTTCATTGATGAACTGGACAGCATCGCTCCCAAGAGGGCAGAAGTGACGGGTGAAGTTGAACGTAGAGTTGTTGCTCAGCTCTTGGCACTGATGGACGGTCTTGCAGGTCGTGGTCAGGTCATTGTCATAGGAGCCACGAATAGACCTGATGACATTGACGAGGCTCTCCGCCGGCCAGGCCGTTTCGATCGAGAGATCACTATCGGCGTACCTGACAAGCAGGGCCGACTGGAGATACTCCAGATTCACACAAGAGCCATGCCCCTCGAAGAGGGACTTGAACTGGAGCGGCTCGCTGCGGTGACCCATGGCTTCGTGGGTGCTGACCTTTCTGCACTGGCTCGGGAGGCTGCCATGCACGCCCTCAGAAGAGCGCTCCCACACGTGGATCCTGAAACAGGTGACATTCCTGCAGATGTTCTTCACGAGCTCTATGTGACTCAGGCAGACTTTGACCTGGCTCTCTCGGAGATATCGCCATCTGCTCTCAGAGAGGTTCTTGTTGAGAAGCCGAATGTGCGATGGGATGACGTAGGAGGACTGGCCAAGGTCAAGATGCAGCTACGAGAGGCAGTTGAGGCTCCTCTGAAGCATCCGGACGTGTTCGAGGAGATGGGAATCAGAGCACCAAAAGGAGTTTTGCTCTTCGGGCCTCCGGGCACTGGGAAGACTCTCTTGGCCAAAGCTGTCGCAACCGAGAGTGAGGCGAACTTCATCTCGGTTAGAGGTCCAGAGATCTTCAACAAGTATGTTGGAGAGTCTGAGAAGGCAGTCCGGGAGATCTTCAAGAAGGCGAGACAGACTGCTCCATGCGTGCTCTTCTTCGACGAGATAGACGCCATAATGACGGCCCGTGGACAGAGGGACGACACAGGAGTGAGCCAGAGGATTGTGAATCAATTCCTGGCAGAGATGGACGGCATGCAGGCACTGCAGGGTGTTCTGGTGATTGGCGCCACCAATCGTGCCGACATTGTTGATCCGGCAGTACTGAGGCCCGGTAGGTTTGATTCTGTTGTGTTCGTGCCACCTCCTGATGTTGAAGCTCGACACGAGATTCTCGCTGTACACACCAAGAACATGCCGCAAAGCAAAGACGTCGATCTGCAGAAGCTCGCAGAGTTGACAGAGGGCTATTCTGGCGCAGACATAGAAGGTCTGTGCCGAGAAGCTGCAATGGCAGCAGTTCGTGATGACTGGAAGGCAAAGCCTGTGTCAATGTCTCACTTCAAGGCGGCGATGGAAGAGATCCGACCTAGCATCTCAGAGCAGGATCTGAAGAGGTACCAAGGCCAGGCAGAGCAAGTGAAGCGGCGGCAACCCGGCAAGGACAAGGATGTCCTTCCAGGTTACCTCTAGTCGGGCGATGTGTCACCATATCGCCCCTTCATTCACTATCTTGAGCAGCAATCATCGAATAGGGCTTTAAGGGGCAGAGCTGCACGTGCAGACACTGGTACCCCGAAGTGGTTGAATGACTGAACGCTGGATAGTCAACATCTGCCCCTTTCTGCACTTTGACAACTCACGAACGCAGAACTATGAACACAACATCAGCATTGCCTCCTGGAACGTCAAGAGTGTTCTTGACTATCTGGACGTTCATGAGACTCACAAGTTCTGCCTCGATCAGACAACACTCCTGGAGGGCTTCAAGCGGCTCTTCCCGAACTACTGGGACACGCTTCATCAGCGAGTTCTGGAAGGGAGGATTGAGATTGTAGGTGGAACATACGTTATGCCGGACTTTGTCTTGCCAGATGGAGAGTCCATCGTCAGACAGTTCGTTCTTGGCGCGAAGTCCACCCGCACAGAGCTTGGTGTTGTGCCAAAGACTGGTTGGGCCCCAGATAGTGCGGGCCACTGTGCCCAACTCCCGCAAATCCTTCGGCTATGCGGCATCGACTCATACTACTTCTGGAGAGGTATGCCCCACGCGGCGCCAACGGAGTTCGTCTGGAAAGGACCTGACGGCAGTGCTGTGAACGCCGTCTGGCTATCTGGTGGCTTTGAGAGTGCTGCATGGTTGTCAGAGAACACCAGAGAGGCATTCTCTAACCTCTTTGACATTGTTAACGCAACCGGACACCTGGCAGCCTCCCCTAATCTTTTCATACCGGTTGGAGGAGAGCTAGTGCCTCCACTCCCCCACCTGAACGACGTTGTGGAGAAGTGGAATGAGACCTTCGGCGACATGCGTCTGCATATAGTGACTGCTGGTGAGTTCGCCAGCAAGATCAAGAACGTGCAGGCATCACTTCCAGTCATCTCGGGTCCTCTGGTTTCAGGGCGATTCTCTGGTATGAGAACCGGCGGCCTCAGTTCTCGCACAATGCTAAAGCTCAACAACAGGAAGCTCGAGTCTCTGCTCTACCTCTGTGAGCTATACGTGTGTCAGAGTGGAAACGGAAGCAAGAGCCCTGATCTTGAGAGCCTGTGGCGGATTCTCCTGTTCAATCAGGACCACAACATCATCCGGGGAACGCTGGCTGATGAGCCCTATCTACTTGCACTGCGAAGATATGGACAGGCCATCGAGCAGGCAGAGGAGCTTCTTGAGAACTCCTTGCTTTCACTGTCCTCCAAGATTAGGAACGATTCTCATGGCAACTCGTTCGTAGTATTCAATCCCGTGCCTTGGGTTAGAAACGACCTTGTGACGGCGGTTGTAGATACGAGTGGGCATGAAGCCGAGTGGTTTCTTGTTCTTGACCATGCGGGCAATGAGGCGCCCTATCAGATTGTGAGTCCTCCGGAATCGAAGCCTGTAGAAATCATCGTGCTTGCTAGAGATATACCGAGTCTCGGGCATAGAGTCTACAGAGTGGTCGAGTCAGAGAAGCCGCCGAGCTTTGAAACCACGCTGAAGGTAGGGAAGTCATGGGCTGAGTCTGACGAGTATCTCGTTGAGCTCGACGATTTCAGTGGCGCAGTCAAGAGGATCTTCGACAAGAAGAACAATGCGGATGTTCTCAACGGGATGGCGAACTATCTCACGGCTGAACGTGATGTCGGAGATCTCTACCGCTTCTCAGAGCCGCAATTCTCAGGTGAGATGACTGACATGTCCTCTCTAAGGACCTCAGGCCAAGTCAAGATCACTGAGACTGGCCCTCTCCGTTGTGTATTTCAGGTAACAAGCGAGTTTGACGGGACGCCCAGGACCGACAGAATCACGGTCTATGAGGGCCTCCACAGAATAGACTTCGATCTAGACATCGACTTCAACTCCCGAAACACTCGCCTTCGGTTGAACTTCCCCCTCCCAATCTTCGTTGACAGCGTACACGTTGGGGCGCAGTTTGGGTCTGAGGCCCGGCTTGCCAATCCTCCTGCAACGGAAATGGTAGATGGCTATGACCCAGTATTCGCTGCCCTCGATTGGGTAGACTGTACGGGACCTGAGCTTGGAGTAATGCTTTCAGCGCCAGGACTCCATGAGTTCGGATTCCAGGACGGCAACCTCTCAGCCACAATCCTGAGGAGTGTGGAGTACCTTTCACATGGACTGGATGACGACATTCTGGAAACTCGAACTGCACGAGACACGGGGCC
>JAEOUG010000059.1 GCA_016839445.1 Candidatus Thorarchaeota archaeon
GCTGCTGAGCGCACTGCTTTGATGGAGTAGTCAGTGGGTTGAGCATCCTTCATTCTCTCCATGGACAGGAGTGTGTCCACTCTCTGTTTGCTCGGTCGGTTTCTGATTTCATCAAGTATTGAACTCGTAGTAAGGAAGGACGCATCTGGGTGGCGCTGAATCCATGTAGAGAATAGAACACCTGCATCAACAATGAACAGCTGCGTCATCCGTCAGCACCTAGAGCGTTCTGGGCACGAGCCGAGTGTTAAGGCGGTCATAGTAGTTGTCATAGAGCCGAATGAATCTGGTGACACCTTCTGCCTTCTTCATCCACACTCGTTCGTGAGCTTCGACGTTGTGGCGTGTCTGACCGTCAATGACAGCGAGACCATGTGCTCCGGGTTTGACAAGCTCCAGCTCCAACGTTGCGCTATCTGGTACTACAATCGATTTCAGCTCAAAGCGGGGCGGACATACAGGCACGAACATCAATCCATTCACATCAGGTGCAAGAATCGATCCCCCTGCGGCCAAGGCATACGCTGTGGACCCACAGGGAGTGGCCAGCATTGCGCCATCGGCTCTTCCGTAGTCTATCCTCACATTGTCTAAGAACACCTGGAATGTCAGTAGGCGCCCTGGAATCGCAGAGACAACGTAGACCTCATTCAGGGCGTCATCAAACCTTCTCTCTTCCACGCCAGATGCAATATTGGTGTTCCTCTCGATGATGCAGTCATTCGCTAGTACCCTATCAAGGGAGCTGAGAGCAGTTGTGGTTCCGCTTTCAGTCAGGAATCCAACTGTCCCTCGATTGATGCAGAACAGAGGAGTCTCACGATTCCGTAGCTTCGTGAGTGTGTAGAGAATAGTTCCATCGCCACCAATGGTCACCACGAAGTCAGAGTCCATATCCTCGATGGCAGTAGTTTCAACGCTGTCATACGTGACATTGCAGGAGCCCGGATCTACTTGAAGATGGATTCCCTTCGAGAGCAGGTGCTCAGCAACACTGGACGCAATCCGCTCAATCTCCCTTCGGCCAGGTCTGCAGACGAGGCCTACAGTCTGTTTGTCAGAGAGTATCTGAGGGTTCTGCTCGATCACAGGAAAACACAACCATTGCTTGGCTCGGTTGAATCGCCTTTTACTCTTGCTATGCCAAGAGCTGATTGATTCCTGCCCCCAAATATATATACATGAATCTTAAGGAGTGTGCCAAGACACAGGTCTGCAAAAGGATTGGTGATTCAGAGTGAGCATTAAGAAATCTGAAGCGAAGGGCCTCAAGCCAGGAAGCTACTTCCTCATTGATGGAGAACCGTGCAGGGTACTCTCAGTTGAGAAATCCAAGCCGGGCAAACACGGGGCTGCGAAAGCGAACATAACTGCAGTCGGCTTCTTCGACAACAGGAAGCGTAACGTGATCATGCCTGCAGACCGCATGGTAGACGTGCCTCTTATCGACAAACGTTCAGCCACAGTCATTGCTGAAGTCGGCGAGAACTACAGTCTAATGGATACTGAGACCTACGAGACCTATGAGATTCCAAAGCCTGCAGATGAGGAGATTGCCTCAAAGATAGAGCTGAACGTTGAAGTCGAGGTTTGGGATGTCATGGGCAGACGTGTTATCACGCGCGTCAAGTAGTCCTGAGAGGATTGGTCCATTAGCACGAGAATCCTGAGAATGGGATGTGCGATGGAAGAGAACGATGTTATTGACAAGAAAGACATCAGGATAATCGAGATTCTCTCGGCCAATGCGCGAAGTCCTCTGAGAGATATAGCCAGAGAGGTCGACCTCAGTCCCAGTTCTGTGAGGAACAGAATGCAGCGACTCCTTGACCTAGGAGTTGTCAAGAAGTACACTCTGGATGTCGACCACAGATTGACTGGTCTGGGCATTGAGGTGATAGTCCTCCTCACGGTGAAACCGAAAGCGGCTGAGGACGTTGAGCAGAAGCTGAGGGAACTAGGTGAGATTTCTCACCTTGCGAGAACAGCTGGCAATGTCAGCTTCGTCTGTACCGTAAGGGTTCACTCCATGGATGATTTTACGACGTTCATGAAAGAGAAGCTCGAGCACTTCGATGGTCTAGAGCGCATAGACACATTGTTTGTGCTGCCTCCTCAAACAGAGAATGTCTAGTCGAATCAGCCTATTGTAGTTCCAGAATAGTCTGGACAACCAAGCAGCCATGAGAATGAGTCATGGTGCGGAGGGCAGAACTCGAGCCCTCCGCGTCCCGATACTGAGAAGCCATCCTTTCCTAGGACCTATGACACCTGATTTGCCCGCTGGCGGAGCTGCATACCTTCTCGGCATCTTCCTTTCTTGCAGCAACTGCCACCAGTAGCCAATTGATGTCAAAACCCTTGGCATCGCAGCGGAATAGACGAGAAGTGACTACGGAGGGTATCTTCCCCTTATCGAGTTTGTACCCTTGGACTAGCTGAGCAGTGTGTCCAGCATAAGACGCTTCTGAGGGCTCGCCGACACCCATTCCTTGTGATTCGATGTTGCTGCGTACATTCTCAAACTGCTGGGACGGCCCCTCTCTGCTCGAACTCCATTTCAGAGTGTGTGAGATGAATCCGGCCTTCACTGCGAGGTTTACCCTTGCTTCACCTTCAACGGAGTCCCCTTCAATCTTCTGTATCTCCCACTTCAGGCCAGATGCAAACTCGACAGGAATTCGGGAATCAATCTCGGCCCACCCCTTCTCACTCACTGGTTCGGTAGGCCAATCGATGTTCAGTTCGGGGATGTCGCCTATGACCTCGCGGAGCTTCGGAAACACATTGGCATTCAGTGAACCAGTCAATGTCTTGAGACGGTCGTCAGGGGCGTTTCCGTAGAGTTCATGAAGAGAGATCTCAGGGCCGCCAGGGTCTGCGATGCGTCTCGTGGCTTCAAGTGTTAGGATTTTTCCCAACATCCCCATGTTTTCAGGGTGAACTGCACTGACAGGTTGAGAAACAGCGGAAGCCTCGACAAACGAAGATAGACGCCTTACAAGATCATACTGATTGGTGAAGAAGCCTGGCGGCGCCAGCTCATAGTAGTTCGACTGACCATCCTCTTCTATGTTGAGCTTGATGATTCCTCCTTTTGTGCGACCTATAGTGCTGTTCGTCGTGTTAACACAGGATGTGTAAACAATGGTCTTGCCTTCGTACGGAATTATGGCTGCAAAGGCGGGATACTTGAACTCGAACGGAGAGAACTTGAATAACTCGAACTTGTCCTTTTCATCGAGTGTTTCAACCCAGCGGAATAACAAGGATGACTTGTCGTCAGCAAACTCCTTGCTATGATCAATCTCCTTCTCAATCAGGGCAATGAGCGGATTAGCACTGGAAGTCGACGAACCATCTGCCATCTCGAGAAGTTCGTATTCGAAGTGAGGGTGCCGAAATGACACTTTCTTCTTCAAAACAACACCAACAGGTGCAGAAACGTCAAGAATGGCCCCAACCTCTGTTGCAGTGAAGATTACTCTCCGGTCTTTAGGAGTGAAGGCCTTGTGAAGAGCATAGACAGGATCTGTCCGGCCACCCGGGAAAAACCTCTGAAGGACATTGATGTTGTGACCATAGGCTTTGGAAACCGGAACAAGGGACAACTTGGGGACGAACTTCGACATCTTGTCAGCCCAGAAAATCTCGAAGAGAGAAGAGCGAGTCAGCTCCTCAGTGAACTTCACTCTCTCGAACATGTACTTGCTCTCTTGCTCAATCTCCCAGCAGACGATTGACTCGCGGGGAGAGAGCTCAGGTGCCTGCCATCCAACCGGTCCAATTGTGTTCTCTGACATAACTATCGAGCTCCTACCACTGCTGCTTGCAGGTGGGACAAATCAGGTCCTGCGAAATGAAAGCCGTCTGACATGGAATGCAGAAGGCGGGACTGTAGAGATTGTCCGATAGGACAGGAGAAACGCTCAAAGGCGTTCCAGCTCCAATCCCGATGGCAAAGAACATCCTTCCACACTTACACTCTATTCCTAGACCCACAGACATGTTTCTGGTCCATGTGTCTTGTGATTCTCTCCTCAGAAGAGGGTGCCATCTTGCCTTGCCGACTTTCTTTACCAGCTCGATGCCACCTGCAACCTCTGTTTCGATCTCATGTTTCTCTTTTCCGCAATGTGGACAGACTACCTTCTCCTTCAAAATCCTCATCTCTCCCACGTCTTGGCAGATTGGATGCAGAAACAGCCGATGACATTCAACCCAAGAACTATGCAGTCAAAGCTCCCAACCAAACCGCGGAGGGGCTATATTTCAAACCGGAATATAAGTAGTTCGAGAATAGCCTAAGCAACTGGCCCGTCATGAGAATGAGTGATGGTGCGGAGGGCGAGATTCGAACTCGCGAACACCTACGTGATAGGGATCTGAACCCTACGCCTTTGACCTGGCTTGGCAACCTCCGCAATCATTTCGCATCGAGCCCAAACGGATGATAAGGATTTCTATGAACGGGAGTGGTTCGCTGAATCTATGAGATCACACGGTCCTTCGTTTCACAATGATTACTAAAGCAATCACAGCAACTGCAGCTGAAGCCGCTACCGCGAGGGCAGCTTGCAGAATCCAACCGTCAGTGCAATCTAGCGCCGTGACATCATAATCATGAATGTATACCCGAAGCAGTTCGGTGATTGAGAAGGCTGCATCCCTAGCGCTGTCCTGACCTTGATTCAAGAGTGTTATCACTCCGTAGGGGACTGTGGTATTCCCACCATAGTAGGCATGGACCTTGGCGTGAAACGCCAAAGCGTCCCCTTCAGTACCTCCCCATCCACCCCACTGGATTAGTGGATTGCCAGGCGCAAGCCAAGCGGTTTCCAGATCCTCCATTTCTTCTAGCGTGCCCTTCTCCAAGATCCGTGTTCCGTTAGAGACTCCCTCATGGAGAAACACTAGTAGGAATCTCGCCAAGTCGAAGATATCTGAGCGTAACCCACCCGCACCATAGTTCAAAATGCTGTGGTGGGGATAGGCCTCATTGCCTTCAGAGTCGGGGTCCATTTCGTACATGTAGATGTAGGGGACTGCAAGTTGAGATGCCTCGAAGTCTGTGTGATTGTATCCTGTTGACTGCATTCCTAACGGTCCGAAGATGTTCTCCTGAAGATACTCCCAGATAGTCTGACCTGTAGCCAGTCCTACGATGTATCCCAGAACGTCATATCCGAGATTGGAGTAGAATCGATTGGTTCCCGGCTCGTGCGCTGTCCAAGCAGAAGAATTGTAAAGGGACCCGTTCGGTGTCAGGTGTCCCTCTATCCAGAAGGGATAGGTCAGCCAGTCGTAGGGATTCTCCCAGCCCAGCTCCTGCAGAACTACAGCTGCAATGCCATACCAATACTGATCGGTATCTTTGCTCAATCCGGACCTATGTTGCAGTAGCATCTTGATGGTGATTGGTGTCTCTGTGTAGTTAGGGTGCCGTAGTGAAAACGGAAGGTAATCATTGACGTCATCATCTAGTCCGAGCACCCCCCGTTCGTAGAGCTGAAATATCGCTGTCGCAGTGAAGGTCTTTGTAACGGAGCCGACCATGTGGATTAGGTCTAGTCGCTGCTGCTCTCCGTAGCCCTTTGCCCATATTATCGAGTTGCTTCTGACTACTGCCACGGTGGTCGATGGGATGTAGTGCTGCTCCATTATTTCCAGGATGTCTTCATCGACATTTGGCTGGAAGGGGCAAAGACTGCAACTCTCGTGGACTCCAATCACGACTGGATGGACGAACAAGCCAATCACAACTATGGATAGAGATAGGATCCCAATCGATGTCTTCAGCATACTCAACTCCTCGTGCGCGTTCTGTATTATAAAGCGCTGTTTAAGCAATGAAGTGTTTCACTTAAGGAACACGCTCACTCAGACCGAGAAAGAGGATAGAGATGATAGGAGCCTACAGGCGACGGCCGTCGGGATTTCTGAGTCTATGCCGGAGTTGACCCCAATCGCCGACATTCCTTGTGACTCTGTCATCGCGCATGGCATCCTTTGTTGGACCATCGAATACTATCTTGCCTTCCTCAAGAACTGCAACTGTATCAGACCAGTTCTCAATGAAGAAACTGTCATGCGTTGTGAAGAGAATGCTGACCCCATCCTGCTTCAGATCTCGAATGATATCCACCATGTTCTGAACCATCTTGAAATCCAGGCCTGTGAAGGGTTCATCCAGTATCAGGATACTGGGTCGCATCGCTATAACTCCTGCCAGTGCAATGCGTTTTGCCTGGCCATGACTGAGTTCTGTCACAGACCTGTGAGAGAAAGAGCTCATGCCAACCCGCTCTAGTGCCCAATCAACCCTGTCCGAAACCGCTTGGGGCTCCAGTCCCAAGTTGCGGGGCCCGAATGCGACATCCTCCCAGACCGTAGGGGCGAAGAGCTGGTCCTCGGGGTTCTGAAAGAGGAAACCCACGTCCTGACGCACCTCCCAGAGGTTCTCTCGAGTGACTCTCCTGTCACGCACGAAGATCTGTCCTGATCGGGGTTCTAGGAGACCAAGTATCAGCTTGAACAACGTTGTCTTTCCAGAACCATTCAATCCAGCAATGGCCTTTTGCTCGCCAATGTGAAGCTCCAGATTGATGTCCTCCATTCTGAAATCATCATAGGCGAAAGAAACACGATCAACATCGATAGCGCATGTCAAAGCAGTAGAACCTCCGCTAGTAGATAAGAGAAGTAGGGAAGCAGGAGGATGAAGCCCAGAACAAGCAATGGAACAGCGGCATCACTCCGTCGGATTCCAGTACCACGAACCATCATCCCTTTGCCGAACCCCCTAAGACTCATTGACTCATAGACACGTACACTTCTGTCGAAGGACCGGCTTATCGTGGTGCCGACAAGATTGCCGATAGAGCGCACTCTGTCCATTCGCCCCCCTCTATCATAACCTCTCAGGCTCTGTGCATCTTGCATCCTAGACCGTTCCTCCATGAAAAGCGGCACATACCGGAACATGATGAGCATAGAGCCCAGAATGGATGCCGGTACTCTGAGTGTTCTTAGGCCTCCAACAAAATCAGCGAGGGTCATATGCGATAGAGCACCCAGAAAGGCCAGGAGGATTGTGAACATTCTTGCCCCCAGGAGCACGCCCAAGTAGATACCCTCAGAATAGATGTTTAGAATCCCCCACGGCACATCCATTGAGGCCACAACCGTTGATCCGTAGAGAAAGGGTTCGAGGAGGACCCAGAATAGAATGAGCGCCTCGAACTTCGCGGCCAATGAAATCACCCGACCCCATCTTGTCCCAGTGGCGAATCCGACAAGAAGTACGACTAGTATTATTGAGAGCACTGCTTGCAGGGTCGTCTGCAAAGAGGCAATGACCGCAATCGCAAGACCGCTGAGAATCAGCGCAGTAGGAGAGAAGGGACCTCTGCTATGCTGTCCTTCAGAGAAGGGTAGCACGAACCTATCGGACCGTTCGTGCCCTAGTCTTTTTTTCGTGTTGCGAACTTGAAGAGCAGATAGCCCAGCCCGAGTACGGCCAATATCCCAATTGTCCCAGTCAGTACATCCACGAGAGGGCTTTCTTCTAGGAAAGCAAAGACTCCCTCGAATGCTGCTTCGGGTTCTGCGACTCCAGCGAAGATGAACAGAGCCCACTCAAAACCATCTGGGTTGCCTGAGGCCAACCCACTCAGAATGAGGAAGGCCACGACCGCAATTGAGGTGAGCAAAACAGGCACGGTCTGCCGCGCCAGCCAGCTCCTCTGTTCGTCTTCGGTGAGCCCGACTTCCTTCTCAGCTTCCTCTTCAGCAGGCACCCTTGTGCCGTCCTCACCGAGGAAAGAAACGAGCTTGGGATTCGCCTTTACGAAGTAACCTAGTATCACGACGGTCAGGATTGCCTCTCCTACTCCTATGATTGCATGAATGCCGGTTATTGCTAGGAGAGCCCCGGAACTGAATCCAGGGACTGTGTAGAGCTCAAATCCCAAGACGAGTGCGGCTCCGACTGTAGCAATGAAGGATGCAATCCCTGTAGAGAGAAGAACCGACTTCTCTTTGGAAAGGTATCTGCTAGAGGATCTGAAGATGATCACTGCGATAGCGTACCCGACAACAACTGAGAGTATGGCCATGTTGAAGGCATTCATCCCATAGGTCAGGATTCCTCCGTCTCCAAAGAGTGCTTGTACGAACAACACTAGAGCCATGATCAGCATCGCAACCCACGGGTTCACCATGACCGCCAGCATGGTCGATCCAACTAGATGGCCACTAGAGAATGGAGGGATTGGAAAGTTGACAAGTTGTGCAGCAAAGATGATGGCAGCCAGGACACCCATAAAGGGAACCAGGCGGTCATCAAACCGAGAACTAACCTTTCGATATGCTATCACTAGCATCACGCCAGTGACTGCCAGAAACGTGAGCTGTAGCCAGAGAGGGACAACGCCGTCAGGAACATGCATCCTATTATCCTCGGTTCGTCATCCCATTGCATTAGTTTAAGAGTGTTATTTCTGGGGAATTCGTGTTACTCACGGATGTGATTCGTGTCATGACCCTAGTTAGATTCGGCGTATCAGTGCCAGAGGAGCTCCTACAGAGCTTCGACCACATCGTTGACAAGAGGAAGTATGTTGGCAGGTCAGGTGCAATCAGAGATGCCATGCGGGCGTACATCTCGCAGGCGGAGTGGGACTCAGCCGAGGGTGTGAATACGGCTACACTGAACGTAGTATATCATCACACGCCCAAGCTCATGTCAGATCTCATTAAGATACAGCACCAATCAGGACTGAATGTCCTCTCTTCGGTGCATGTCCACATGACCAGAACCCACTGTCTCGAGGTCATCACGATGAGAGGAACCAAGGAGTCCATAGAGTCCCTTGCGGACCGTATCTCTGGCCTCTCTGGGGTTGACTACTCTCGCCTCTTCATGTTCTCTCTACCTGGAGAGGTTGAAGAGGGACAACACCATCACTAAGCACCTGGAGACCTATTCGATGATCGTTGCCATATCTGATACGCACCTTGGATCACCAGGAGCAAACGCAGCAGGGCTAAGGAAGTTCATAGAGGACTATCTTCGCCCAAACCAAGAAGACATAGAGCACCTGTATCTCATGGGTGATATACTCGACCTGTGGAGGCGACGCAACTCAGATGTTGTAACAGAGAGTCTGCAGACACTCAAGTTGATCGGCTCACTCTCAATCAAGGTGCACTACCTTGTCGGAAACCATGACCTTGTTGCCAGAAGTAGAGAGGAATGGCACGAAGCCGACAACAGGGATGAGGAGGACGAAGGATGGAGTCATGTGA
>JAEOUG010000060.1 GCA_016839445.1 Candidatus Thorarchaeota archaeon
CCAGATGAGAGCAACACAATATTCGGATTCAATCTCGAATCTGATGGCGACATAGGCTGTCATGACGTAGCGCTCTTCCTGAACGAATCCGATATTGCTGTGAGGAGTGGTTTGATCTGCGCGCATCCACTAGTTGAGTCAATTGCAGGAAGCGGTCTTGTCCAAGCTTCCATTCATGTCTACAATACAATCGCTGATATCGATAGGCTCTGCGACACACTCGGTATTATTGTGCGCGACTTTCTTTGAGGACTAGCTGAACATGAAGATGGGAGGGTAGAAGACGAAGTACTGGACAACAACAGCCAGTAGTACACCACCAAACACAAGTCCCTTGCCCCTTTTTGCATTCACATCCGTTAGCCAGAGAATGGCACCGACTAGTACGACCATGAAGGCCGATATGTTACCCAAGAAGATCAAGAAGCCCCATATTTCTGCGAAGTACTGTGCAATGAGATTGGCGAAGTCTGTCAGTGGACTGAGTTGAACCACAGAGTGCATAAGCCTCACATACTTCCTGACCAGTGCTGAGAATATAAGGCCGTCAAAGAACAGTGACTGATTTCGCTAGATTTCGTGGTTTGTCAGGATCGTAACCCTTCTTCACGGCCATGTAGTAGCTGAAGAGCTGCAGGGGCACAACGAAAGCCATCGTGCTGAACTCAGGTTCCACACTCTCTGGAACAATGAAGACGTCATCAGACAGTGTCCTAAGCTCCTCGTCATTGCGCTCGATGACTGCCACAATTCGAGCACCTCTGGCCTTCATCTCCATGATATTGCCAATAAGGCGATTCCGAGTTTCATCCTTGGGCGCCACGAATATCACAGGATAGCCGTCTTGGACTAGGGCAATGGGGCCATGCTTCGATTCACCCGCAGAGTAAGCTTCCGCATGATTGTAGGCAATCTCTTTCAGCTTCAGCGCACCCTCTTCAGCAGTGGCAATCGAGATTCCCCTGCCCAAGAAGAGAAGACTCGGCGCATCATAGAGCATCTGAGCCAGCCTTCTGGCCGGTTCCTCGTTCCTTGATATTATCTCCGAAATGATACTTGGCATGGTTTCAAGAGCCGCTCTCTTCTTCTGTAATGCTTCCCTCTTCCTATGACCCGATTTCTCACCGACCGCCAATACAAGAAGCCCCAGAGCGGTCAACTGCACCATGAACGTCTTAGTGGCAGCAACGCCAATCTCTGGTCCTGCTTGTGTGATGATTGTATGATCCGCAAGCCTTGTCACAGAGCTTCCTACAACGTTCGTGATGGCTACAACTTTTACTCCGAACCGTTTGGCGTACTTAATCGCGCTTATGGTGTCTGTTGTTTCTCCTGATTGTGTAATAGCAATAATACAGTCCTTCTCACTTAATGCATCACACACTGTATCTGAGAAGTCGCTCGCCAATTCAAAGGTTGGCACGATCCCTGTGAGTGATGTGAACATGTGCCTCCCAGATATTGCAGCATGCCCTGATGTGCCCATTGCCAACAGATACACTCTGTCACATGATTTCACAATCTCGGCTGCCTCCTCTATTACCTCCGCCCGTAATCGTAGAGTGTTCCTTATGGCATCAGGCTGTTCATGTATTTCCTTCAACATGAAGTGCGGGTAGCCGCTTTTCTGAGCTTGGTCTGCCGTCCAGCTAATCTTGATTGGTTCTCTTTCTATTCTAGCCCGCTTGTCAAGCTTCTCAATCTTCACATCATCTGGTGTTATCGACGCAATCTCACCGTCGAGAAGAAGTATCATGTCGTTTGTCATTGGTAGAAAGGCAGGTATATCCGATGAGACATAGTTTGCTCCTTGCTTCTGCCCGATGACCAAAGGATTACCATCTCTCGTACAGACTATCTTCTCTGGATCCGAAGTAGACATCGCTACAATAGCATAGGTTCCTTCAATTCGATCAGTGACCAGCCTCAGAGCATCCTCCAAATCCATTCCGGTCTTCATCGCATCCTCAAGCATGTGTGGAATCACTTCGGTGTCCGTTTCTGATTCGAAGTGGTGTCCTTTCTCAGCGAGCTCCTTACGAAGTTCCATGAAATTGTCTATCACACCATTATGAACAACAGCAATCTTGCCACTACAATCGAAGTGAGGGTGTGAATTGAACAATGAAGGAATTCCGTGTGTGGCCCAGCGGGTATGACCAATTCCTATGGAACCCGGCATGTCATCCAGGTTTAGTTTCCTATGCACTTCCTCAATCTTGCCCTTGTCTTTCTTGACATGAATCTCTCCATTGGAGATTGTGGTAACCCCGACGGAGTCATATCCCCTATACTCCAATCGTTTCAGAGCTTGGTGTAGAAAGGATGCAACTTCACCTCGTTCCTGAACCACACCAATGATCCCGCACATTCGCTTGCTTCCTCAAGGACAGAATGGACTAAGCTTGCAGAATTGTGCAAAAAGCGTTTGTATTCTGTCACACAACTACTCTGCTATCCTGTCAATTCGATTTCGATATAGACTGAGTCGGGAATTCTAACTCGCATTATCTGGCGGATAGCACGCTCATCAGCATCAATGTCAATGAGTCGTTTGTGAACACGCATCTCCCACTTGTCCCATGATTCAGAGCCTTGTCCGCAGGGAGTCTTCCTGGTAGGCACCAGCATCCTTCGCGTAGGAAGTGGGATGGGACCTGCCATCCGGACTCCTGTCTTCCGAGTTATCCTCTTGATTTGACTACAGACACCGTCTAGGTGCTCTGTACTGGTACTCGAAAGTCGGATTCTTGCTCTCTGAGTCATCTTGATTCCTCGATACAGATGGAAGCACTGGGAGCGCTCAAGGCTACCGACGAATCTGATGTGGATAAAAAGCTTGTCTTGTGAATGATGATTCCAGGAAAAAGGAACGTCCATAAAGTGGGGACTCCATCTGATATCTGAGTGTAGACAGTGAAGGAGCTCGTGATAATCAAGCTTGGAGGGTCGGTCATTACTCGCAAGAAGCAGTCCCCTCCGACGACAGACAGAAGGAATCTGTCAAGGATTGCCAAGGAACTCCAACAAGACCTCAGGCAGAAGCTGATAGTCCTAGGCGGTGGAGCGCATGGTCACCAAGCAGCTCATGCATATGGATACGGAGATCCGGCAACACCTTTGCCGCGTCTACTTGAAGGTGTGCCGAGAATACGCCACAGCATGTCTGTGTTGGCACTGGAGGTAGAAGAGGAATTCAACAGACATGGAGCGAGAGTAGTCGTGGTTCCTCCCTTCACACAAGCAGTTGTAAGAGATGGAAAGGTTCTCGACTTTTCTCTCACAACGATTCAGAGGATCTTTCAGGCGGGCTTCTCAGTGATAACTCATGGTGATGTCTGTCTTGACGAAGATGGCGTCCCGTCCATCCTGTCTGGTGATACCCTCATAGCATACATGGCGAGGAATCTGGAATGCAGACAAGTCCTCATAGGAACTGATGTGGACGGAATCTATGACTCCAACCCAGAATCAAACAGGGACGCCAAGCTGATTCCAGTAGTGAACGCTGCAAATGCCAGTGAGTTGCTTGCGGGTGCAGGTCCTTCGGCAGGTACCGATGTGACCGGTGGAATGTCAAAGAAGCTCTCCGAGGTCCTTGAGATTGCACACAAACATACAGAGGTCATCATATTCAATCTGTCCGTTCCAGATAGGCTAGCCCGGTTATTGCAGGGAGAACAGGTGGTCTGCACAAGAATCCTAGGTCAGTAGGTTGGGTTCAGACAGCAGACGCCGCCACGTTGTCTTCCATTGTCAGGATTGTTAGATTGCTGGGGGTAATCGCATTGTCCTCAAGGTACTCCGCGGCGGTAAGGATGCAAATGACACGAACCGAGTCGCATTTCCTGCATGCGATATCATTATGCAGATTCATCAGTGTGCTTAGTTGCTGCTGGGTTGGGAATATGACGTACGAAGTACTTCCAACACAGAAATCGTAGTATCCGTGATCTCTCTTGACTTCTTGGCCTCGTTTCATGAACTCTACTTCGAATGATTTGATTACACCTGCTTTCAAGTCCCTCAGCACCGAGGAGTTGGCAATCCAGAGACCCTTCTCAACGTCCTGAATACCGATGTCTTCTCCTATTCGAACTGCGGTCAGTACTTCGTCGGCCAGTAGCTCAGTCAGAGCACGCTTCCCTTCATCCTTCATTAGAGGCGCAGTCCTTCCCTTCACCGACTGAAGAGAGGTCGTTTCAATGAATTCGAGAATTGATTCCCAGAGAACTTGCCCACCAGACAGAGACACAAACTCTTGTATCAGTTCAAACCACAGCCTGATTTGCACCGCGCGGCTGGTGACCGAACCAACATCGTGCATTGCATCAAGTAATCCAAGGTGATGTGAATCCTCATCACACAACTGCTCAGGAGGTTCTTTCACATTCTCCAATGATTTCGAAGTCGAAGAGAAGCCTTCCATCATAGATTCAATTGAGCTTGGAAATGCCGAAACAACAGTGACGTCCTCAAACTCGCTCTTGCTTCCCAGCGAATCCCGGAGTCTCGCTGCAGCCACACTCCCACGAACAACTACATAGAGATTGTTGATTCCGGTACCTAGATTCTCCATGCACTTCCGGATGTTTCTCACAGCATCCCTCATCATTGAGGACTTGAGGTGTTCTGGCTGAATCAGTATCGCTCTATCAGTGAGAATCAAGTCAGGCATTCCAGAACCCGGCTCTGAAACAGTGACATCCTCCATGTCTTCAACGTAGGAGAGAATCCGATCAACAATCACACGTCTGATAGCATGAGGACTTCTACCTGGTAGTGTGTAGATAACGCCTCCTGGGACTAGAGAAAATGAGTCTCTCTCAATTGTGCCAAATGAAACTAGGTCATGAAGAACCTCTTCCAAGTCTTCAGTCGCCGCTGAAGAGTCCAAAGACCGCAGGATATTCCTGATCTCGTCTTCAGTTGCCATCTCTGCTGAAGCAAGATGCGCAACAAGATGGTTTCCATACTGACCTAGTCGATCAAAAATCACGACTCCGCTATCAGAGTCAGAGCTATCGTGCTCTATCGTGACCTTTTCCGTAGTGCGCACATCTGCTGATTGTGGCGAGGGCTTTGCTGCTTCTGCAACTACCTCACGTACTGGTTCGGTGAAATCAAAGGGAAGCGTGGCTATCTCGAATGTTTCGCAGTGGGGTATTGACATGAGTGCCCTACCACGCTTGAGGCTAGTGAGGTATCTGCCCTGTTCTTCACTAAGGGACAAGAATCTCTCGCCTGTCTTACTATCATAGGGCAATCGAAAGATGATCTTCGTGGCTGTATTGGCAAGAATGTTCGAGGATATGTTAGGTCTTGTGGATACAACGAGAACCCCTTGACCAGTGGCCCTCTGCAACATCACCATCGATTCTCCGGTGGTGACATCTGCGGCAGTGTTTCTGGTGTAGCTTTCAGGAACAAGATTGTTGGCTTCCTCAAGCACAACTACATGATGCAGTCCTTCGACAATCCCTCGCTTCATAGCATAGTCGAATATTCGTTTTGCTACCAAGTTGTAGAGCAGGCGTGCGGAGTCCATCCCTCCAATCTTCGCGACGTGACGCAAATCGAATACTACCCGTTTCGTCATCAGCTGTGCAAGATCTGTTGCATCACTTCCTCCCCCTAGGATCTTGCCCATAGGCGATCTCTTCAACACTTCTAATCTATTCAGAAGTGCATCGCGAGTCAGACTGCCCATGCGGTCTTTGCCGGACACTTCATTGATTGTGTCAAAGAGGACCTGAACCGACTTCCTCGTCCCGGGATGCGAAACTATTCTCACTATGCTTTCCCTGAGAAGCTTCTCCATTGCCGGTGAGAGATCCGACGCATCTCCCCGTTCTTTCAGAAGTTCTCTCAGCATAACGAAAGTTGAATGTCCTCCTATACCATCAGAATCCGTTTCGGAATCGACCAACTCGATAGCGAAATCATTGTCAAGTCCTGGCCGGATGACCTTCACGTCACCAAGAGCCACCAAGTCTGAGTATTCAGAACCCTTCAGATCGAATACCCACCAAGGGACATCAGTCTTCTCGCTGAGCTGCCTGATGATGTTCTTCACAACCGTGGTTTTTCCTGTACCTGTCGAGCCCAGAATGGCCACATGCTCTCTGAGCCAGTCTGTTTCAAGCCCTACCTCAAATAGAGTTCGACTCGCAAAGACCGCTCTACCCACGACGATCTCTTTTCCAACAGATTCTGGGGAGGGAACCTCAAACGATGGAACCTGTGAGGAGCTGATGGTTGGTAGTTTCTCAACAGGTGTATTCACAAAAGCAGCTACTTGGCTGCTATGCAGTTTCTGTTTTGACAGGTGTCTCCGTGCAAGAAGGGTGTACAGCGTCTTGCGCCTTATCTTCAGTGCCTCAACCTTGAGAGAGCTCTCTCCACCCCATATCGACACGACTACTGCTTTCATGGCCGCAGCCGTCCGAACACGTGTTGCTTCATCATCATCTATCACTGTGAAACGTACCGAGCAATCGAACCATCCTCCTTCCTCTCCAATCTCACCATATCTTGAGATTAGCTGCTTCTTCGTTGCATGATCCTTGAGGGATTCTTCGTTTCTTCTCTCTCGCGCCTGAATCGTTCTCCATTTGCTCTCAAGCTTCTTTGTTTCCCTTCCTGGCCCCGATGCCGAGAAGACACAACACATCCTAGCATTGTAGCCTTGCTTCAATAACGTGGACACAAATGTGCCTACCTGCGAAGAGTCGTGGTGAGGAAGTACTCTAGGTTGCCCGGTCAGCGTCATTAGCGATACATGTCCAAGGGTGTACGAGTCAATCGAATCCACGGAGCCCGATTCCCCCTCGCTCATCACTATTGCATTTCGCAGCTGGTTGCCTGAGAGCATCTTCATCTCGACGGTGTTGAGTGAAGCAAGGAGGATTGCTTCAGCTCTGGTTGCCTCTGTCCTCAGTATCTCCTTCACATCTGCTGCTTCATTCGAGCTTGCTGTTATGAACAGCCTCAGGAAGGGCGCACCGTGGTCTACGCCTGCCTCAAACGCTATGGTGGCCGATTTGTCCAGACCGGATCGAAGGGCCAATAGCATACCGTCTCTGTATCTAGTCTTTCCAGTATCATCAACATAAACCGAACTAGGCACAGCCCCGATTTCGAGACAGCACGTTCCCAAGACACCGTGTTCTCTCCTGAGCATCAAGAAAGCGTCCTCCATGTCCATAGACGGCTGTCCCAATGCCAGTTTCTGAAGTCCTGCCGTAATTCCTGAGGATACTGAAACACAACATAGGCCAATCTCAAGTGGAACCTTGAAGGGAAGGATGATGGACGGCAGGTACCCATACAGGGGCAGGAGATAGCTTGAAACTAAATACACTCCTAGCAGGACAATGCAGATGAACCAGCAATACTGCATGCCTTTGACGAATCTACAGGACAAGAGGTAGAGTTTCAATCTAGCAAGTCTAGATGTCTTGGCACCTGAATCCATGGACGAGTCCCTCTCATTCTCAGACTAGAGCGGAGTCGAATCATTGTGTCATTGGCTTCCATAAGAACTCCCCTCGATGTCTTGAGATGCGGTCAGTACTGATAGGAGGTTAAATGACTGAATCTCAACTCAGTAGGTGACTCGACACTAGTCCATTAGGGCAATTTGAGAATCAGCCTGCTGGGGATGGTCCATTGAAAAAGCGATTCGTGATACTCTCTGTGTCCATTTTCATTCTACTCTCAATACTATCCACCGCACCACGGCATGTGTCGGCACAGGTTCCGTTTGTGGTGTGTCGAGGAGATGAAATCACGATTACAGTGACTTTGCTCCAGAATGGGACCTTTGGTGACCCAGTTGCCGACCAGGAGATTGAGATCTTCGATCAGACGTACAACGATCTCCTTGGACTCACAGAAACCGATAGCTCAGGTACTTGTGAGCTTGCATGGCAAATCCCGATAGATCATCAACTCGGAATCACCACGATCAATGCGACTTTCAGAGGCAACTCCTCACTCTTCCTCGCGCCGTCATCAGTAACTACGGATCTTCACATAGTATCTGCCACTGAAATCCAAGTGAGCCATAGTTATGTTACGGCTGCTTCAGGAGACGCAATCGAGATTCTGGCAAGGCTTGTCGACGATGAAGGATTACCAGTTCCCGACGAGACCGTTCTCATTCAAGTGGATAACCAGACAATCGCGTCCTGTATGACCAACATTTCTGGGTATGCCAATTTCCTGGTTAGCTGCAACAAATCTTGGCTGGTATTAGGTGAGAACAAAGTCACTCTAGCCTACGAATGGAATCCGGTTCTTCATCTTGCTGGCTGCACGGATGAAGTGACCATCAATCTAATAGAAATCGAAACGACAATCAGTGAAGCAGGGGCCGTTCCAACGGCTGCATTACTCGACTCGTCCATTGAATACCTCTTGACGCTCTCAAGTCTTGAGGGTCCTGTATCCAACTCAGTTGTCAGGGTAATGCTCGATGGGAGCCAAATCGGGGAAGTACTCACGAATCACCAAGGCAACATCTCTGTTCACCTAGAAGTAGACACAAGATTCACACTGGGAAGTCATACCATAGGATTCCGCTATGATGGCTCTGACCGATACTCGCCGAGCCAGATACACTTCCCACTAGTCGTCACGAGCTCAGCTCACATTTCCGTACAGATTCCTACTGAGATTCTGCTGAATACAGTTGCAGTATTTCAGGTGAATGTCACCGACAGCCTAGGCCGGGCAATCGAAGGGATTAGTCTGAGATTGAATGACACAGTTTCTGGTCTAACTACTACCGAGAGCCTCCCGAGTGGAGTAGAGAGCTTCACAATCGGAATACCAATTGAGGGAACCGTAGGGAACAGGACCATGTTGTTTCAGGCTCTGGGCACGGCCTTTGTCGAGGAGTCTGTTCTCCAAATCGTAATACGCGTCTGGCTTCGGCCATCCTTTGTACTGGACTTCACTAGCATCTTAGGATTCTCATCCCCGGGTCAGAATGTGGCAGTTGAGATACGACTGACAGATCATGTCACCAATCTCACCAATCGCGTGGTCCTTACCCAGATGGACGATGAACCACAGGATGCACTTGTCACCGACGCACGAGGAGTGCTCTGCCTCAGTTTTCAAGCGCCTGAAGCCGAGGGAGTCCACAGGCTCCACTTCAGATTCCTAGAGAATCTTACAAGATACGAATTAGGGACAGAATACAATTTCACTTTCACTGTGGCTCGCGCCATTCCCATAGTTGTCGTTCTTGAAGAATACGAAGTCATCTCTCCACTCAAGCAAATAAGGGCCCGAGTCTGTATACTTGGTCTCAATGGGTCGTTGATTGGTGGAGTGGACGTACACTTCTCATGGTTCTCCTTCACAATTGACTCCACAAGTTCCGAGATTGGCAGGATTGTCCTTCATCTGAGTCTTCCTAACCACGACGGGGTGTTCTTCCTTGTCTATTCTATAGACTCCACTGGAACAATCGCAGAATCTGATGGGGCTTTGCCAATCAGTGTAACAGGGGCGGAGCTAGCTGCAGCAGAAGGACTTGGCATTCCCACAATCCTGTTTGCACTCATGGTGTCAGTCATCGTCGTCGCGGTCCCAAGTGCCGCTCGTCGATTCGCTGTCTGAAACCAGAATTCAATGGTGCTCCGGCCGGGATTCGAACCCGGGTCGGGGGATCGAGAGTCCCCCATGCTGGGCCGGACTACACTCGGTCCGTTTGACAGATTATCAAACGGTCTACCGGAGCAAGGTCGCACCAGCCCGAAGCGGAACACGCAGCCTCTAGTAACCAAATAAGCCTTTCCCATGTTCCAAGCTCTTTCTAAGGCAGGCTGAACAGCTGGGTCAGGCTGTTCCAGCTATCTTCTAGCAACTGAAAGAGAGCGTCAACAATTCCCTGTGCCCATCCTGTTGCCTGGAGAATCACCGCTATCACGATGGAAACAGTCACCACTGCTAGACCCAGCAGAAGGCTCTCCTCGACCAAGGGCCCACCAGATTCCTCTTCAATGACACCCCTTTTCTCTTTCATTCTGTTCATCTCTGAGCCTGTACTCCCGCCATTGCCTATTAAAGTCCTAAACCATGGTTTCTCCAATCGAAACCCATTGGATGTCCATCCTTCCAGAGAAGATCACAGGCGCTTTCGAATGCATCACCTGAGGAGTGCTTCTCGAGGAAACCCATGAGTCCCTCCAAGGCAGGCAGGTGAGAGAGATGTCCGGATTCTCTTGCTCTTCTTAGAAACGCACCATCTTCATTCCACGTCTTCAATCCATCCTCCCCGCTATAGACACAGTTGAGTCCGCTGAACCTGATTAGTCCATCACTGGAAGTCCTGCAAACCTCTGCAATCTCTGTCACCACTCGTTTTGGCTCCGTTGGCTTTGGCCTCTGAAGCGTAACAACCAGATCCATGAGGGCTATAGAAACAGGCGCAATACCATGAGATATGTTCCATCTCGATATCAGTGCAGATGCAGAACTGCTATGACATGTCTGTATGACTCGAAGTCCAGCGGAGAGGGCATGAAAAAGTGCCTCTGAATGCTCCTTGGTCTGAATCTCTCCAAGTACGACGTAGTCGGGGGACCGATGTAAACACTTCACGATTTCATCGCTCTTGCTTGATTGTCTTGATTGCTCATCCACAGGGTCTACTCTGAATCGAACCTGATGTGAGGAAGAGATCTCTCTGCTCTCCAGTGCATCCTCCACATACACCCGTCTCCACTTCTTGGGTACAACCATATCCAAGGCATTCAGCAGCGTGGTCTTCCCAGAACCTGGCTCCCCTGTCACTGTAATATTGAACCTGTTCGCGATCGCAAGTACAAGCAGCGCCGCGGCTTCTTGGCTCAGAGTGCCGTTCTTGACCAAATCTGCCAAGCCAAACGGGGTGAATCTGGCACGGCGTAGTTCAAGGTGGAGTCCATCCGGACTCAGCGGAGGTATGCTTGCGGATATGCGCAGAGGCACTCCCAAGATGCTGAGATCGGTCTTCAGAGATGGATTACTCGAGTCAAGATGGAGGTTACTCTGTGCACGAAGCATTGTCACGATCTCAGAAGCATCATCTGGCTCACATACAAGCAAGGTTGTGCATCTTCCGTGAGTTTGGTGGTCGAAGTAGAATGCATTTCCAGGGTTATCCAAGAACACTTCCTCTGTCAATTCATCCATGAGAATCGGAATTATAGGTCCAAGTACCGAGGAACGATGAGCAACTATCTCCGAGAGTCGACCTTGAGTTTCATCTGTCATTTCGGGAATGGTATTCCGAATATGCTTCGCAACATGATCCGCAATTCGATTGAGCTGATCCGTCAGCCCCTCACGTGCGGAACTTATCTCTCCAAAGGGCATCGTCGCGTTGTCAATCAGACGGCTCAACAGCGAGTGCTCCAGCGGAGTCCTGACCAACGGATAGCTCTGAAACATCACCTCTTCCTGAGAGGACATCTCTTGGAAGACGAGAAGATATGGTCCAACGATATGAAGGCCTACTACCTTGTGGGCAGTAGCACTGATGCAACCATCACTTCCTAGGAATATAGATTCCCAGCCCTCCTTGCACAACGAGGGATGCCCAGTTACGTACTCGGTACCTGTGCAAATGTGAATGAACCCCCTCTCGGCTTCTACTATCACCAAAGACCCGCAGTCATCTGTCTTCCTTTTCTTCTCCCAGCAAGGCGATTCTTCGTGCTTCTCACACATACTACAATCCGAAACATCACAGGAAACAACGGCAGGATTTACCCACAAGCAACTCACCACTCCTTATACTTCAGGACTGGCTAGTGTACAGCTTCAGGTGCTTCCACGAATCCCTTGATCATGCCAAAGTGGTCCCGAATGCTATACTCGGCAACATCAGTAGCAGTTGATGTGAGCTTCTGTGTCAATACCGCACGTTTTCTGTGACGTACTGCGATTAGCCTATCACTTGCATAGGCCGCCGACACTGTGAAGATGAACGGATTTCGTCCTCCCCTTTTCGAGGCCGGAATCATCTTCAAGACGTCCAGAAGGCAGTCTCTTAGAGCATTCTCGTATTCATCTGGTTTCCATTGACGTGATTTGATCTTGCTCAGAACTTTCGAGGAATTCATGAGCATCGACAGAACCCTTGGAACATAGTCTTCCGGCTTGCGAATGCTTGGCACGTGACCTGTCAGAGACCTGAGCCGTAGAGCTTCTCGTACAATGGCTCTCACATTCACACGATGACCACACTTCTCGAAGACATCTGCTATCTCTTCCAGCGTAATAGGCGCATCTTCCCTGAACTCCCTTACAGCCATAAGGAGGCAGACCGCCATGAGCAGAATGTTATTCTTGATACCGTTTGAGGTATCAGATGAAACCTTCTTGTAGAGATACGCAGTTCTGTCTCGAACCTGCTCAGTCAGCATCAGGAGCTTGGAAACATGATTCAGTGTTCGCAAAGCTCTATACTTCGCCTCGTTCTTTCCAATCCTGATTCGGGTACTATAGATGGTCTTTAGTCTCTTGAACTTCTTCTGTTTGCGAGCAGACAGAGTCTGTCCGCTGGCATCTTGGAAGTAGCGATCTTTGTGATAGCCGATATAGCTCCCAAGACCATCCACAATATGCATTCGGTTTCCTAGAGATACATACATCGTCGCCTCAGGAGAGCCAGCTTGTTGTTCCTCTCCCATCTGGTATGTTGGCAGAACGTATTCTCTGGAGATGACTAGACCGCAATTTGCGCAGACAATATGCCCACGACTTATCACCAAGAATCCTCCACAATCTGAACAAGACTTGGAGGTTGTCTGGTGATGGTATTCACATGTTCCATCAGTCAAGAACCACACCCAGTAAAAGGTGCGTAATCCTTCCTAACTGGATTTCACATGAGATTTGTACATCCAACGGAAGATGCAGTTCATCCAGGCAAACACTAAGGTCTCATGAAAGGCTATCTGCAGCCTAGTCAGATAGGGGGGTGGCCGAAAGTAATCAGCAGAAGTCGGCTTCTAGTTAAGAGCAAGATAGAACCTATCAGACTCAAATGTCTTGATCTGCACGGGCGTGGCTTTGCTCAGATTAAGAATGAGTCTAAGGCCTCCAATTGACCCGACAATCTCAAGATTCTCCGAGTCATTCTTCTTGAAAACGGTCCCTTCTACATACAGCTTGGTGGAGTTTCCCTTAGATATCGGCTTTGAATCGATAACTACACCCACATTCTGGTTGGCGGCCATTCCAGTGCAAAGCACATCCGGTAACTCAATCGTCAGAGCAGCTCCCTCGCTCTTCGATGACAGCTTGACCAGCTTCAGTCTCCTGGTCTCAGTTTCTTCAATAGAGTCTATCTTACTGTCTTTTAGCCTGACAACCATCTTTGACAAGCCTCCAAAGTGGGCCCTATGGTCTTGGCCAGGCATCTCGTTTTAACCCTGTCGCTACAGCGTTGGGTCGTTTTTTAGGGAGCATCCATACCTTCCTTCGGTGACAGCGTCGTATGAAGCCAAGACACATTGCCGCACTCGTCGCTTTTCTCGTTATGACCCCTCTGCTAGTGACTCCTGCAGCAGCCTACTACTTCGACTTGCAGGACTTTGAAACCGACAAGCTGGTCTACGAAGTTGGCGAAACGGTCAACATGGCTGCAAGTCTGATAGCGGACTTCGGAACCAGTGGCTGGTGCAGGCTAACTTTCGGCTTCGTTTCAGATCAAGGCCCAGTCTTTGCTGAAGAATACAATGTCACTCCGTCAACACAACTACGTGTCTTCAATTCATGCTATGTCCTACATCCAGACGACACGTCTCCGGGAAGTACGGGTACGCAGGGGTATGCCATCTTCAATGCAGAGATATACGACACAATCTCAGAGAGCGATGGAAGAAACATCGAAGTCACTATTACTCGAGGACATCTCACAGCAATACCTCTCTCATCGATGACAGTCAACCATGGAACGAATACCACGCTCACGTTCAAGGTAGCAAGCGTACATACTCCAGACATCACACTTGATGATGGCATTGCCACTGTTCACATTCGAGATGACCAAGGTCAACTTGTAGCACTACTCAACGAAACTGTTACACCTGAGGGGCTTACGAACGTCAGCTGGGACGAATCGTATGGCCCACCCGGCGATTATGAACTGACGATACATACAGAGGCGAATGATGACTTCCTCGAACTGAATGCCACACTCCCGGTCACAGTCATTCCTGAGGCATCCTATCTGAACGTCGCCGAATCTCCCGAGTCGGCACACTGCCAATCACCAGATGGTACCATTTTCGACACGATCCTTGTCAAAGTCGCACATACTGACATTCTAGGCGTTCCTGTCATTGGAAGCAGTGTAGGCTGGAATACCACTTCTGACTATGGCCCGATGACTCACGAAGGAGGTGGCGTTTACTCCAGCTGGATTCCAGCTCGACTTGCACCCGGTCTCCATAATCTGACCGTCACGGCGAACCATTCCGAATACCAAATGGCAATCCTTCAGATACCTCTCACACTCTTGCCGAACAGCGTGGTCCTGCAGACCAGTGTCGAGTCTCCAAACGTGACGGAAGGCGGCCTCCTTCGATTCAACGTAACTGCTACCGAGGAAGTCGGATGGAATCAGCCGATTCTCCTAGAACTCGATGACGGTATGGGCGAAGTGTCGTTTGCACTGACGGTGAATCCAGGAGAAACAGCGATTTTGACCCACGACCTAGAAGATGGCGTGTCAGTCGGTTCCCACACACTTTCCATTACTCCTAAGACAGAATTCTACTCAGTTACCGGTGGAGCGAATCTCACGTTCTTCTTGATAGGATTCATGACCTTAGATGCCGTCTTCGGAGAGGCCTTCTACTCCGAGGAATTGGGATTCAACTTGACTGTCCTAGACTCTTCGAATGAAACTGTGGATTCAGTGGTCTGCTCCCTGCTTCTCTACAACGAAGTGGAACCGTTCTATGTTTCAGGTCTCCTGAATCCTAATGAAAGCCAGTCAGTTCCACTTCCTTCCTATGTAGGCCCCGGTCTCCATAATATCACGGTGGTTGTATCGAGCCCCTATTATCACCAGGTCAGCATTTCTACTCAAATCACTGTCTGGATGAGAACCAACTTGTCCATTGTGATTGAGGGCAGCTCACTAGCGTCTGCCATCAATCAACCTCTCAATCTCTTGTGGTTCAATCATGAGGCCTCCTCCAATCTTGTTCAGCGGAAGGACCTCTACCGAGTCACCAACAGATCGACTGACTTCTCTAGAAAGCTGACCGAGATTGAGTTCAGGCACAATAACCTTGTCTACGGTTTTGGAGAATGCCCTAATCTCTTCGTCTGGAAAGGGCCACAGGGTCCTGAGTCGCAGCGCTCTGACATCAATCCGTGACTGGTCAGACATCAGCTCCTCTACAGCCCGCGATGTTGACCCAAATGAAACAATACCCCACTCTGCACTTTCAGGTCCACTCAATACGATATCAACAAGGTATTTGGAGGCATCACGTATCTTCGATGTGATTCTTCGAACAAGACCATCATGTATACCTGGATCTGAAGTCCGCCTAAACCCCCGCTCATCATGAGTAGAACCAGTAATCAAGAGATTGTGCCCATCCCCGAACCTCGGCATCAACGAGTGACCGTCCTCATCTACAACACCAAACGGATTACCTCTCTTGTCCAGAAATCTCCTCGCAATCTCAGCATCGGTCTTGCGTTCTACAATCACCTTCTCCCGCGAATGAGCCACCACCTCATCTGACAGGAGAATTACAGGATGCCGAAGCCTCTCAGAAACAGCGAATGCCCGAATTGTCAACTCATAGGTTTCCTGAGCAGAATTGGGCGCAATCACAACAGCTTCATAGTCACCATGGGTTCCCCATCTGGCTTGCATGAAGTCGCCCTGAGCCGCCTTCGTCGCTTGACCAGTGCTGGGCCCTGCTCGTTGGACATCTACTATGACACACGGCGTTTCTGTCATTGCAGCATATCCAATACTCTCCTGCATTAAACTGAAGCCTGGCCCCGACGTGGCAGTCATAGATAGCGCTCCACCCCACGAGCTTCCAATGACTGCAGATATGGCCCCGATTTCGTCCTCCATCTGTACGTACCTACCTCCTACTCGAGGCAATTCCACAGACATTATCTCTGCGATCTCAGAAGCGGGCGTAATGGGGTAGCCTGCGAAGAATCTACAACCTGCTTGGATTGCAGCCTCCGCACACGCCTGATTGCCTTGCCAAAAGACGACATTCTTCACAGATGATGACATAGCGCCGTTGCTCCGGCCAAGGCCAATCGCCGCCTCAGATAAGCATACTCTTAGAGGTCCCAAAATGAGAAGCGGGATTGCGATAGTCTTTTATCGCCACTCGAGCGAATGACGAAAACAGCGGCCGTAGTCTAGTATGGTCAGGACCGGAGCTTCCCAAGCTTCTAACCCGAGTCGATCTCTCATCCAGGATCGCGGGAATTCAAATCCCGGCGGCCGCACCACTTCTGCGTCAGGTTTATCCTACACAATGAGTTAGAGATAGTGGCGAGTGATGATTTCCATGACCCCGATGAGTCCGTGAGGACGATGATATGGATCTTGAGTTAGGAGCTCGCCAATACTTTCGGTCACCTCCTACACAAACATCCATTTAATCGTACAATCTACAAACGCTTTTAAGCCAGAATCTAGAATTACAGTTTCGGAGTGCGATGGTTCACGACTACGTAGAAGACGAACTCAGCAAACGCAGTGTCTTCAAGTCAGAGCAGTTCCTATCGATTGACTATGTTCCAGAGAACCTACCACACCGCCAGAATGAACTGAGAACCCTTGCGCAGAACTTCAAGACGCTCATCGACTCTCCTGGTCAGACAAGTGTCAAATTCATCGTGGAGGGTCCTGTAGGAACAGGCAAGACCGCCGTAGTGAAACGTTTCTCGGAGCAGATGTTTCAAGCTGCAGACAGGCGGAATATCAGACTTCACACAATTCATGTCAATTGCCGTGTCAACAAGACGGAATACCTAGTCTTCCTGAGAGCCCTACGCGAATTCAAACCAGAGTTCCCACGACGAGGGCACTCTCCCGAGGAACTCCTTCAGATGCTAGTAGAGGTTCTCGATGAGGAAGATCGGTACCTGCTTCTCATACTAGACGAGCTGGACTACTTCATCAGACAGAGAGGCGCAGATATTCTCTATGATCTTACCCGGCTAACTGATGACAGGCTAAACGCCAGACAACGCGTTTCAATCATCAGCATAGGGCGCAGGATACCCCTTGACGAAGATATTCTCGATTCTAGTACGCTTAGCACCCTGCAGCGAAATCTGCTTCGCTTCAATAGATATGACCGTATTGCGCTGTATGATATCCTACGCGACAGAGTGGACATGGCCTTTCGCAAGGACGTTGTGATGGAAGACACAGTCCAAGTGGTGGCTGACATTGCATCGGCTCCTGGTGATGCCAGATATGCTATCGAGCTTCTTTGGAGAGCTGGGAAGCAAGCAGACCGCGACATGAGTTCCAAGGTCATTCCAGACTACGCTCGCCGCGCGAAAGCAGACACTCACCCCGAGCTGCGAAAGGAGGTTCTTGCTAGTCTCCCTGCTCATCAGAGAATACTCCTCCTTTCTGCGGCCAGGCAGTTGCGAGAGAATCGTGGTGCCTATGTCACCATGGGTGAGGTTGAGGAAATGTATCAAACAGTCTGTGAGGAGTACGATGAAGAACCCAGATCACACACACAGATTTGGGAATGGGTTCAGGATCTCACGTCTCACGGTGTCATTGATACGAAGAAGTCAGGTTCTGGCCAGAGAGGACAGACCACTCTCATTGGGCTTTCAGACGTTCCTGCTGATATGCTCGAGGGGTTCCTGTCAGACCTGCTTGATGATAATGACTCATGATGTGACCGATATGAATGGAGAACATCCTAGCAACGTGCCAATCGAGGAGCTCTTCTCTTCAAAAGGAAGAGTGAGGATTCTGAAGGAGTTGGCTACATCAAGCGAACTGAATATCTCAGAGCTCTGTCGACGGGTGGAGCTCAACCACAGTTCCACGAAATCACATCTTGAGGTGCTCCTTGCATCTGGTCTTGTTGAGGAGAAGAAGTTCGGCAGAATCAAGATCTACAGGTATAGGATTGAAGACATACGGGCCAGGTCAATCCGCAATCTGTTCAATCTCTGGGATTCAAGATAGGGGTCCAGAGAGCCATGACTGACTACCTTGCACGTCTTTTCTATCTTGGAGACCGATATTATGGGTCTCAGTGTCAACCTGACAAGACAACGGTCCAGGGAGAACTCATCAGGGCTACTTCCAAGTGGAGCGGCGAAGACCATTCCTCGCACTCGGTCAGAATCTCAGGCAGAACCGATAGAGGGGTTCACAGTCTTGGGCAACTGGTCCTGATCTCGACAGAGAAGCATCTATGTCTCGACAAACTGAACAAGAACCTCCCTGATGATATCATTCTATGGGCACTCACAGAGGCACCCGCCGACTTCCAGCCAAGATTCAGCGCGCTCATGAGGCACTACCGATACTACCTCGATGACTCTTGGGAGGCACTTGACCTACGAAGAGTCCAGTCAGGGATTGATCAACTCATCGGGACTCACAACTTCCAGTTGGTTTCAAAACCTGATGGTGACAGAAACACCATGACAACCATCCTAAACATGGCCGTAGTTCGGACCGAAGCAGCACGTTATCTTGACGTATTTGGAACCAGCTTCCTATGGAAGTTCGTGAGGAAAGCCGTAACCTTGCTTCAACGTATCGGCTCACATCAGCTAGATCCGGAATCAATCAGCAGCGTACTCCGAGGCAGCAGAACTTCTATTGCCGGGGGGATAGCTCCAGCGCCTCCAGAGAGGCTGGTGCTGGTTGAAACGGTAGTGCCCATAAGATTCAGAGTCAGCAAATACGCGCTCAGAGGAGTCCGAGTTCTTCTAGAGAAACGAATCGCATTCCTTCGCAGCAGTCTTGAGACTCTCGAGGAGAGCTTCAGTTACTTCACTGTTTGAGGGCCTTCTTGTCAACGTCAAGCCACTCAGCGAAGCGCTTGAAGGAACCCGGATTGAGTTTCACAAGTCGGTGAATGGTTTCCAAGTGAGTTCTCCTCGCCCGACTCCGCGAAACCAACCCTCTGTCTGCAAGTGCGGCCAACGCATCTGCCTCCCTGTCCGTCGAACGGCTTCCCTGCCAGACAAGAAGTGGCCAACTTGGTCTTTCATACTCGACCTTCCTGAAGGGTGTTTCTGACCTGCTCATAGCCACCTTACTAGCCATGAAATCGAAGAAATAGGAGAGGAGTTTCCAGTTCTGAGAATTCATTATTCTTCCAAGCACTAAATCGGCAAGTGATAGTCCATCAAGACCATTCTCCAACTCGTGAACATCCAAGAAATGGAGGTGGATATTCTCTTCCACCCAGAGAAGGAGCGAGTCGTAGTCCAAATCAGAGTCTGAAAGAACATCGCGCGCGATGGCAGGGTCCACAGACATGAAGAAGCGCCTCAGTGTAGCATCTGAACCATGTCGAATGTCCCGCGAGGTCCTTAGAACATCATCGAGATTGCCTCGCTTGACGTGTGTTTCAAGGTCAGAAATCGCGGCACGAAGGTCTCCTCCTGCTCCGTCGGCAATCCGCTCAAGAGCCTCTAATGATACTGAGACGCTGTCACCTGAAGCAATCATCTTGAGCACGCCCACGATTTCATCATGTTCAATGGGTCTGTAAACGAAGACCTCACATACCGAATACAGGTCTTTCAACCGAGGACTCTCAGGGTCATTCGCTGTCATGATTATGGGGTGCATCGATTCCTTGATCACTTTTAGAATCGCACTGACTCCTCCTCGGTCGCTAGTTCCCGAGAGTCCGTCCACCTCATCAAGAAGGATGACTCTCCCTCGACCATCCAGAGTCTGCTGCGAGGCAGCTCGCCAGACCAATGTTTCAATCGCGCCCTTGTTCCTCTTGTCGCTCGAGTTGAATTCGACCAGTTCTAGGTCCAAATCAATGGCCAAAGCCCCGACAGATGCAGTCTTGCCAGTACCCGGTGGCCCAACTAGTAGGGCGGCTCGGTTTTTGGGTACTCGTTTTTCCCAAGATGCCATCCATGTCTTCAGAGAATCAATCGCATCTGTGTTTCCGACTAGGTCTTCTCTACTCTGCGGCCTGTGCTTCTCAGGCCAAGGAAGGTCGCCTCTCTCCGTCAAGTGCCACTACCCCGACTTAAGTGTGCCAAAAGCGATGAAATCTGCACTTCTCCGTCTGCCCCCTCGCCAACACGGAATTCAATCTCTGCGGTTCTCTCAATGGCCTCCATGCTCTCATCTGAGCTAAGATCGAGGTTCTGCACTTCCCTGTGAATCTGACGGACCAAGTCCACAGGTGACACACCCTGCTGATAGATCAGGCTCCTCAGCGACTCAAGTGATCTGAGGTATTCCCCGCCTCTGGCCTCAAGAAGCATTGCCCTTATCGATTCGGGGTTCGCTCTCCCCGAAATCGAGAAGACTATCTCATCGGTGACCTCCTTGCTTGCAGAGGAGGCCGCTTGAAGCAGATTAATCGCGGCCCTCATGTCTCCTTCTGAGAGATAGAGTATTGCAGTAATCCCTGCTGCATTGGCTTTGACTCCCTCATTCTTCGCTATGTACTTCAGCCTCTGGGTTATGTCTGCATCACTTAGCCTTGAGAATCTGAATACCGCACATCTTGATTGGATTGGTGGTATTATCCTGCTTGAGTAATTGCAGATTAGAACCATACGACAGGACTGGGCATAGGATTCCATGGTTCGTCTCAATGCGTGCTGTGCATCCGCGGTAAGATGGTCTGCTTCATCAAGAACGAGTATCTTGAAGGGAGCTCCACCGGCTGGAAGTGTTCTGGCGAAGTTCTTGATTTGATTGCGTACTACGTCAATCCCTCTCTCATCACTCGCATTGAGTTCCATGAAGTTCCTGCTGAATGAATCTGCGAATAGGTCTCTGGACATAGCCATGGCTGCAGTTGTCTTGCTCGTGCCAGGTGGTCCGGCAAAGAGACAGTGAGGAACCGCCCTCGTCTCGACAAACTTCTGTAGACTCTCAATGATTGATTCTTGACCGATAATGTCGGCCAATGTGGGCGGCCGGTACTTCTCTGTCCAAAGATCCAGTTCCATTAGAGATACCCTTCTGCTCGTAGTTGTTGGATGCTAGTCAGTCTGCGGAGATTCCTCTGGCCTCTTAAATTGTTGTCCGCCCCGTTGTCTATTCGGCTCGCGAACTGAGAGAAACGGCTTTATCTCCCCCCAATGTCTATCATGAGTGCACAGCCATGAGGATAGTCAGCGAACTTGAACGCATGATGAGTCGGTTTGAGATGCTTTTCCTTAACGATTCAAGAGAATGCATATTCCTCAAGCCAGTAGAAGCGATTTCGCTAGCTGGTGAGCGAGTTGGCCCCTTTAAGAAGGGTGACAGATCCTATCTGCCAAACTGGGTGATCGAGAAGCTCCTAGTAGATGATCGAGTGGAAATTGCACCTGCTCACGCACATGAATCTCTCAGACGCCTTCAAAATCTCAACAGGGAAGAGGAAAAGCATAGGCAGCTTCAGGACTTCAACCCGTTTCTCTATGCAGCCATAGGTAGGAAGCTACTGCGCCTGCAGAGCGATAAGACATCCATGGACCCGCGAAGATTCGAAGAGATAGAGAAGCTACAGAACCTTGCATCCCTCCTTGCAGAAACACGACTCTCAAAGATTCTGACAATCGCCAAGGCCAGAGCATTCAAGGACAAGAAGGAGCAGATGACGTACGAAGAGCAGTGGCTTTGCGAGGAATTGACATCCCTCTTGTCAGGATGGCGCCAATACATCGTGGGATAGTGTATCCATGTTAGTGCCCTTAAATACAAGGACTAATGAACAGAAGAATCGGTGCACATTAGCAGAGGTCGTTCATCGTAGTACTAGAGGCTGAGGACAATGGCAGAGTATGAGGACCCCCAAGAACGCATAGAGGAATTCCTGAGGACATACAAGGATGAACAGGGTAGCAAGGTATACTGGACGAAAATCGAACAGATGTCGATAGATGACAGAACCTCTCTGACAATTGATTTTCAGGATCTGATGACTTTCGACAATGAGTTTACCAGCCTCGCGGGACAGAATCCGACTGCTTTCCTGAACATGGCATCTGACGCTTTGCATTCGGCTCTCAAGATTGCCGATCCGGAATACGTTGCCACTTTGGACAAGGGGTTCATCAAAGCCAGATTCATCAACTATCCTGACTTCGTCAAGCTTCGGGCAATTCGTGCAAAGCACATTGGGAAGATTCTGCAAGTCAGCGGGATTCTGATGAGGGCCAGTGAAGTCAAACCTCTGCTCGTGCAGGCTGTATTCCAGTGCAGGTTATGTGATACAGAGATACCCCAGGACCAAGAGGAGGGAAGATATACTGAGCCTCCACTGTGTCCAACGTGCGACAAGAAGACCCCCTTGCGTCTTCTTCCACAGAAATCAACCTTCAGAGACTGGCAGAAGGTCCGTGTGCAGGAGTCTCCAGACGAGCTCCCTGCAGGAAGTATGCCTCGCTCTGCAGATGTGATTCTTGAGGGAGATATCGTAGACATATCGAGACCTGGGGACTTCGTTAGGATAACTGGCGTCTTGAAGACTACACCTGACTTCTCTCGAAGAGGCAGCAGACTGGCAACATTCAACGTGTTCCTTGAGGCTAATGGTGTTGAGGTGTCAGAGAAGGAGTTCGAGCAGGACGAGGCTTCAGATGAAGAAGAAAGGGAGATTGAGGAGCTGGCAAAGGACCCCTACATCCATCGGAGGATAATAAAATCGATAGCGCCAGCCATTCAGGGCCACCTTGACATCAAGGAATCGATTGCTCTCCTCATGTTTGGCGGAAGAGAGAAGCGATTACCCGATGGTACACGGCTACGTGAGAAGTCGAATGTCCTGATGATAGGAGACCCGGGAACCGGAAAGAGCCAGATACTGAAGTTTGTATCTGACATTGCTCCTCGAGGGCTATACACATCAGGAAAGGGTACGACTGCTGCAGGTCTTACCGCAGCCGTGGTACATGATACAGATACGGGCGCTATGACCCTAGAAGCTGGAGCCCTAGTACTGGCCGACAAAGGAATCGCCTGCATTGACGAGTTTGATAAGATGGACCCCAACGATCGAACAGCAATCCACGAAGCGATGGAACAGCATACCGTCAGTATTGCCAAGGCTGGAATCGTCGCCACCCTGAATGCGCGGACTTCAATACTGGCAGCCGCAAACCCGACATTTGGAAGGTATGATCCAAACGAAACGATGCAAAGCAATATCCGTCTCCCATTCACGATTCTCTCACGTTTTGACCTAATCTGGATAATCCGTGACACGATTGATGAAGAAGAGGATAGAAAACTTGCCTCCTTCATTCTTGGAATGCATCAGATGAAGCCGAAGGACGAAGGGGCCGATGAAGAACCACCCATTCCTCCTGATATGCTCAAGAAGTACATTGGTCATGCAAATCGCAGGTACTTCCCCGAACTAAGTGACGAAGCAGTCGAAATCATAGAGTCATTCTATGTGAATATCAGAAAGGAGGCAGAGGGAGGCGCCATCCCCATCACAGCTCGTCAGCTAGAATCACTGGTACGACTAGCTGAGGCGAGAGCCAAGATGGCACTTCGTCCAAAAGTCACTCGGGAGGATGCAGAAGCGGCGGTTCGATTGATGAGGAAGTCGCTGATTGAAGTAGCTGGCGATGAATCAGGTCAGATTGATGTCTACAAGGTCATGACCGGCTGGAGCACAGAACAGAGAACATCTTCGCAGGTCATTCTCAAGACCGTTGAGGGAATGGAAGACGAAGGCATAGCCAGCATAGATAGAGATGATCTCATCCAGAGAGTGGTTTCTGCTGGAATAACCAGAGAGAAGGCCGAGGAGATAATCCAGAAGCTTGTCAATGATGGACTACTATACACACCCAAGCCCGGAAAGATACGGCGTGTGCGTGAGACAATGTGATGGCGTCGGAGAGCAAATAGATGCGTGTGGATGAGATAGATATCAACAAGAGAATAGTCGACTATCTGAAGAAGAACGGCATCGAAGAGCTCTTCCCGCCCCAGGCAGAGGCTCTGAAATCCGGTGTTTTGGAGGGGCGGAATCTTGTTCTGGCCATACCGACTAGCTCCGGGAAGACCCTTGTCGCAGAAATCTGCATCCTGAAGTCAATACTCGAGGGCAAGGGGAAGGCAATGTATCTGGTGCCGCTGAAATCTCTGGCCCGTGAGAAGTATCAAGACTTCAAGGGCTACGAAGAACTGGGCATAACGGTTGCTATGTCCGTAGGCGACTACGATTCTCCTGGCACAAGGCTTCGTGATGCTGATATTGTGATACTCACGACCGAGAGAGCAGACTCGCTTGTCAGACACAAGACTGACTGGATTGACGAAGTTGGCATCGTAATCGTGGATGAGATCCATCTCGTCAACGATTCCAGTAGGGGACCCACACTGGAAATGGTCCTGGCGAAGCTTTCACAGAGACTCAGCAATGTCCAAATCGTTGCGCTTAGTGCGACAATATCCAATGCCGACCGCATTGCAGAGTGGCTAGATGCAAGACTTGTGAAGAGTGATTGGAGACCTGTCCCTCTGAACGAAGGCGTCTACCTAGACGGTGAAATCACATTCTACAATGGAAAGAAACGAGAGATTCCTCTCAAGAGGAGAGAGGAGCTTGCAGACGTTGTATGTGATACTCTTGAGGAGGATGGGCAGGTACTCATCTTCGTGTCAAGCAGAAGATCGACAGTGTCAGTAGCCAAGAAGCTGGCCCGCTTCCTACGCCCATTCCTTCGTGAGAATGCTCTGCCTCAGCTGACCAAGATTGCCAAGAAGATGTCTGCGGGACCGTCTGTGCCAGAGGCATCAAGAACGCTAGCCCGTGTCGTAGCAAACGGCGCAGCTTTCCACCACGCAGGTCTTGACAATTCGGAACGAGCCCTCGTTGAAGATGCATTCAAGGCCAACATGCTCAAGGTGATTGTAGCCACTCCAACCTTGGCGGCTGGCGTTAATCTTCCCGCCCGCCGTGTAGTCATCCGTGACTACCGCCGATTTGAGCAAAACCTAGGCAGTTATCCCATCCCTGTTCTTGAATACAAACAGATGGCCGGCCGAGCGGGCCGTCCGAAGTACGACACTTACGGAGAGGCAGTGCTCATTGCCAGGAGCGACTCTGAGAAGGATGACCTTCTCGATAACTACATCTTGTCTGGACCTGAGGAGATCGTGTCCAAGCTTGCGTCGCCCTCCGCTGTACGTTCTCACTTGCTTGCATCTATTGCGTCAGACATGACACGGAATCGCAGAGAGATAGACAATCTGATTTCGTCAACATTCTTTGCGCACCAGTTCGAACCAAGAGATATCGATGACTACATCACTCTAGCTCTGGATTTCCTTGTCGAGGGCGAGCTCATCACCAATCAGGATGGCGAGCTGTCTGCAACCGCACTCGGAAGGCGTACATCGCAGCTCTACATTGACCCCGAGTCGGCTCTCCTCTTTCGAAACATTCTCTCTGAAACAGAAGAGCCAACGATCTTAGGGCTTCTCCATCTCTTTTGCCATGCCCCTGACCAGCCCAAATCCTATGTCACCAGGACCGAAGCAGAGGACTACGATCTCTTTGTCGATGACAACTTGGACGACTTCTTGATTGAGCCACCTGACGACAATCCGCTCTATCCCTACTCGGGGTTCCTCGGTGAGGTGAAGACAGCGCGGATCTTACTAGGATGGATTTCAGAGCAGTCCGATAGGGACTTGACTGAGTACTTCGGCGTGGGCATGGGCGATGTTCATAGGTTTGTGCAATCAGGAGAGTGGCTTGCATATGCAGCTGCTGAGATTGCTAGGGTTTCAGGCTTCACACGACACATACAGGTTCTTCAGAATCTGAGATTGCGACTGAAGCATGGAGTCAAAACCGAGCTACTTGAACTAGTCAGACTAAGAGGCATAGGAAGGATTCGCGGAAGGATGCTGCACAACTACGCCTACAGAAGCCTTGCAGATCTGCATCGCGCACCCGCCGGGGAGCTTGCGAAAGTTCCAACTATCGGGTCGGTAGTGGCCAAGTCTATCAAGAAGCAGCTCGGCATCGAAGTCGAGCTAGACCATGTCGAGCCATTTCTGGACGCCGAAGACGACGATGAGGTTGATTCAGTTCAGACTCTTCTGGAAGACTTCTCCTAGGGTTCTACTGCAACAGAGGAATTGTTTCCTCAAGATAGGTCACAAGGGACTCTGTATGTTTCATACTCGTATCGCTTTCCTCATAGGAGTCCTGATAGCTAGTGACCTCGGATCCTGACAGCTGTTCAACAAGATTGGCCGATCCCATAGCCATCACATCGAGATTGTAGCCACCTTCGAGAGTACAGACAAGGTGCCCTCGTGAATGTCTCTGGGCCATTTCCATCAGCTTCGAATTCATCGAGGCAAATCCTGTTGATGTAAGGCCCAGTGATGTGAGCGGATCCATGTAGTGTCCATCATATCCTACCGAGGCAAGCACGAACTGTGGCCTAAAGGACTCCGCCAGAGGTTCTATGACCCTCGAAAAGGCTTGACCGTAGGACCAATTGCCTGCGCCCGGATACATAGCCAGATTCACATTGTATCCTCTACCTTCCTTCTCGCCAATCTCGTTTGGGAATCCAGACCCAGGAAAGAGGGTTCTTCCATCTTGGTGAAGTCCAACGTAGAGCACCCTGCTGTCCGAGTAGAAGGCGTTCTGAGTGCCGTTACCGTGATGAGCATCATAATCCACAATCATTACTCTGTTCAGGCCATGCTTCTCCAGAAGATGCAGGGCTGCAACTGCGATGTTGTTTATGAAACAGAAACCGAAGGCCCGTTGCCTCTCGGCGTGATGCCCAGGGGGTCTGCAGAGCAGGAACGCGTTCTCTATACTTGAATCCATGACTCTATCTACAGCCATGGATGCTCCCCCTGCGGCGAGCAGAGCGGCCTTATACGAATGGCTGTTCACGGACGTGTCCAAGGTATAGAAGCCTCCACCCATCTCAGACTTCGTGCGTACTCCTTCAACGTATTCACGATCATGGAGTCTGTAAATCGTGTCCATCGTCGGAATCCCGGGTTCATGAAGCTGAATGATGCCCTTCTCGACGAGACCAGTAGCCTCGATAGCACTCATTGCGCTTCGAAGTCTTTCTGGGCTCTCAGGATGACCAAGAGACATCTCATGCTTTAGGAACTCACTGTGGAATACGAGACCTGTGACCAAGAGGCTCACGTCCTGTTGATCTACACCTGCGCCCTTGTCCCTGATAAATGTGAAGTGATTCGAACACATGTTCCAAGAATACCCATCTTCGATACTGCGGTCCTGAGTGGCAACGTTTATTTTCGGTTCCAGATACGCAAAGGCGTCTGACACAGATAAGGTCAGCATGCAAGGGTCGGTAGTCTAGCTTGGTATGATTCTTGCTTGGGGTGACTGATGACAATGGTCATCAGTCCTAGAATGCAAGAGATCGGGCGTTCAAGTCGCCCCCGGCCCACCATCTTCTTCTTGTTCGGGTCACGGCTGAGACCCATGCTTGCTCCACATCACTTCATAGATTGGGCCCCTTGGAGTCAGAGTGCTCTTCATCAGATGAACTGAATTGACTGACATCTGTCCTAACACGGTCTCAGACAGGGATTGAAGATTGACTGCAAGCTTCTCTCGATTTTCCACATACCTAACTCTCGCTATCGTTGCATGGGGCGTGAATCGTTGTTTCTCCGGACTGAATCCAGTGGTCTTCAGCATGTCATCAATCTGCATCTTGAGTGAGACCATCTGTCCCTGGTTCTCACTCACACCAATCCAGATTACTCTTGGTCTGTGCACGTTAGGAAATGCTCCAACACCGCTAATCCCTACAGAGAACTTGTCAAAGCTCAGCTGGTCAAGGCACTGCTGTATCTCAGCCTTCTGACCAAGAGTGATATCTCCAAGGAAGCGGAGCGTGAAATGGATGTTCTCTGGTTCCACTAGCTTGAGTTTCGCGGCTCGCAAGTCGAGGGACCCCTGGACCGTCTTCAGTCCTGATAGAATCTCCTTATCAGTAATGTTGACGCTGAGGAACGATCTTATGTCGCTGCTAATCATCCTCACCCAGCCTGCTCTCACAGACCGGATGCGTATTAATGATGGCATGGCATTCCAATACACCTCAAAAGCAAGTCTTAAAGGACAAATCCTGAAGGAGGCAGCGGAGACAGAATGACACATTGACGAAGCCCAAAGACGCTCCAGTGGAAGTACCTCCTGCGTCAAGGGGATCCACTAAGAAGACATCCCGGAGAAGGGGGCTAGAGTTCCCCAGCGCACGACAGGTTGTCGTCAGAGACGTCGGCTATCCCTTTAGGTTGAGGGGTGATCCCAAGCAGATGGGTCTTGAGGTGGACAACGAGGATTTGTTCGCCGACTATGCTCGAGAGCAGTGGATGGGCAGTGTCGTACGCCCGGGTCTCTATCTCTTCGACCGATACATCATTCCTGATTTTGCCTTTCAAGTAGTGGATGCAGAACCTCAGGAGTCGATTATCACGAAGGCAACTAGGATTATTCTCGCGTCTCCACTCGAAGCGGGTGCTGCGAACATTCCCTCGAAGATTGCTCTGGAGGATGTAGTCGGACATGAATCTGTGAAGAAGAAATGCAGGCTTGTCCTTGAGTACCTGGCAGAGCCTTCGAAGTTCGGTGAATGGGCCCCGCGTGCTATTCTCTTCCATGGGCCCCCCGGCACAGGGAAGACTCTCACTGCTCAGGCAGTGGCCAGTGAGGCAAACGCTCAGATATTCCTCGCTAAGGCCTCAGACCTCATCGGCGTTCACGTGGGTGATGGAGGACGTAGAATCAACGCGCTCTTCGAAAACGCCCGCCTGAGAGCTCCAAGTATAGTCTTCATCGATGAACTTGACGCGATTGGACTTGCCAGGTCGTTTCAATCAATCCGTGGTGACGTTTCAGAGGTTGTCACATCGCTTCTTGGGGAACTTGACAGGACTAGCGAGGAGTCCGGCGTTGTGGTGGTAGGCGCAACCAATGCATTAGCTCTTATTGACCCCGCGATTCGCAACAGGTTTGATAGCGTCTTCGAATTCGGACTACCGAGCATAGAAGAAAGGCTGGGGATTCTGGAGATGTATTCACGTCGACTTCCAATCCCGATAGAAGCCGACTTGAAGAGCATCGCCGCGATCACAGAAGGGTTCTCAGGGCGCGACCTTAGAGACCGAGTACTGAAGGAATCATTACACGAAGCCATATGCAGCGGGGAATCCTTGATAACCGAAGATACAGTTCGTCGTGTTCTGGCGTCAATCAAGACTCCGCGTCGACCAGAGTACTCAATCTAGTTTCAGGGTGCTAGTATGAAACTGATAATCGTCACCGGGATGCCTGGCGCAGGAAAGAGCGAAGTCGCAGACGCTTTCAGGCGTGCAGGCATCAAGACAATCATCATGGGAGATGTTATTCGCGACGAAGCGCGAAGACGAGGTTTGGAGGCCAGTCCCGAGAACACGAGAAGGATCATGCTCGAACTAAGAGAGATTGACGGGCCTGGCGCAGTTGCGAAACGCTGTGTCGAGGACTTGAAGATCACTCAAGGCGATACTGTAGTCATCGAGGGATGTAGGAGCATCGCAGAAGTTGAGGTCTTTGAGGAAAATGCAGACCAAGTCATAATCATCTGCGTTCACTCAGCTCCTAGGACAAGGTACGAACGCCTCTGTTGCAGGAACCGGGATGACGCACCCCCCTCCTGGCAGAACTTCCGCGAGCGTGACCTACGCGAGATATCAGTCGGTCTTGGTGGAGTCATTGCACTCAGCGAGATCATGATAGTCAATGACTCGAGTCTAGAACAGCTTCGCTTGGAAGCGAGCAGGCTCACAGAGAGGTTGGCCTGACTTGCAGGTCCGTATCCACAGCGTTGCCTATCCTACTGAGGACATGCAGAGGGTTTCAAGAGCGATAGAGTCCATTCTTGGCAGAATACAGCTCTCCCATGCAGATGACGGCGAAGTCGTCAGATTGGATGGGACTCTGAATCAATCAGGCCTTCTTGGAGGGTTGCGCCAAGCTATTCATGACAGGAGAATAATCGACGCAGTCCGCTCAAGACTACAGAGGAATCGGGTTGAAAACACGTCTCGCCTCATGTTCGACAAACAAGCGGCTTTGCAGGGGCGAGTCCGACTTCTCGATGACTCCATTGAGACTCCGCCACTAGGATCTATCCTGCTTGAGTTCAGGGCGGAATCGGAAACTGAGTTCAACTCATTCATGAACTGGTTTGTGCCCCCAACCGAGGATGGCAGAGTCGTGATGAATTAGAGCACGACGGTGACAACTTCACGAACAAGGCCGCTATGGACCCTAATGCCAATCTCTCGTCCTATAGTGAACCCGGCCTCTCGGATGACTTCCGACAGTCCCATCTTCTGCGATCCACAGATGCATGTCGACTCACCTCTCTGTCGGACAATCGAGTCTAGATTTCTGACAAGCCCAGTGATTAGGTCGAGTGAGTGAAGACCTCTCGTTGAACTTGCTCTTCCATAGGGTGGATCCGTTACGAGAGCATCACATGCAATCACTGGACAGCTCCGGGCGTCGCCTTGAACGAGAAGGTAGTCTGCTTCGACCTGGGACAGATTGACTCTTGCACCGACCAGCATTTTCCATTGAGAGTCCACACCTACTACCCTGGCTCCAAGAAGTGCGGCTTCGCATAGTATTCCAGCACCACCACAGAAGGGGTCCAGTACAGTGCCGCCGTCAGACACACCTGCAAGGTTGCACATCACTCGCGAGAGGGTTGCATTCATCATGCTAGGATGGAAGAACGGCTTCCTACCGGGTTCCCTGCCTCTCAAGAGCCGTCTGAGCACAGAGGGTTCAGAATCGCAGATGATTGTGGTCTTCGGATGAATGAAGACTCTAAGCAACGCAGCAGGATTGTCCAGGCTCACTTCAAGGCCCAGAAGACCCTGAATGTGCTTTCCCAGTTCCGTTTCCACTCCGACACGCTCGTTTCGAGGAAGCCCACCTTCGAGCGCCTGTGGCCGTATGGCGAATGTCTTCTTCCCTGGAACATGCTGTCTGAATACTTCCTCGGAGATTGTGTCTACCAACAGATCCGGTGAAGGAGCTTCACCAAGGACGATGCCCCCTTCCTGCACCAAGGCCGCCCTCTCTAGGATGAACCCGAGTGGATTGGCCGTGCAGTCAAGTACGGCCAGCCTCCCATACCAAGTGATATCAATATCATAGATCAGAAGTCTACAGACTGCCTCAAGTTCCGCCTTTGCCAGTTCGACATGCTCACCTGAGACATACACACAGTATCTCAAAGACCAATCACTACTCGTAGAGGTTGTCCCCTCCGGAAAAAACTCTCTGCAATTCACCATAGACCGTATCAAAGCCACTCATGTCCTTAGCAGAAACCGGAATTGCCCCCGCAAGACTGCCAAGGTTTGTCAGCATTTCAAGGATGTATCTGGAGTATTCCCTCTTGATTCCCTCTGCGGTGCCATCTAGCGCCCCCTCAAGAAGGTAAGGTTCCTCGCCCCACTGCACAATCTCGTCAATCTCTTCCTCCATTAGGATGTCGGATTTGCTCAGGATGTTCAACTGAGGAAGCCCGAATCGAATGCCCAAGGACACTCCAAGAAGCATACACGAGAGATATCCGGAGGGAGTTCGGGAGATGTTTGCATCCAATAGATAAAGCGAGACTGCTGTATCACCCGCTGCCAGACCTGACACCATGAGGGGGCCGGAGTTTCTGTACGCGAAGAGCTCCATCTGACCTGGGCAATCAACTAGTACGTAGTCCCTTTCCGTTTCCAGAATCTCATCTCGAAGATCGTTCACTTGGCTGACAGCCATGTCAAGGGATGCAACCAAGGCTCCGTTCGGTCCCAGCCCAAATGACTCCATTATCTCACCGTAGTCGACATACTCTCTGATGTCAACGTCGCTAGTGTAGGGCGGAGAATCGACTCCCGGGTCAAGATTCACAACAGCCACACTGAGATCTGACCCTATCAGCCACTTCTCCAGAGATGATGTGAGCAGGGACTTACCGGATCCTGCAGTTCCTACTAGAAACACGAAGTACATCTATTGAACCTTCGAGAAGAGAGAGTGCGAGCTCTTTGAGTTCTTCGGTACGAGTTGGGCTCACTGCATCGACACAGAACGAATCCATTTTCGTCGTGTGCACAATTCTTATCTACATCCTGACTGGCAGAATGCGCATGGAGTCCAGTGAGGCACTTCAACGGCTCGCAGAGGCCATGGCCGGAGAGATCTGTCTTGCTGAGAGCGACCCAGGTTCCGTGATGCGGAGCTGGCGTGAGAGATTCCATATATCACAGAAGAGCCTGGCTAAGCACCTGAGTGTTTCTCCGTCCGTGATAAGCGATTATGAGAGCGGTCGTCGCAAGTCGCCAAGAGTAGAAACTATCAAGCGATTCGTGGAAGGCCTCATTGAGATGGATGCAGCAGAGGGAGGTCGAGTAGCCATGGCGTTGGAGAAACTCATAGATCCTGAGATCACGTCAGATGCGATTCTCGACAGCAGGGAGTTCGGAGTTCCTGTCCCAGCTCGTCTTCTAGCCGAACATCTGGAATGCAGAATCCTTACCCACCCCAACCTACTAGACCGTGACATCTACGGCTATACTGCTCTTGACAGCGTAAAGGCAATAGTAAGCCTAACTCCACAGCAGCTTCTGAAGCTGTACGGAGGGACGACTCAGCGGGGTGCAATCCTTACCAATGTCACGACTGGTCGTTCCCCTATGGTGGCCATTAAGAGCAGTCAGATTGGCACATCAGCAGCAGTGAAGCCCGCTGTCGTAGTGCTTCAGGGTGTTAAGGAACTGGACCCTCTGGCTGTGAAGATTGCTGATAGCATTCATTTGCCCCTGTGCGTATCTGAGATCAGTTCGGCCGAGGAGCTTATTCGGCGGGTTCGGCAATTCGAACCGCTGTTATCAAAATAGAGGAGCCCTTCTTTATGGAGTTCACAATGGAAATCAATGACCCCATTCACGGATTCATTGGACTCTCCGATATCGAGGCCAAGATAATCGATTCGGAAACATACCAACGACTGCGAAGGATTAAGCAACTCTCTGGCGGCCACTTTGTCTATCCGACTGCCGAGCATACTCGTTTTGCTCATTGCATCGGAGCGATGTACGTCGCCGGATTGACAGCGCAGAGGCTGCTGAAGCAACTTGGGCTGGGCGACGATGTACTTCAGGAGGTCCGAATCGCCGGACTTCTGCATGATGTGGGTCATGGTCCATTCAGCCATGTCTTCGAGGAGTCCCTGCTGGAAAGCCGTGGTTGGAATCACGAGGATGTGACTGAATGGATCATTCTCACCAGTGAGCTAGCAGACATCTTGGGAGATGGTGGAATCTCCAAGAAACGAATAGCTGATTTGGTCAGAGGTCGCCGGAAGACGAAGAAGGATGCGGTGGTCAGTGGGATTGTAGCCGGTCAAGTGGACGCAGACAAGATGGACTACCTCATTCGTGACTCATTCTACTGCGGCGTCAACTACGGACTGATCGACCTGCACAGACTGATAAACAGCCTGGAGTTCACCAAAGATTACATCATGCAGTTCGACATCGCCGCCAGAGGCGCGCTAGAGGCCTTTCTAGTCGCTCGATATGAGATGTTCTTGAATGTCTACTACCACAAGACCGTGAGAAGCGTAGAAGTGATGCTGGTGAAGCTCATTAATGCGGCTGATAGTGTGTTGGCCCTTACTGGCTTCAAGACGCCCGAGGAGTTTCTCGAGCTAGACGACATGTCCCTTGTATCAAAGGTACGCAGAATCGATCCAAAGGAGTCAGATGATGCCGAAGAAGCACACAGAATGATGAGTCTCCTAGACTCTAGGATTCTCTACAAATCAGCTTTCGAGAAAGTCCTCCACACGGAAGACCGGTTTGTGTCCAAAGTCTTAACGAAGCCACGTGTCAGAGAGAGTATTCAAGATGAGATTGCATCAATTGCCGGCGTACCAGAAGAAGACGTGATCGTCGATGTTCCAACTCTCCCTTCTGTACCATACAATATCCATCAACTTGATCCAATGGAGATTGGTATCTTCGAGGTCGTCGATGGCAGGAGAGTCTCACGTAATCTGTCAGACTACTCCAACATCGCAGAGATGATGAAGGTCTATCTGGATGTGATTCGTGTCTACACCTTTGACAAACACCGTGCTAAGGTAGGTCGAGCGGCAAGAGAGGTCTTTGAAGAGGTTCCCGATACTGCCCTCATTCACATGTAAGAGTGTAGCGGGCAGTAACCTCTGTGGTGATTATATAGCCCTGGAACGGATGCTCTATTGACCTAACCGTTCCATACGGGGCTGAATATTCTTGAGCGACGAACTAACGGAAACCCTGCAGAACATCAAGACTATCACTGGGGTAGAAAACGTTGTCCTGATTCAGAAGGATGGGCTTCCTGTGGCAAGCGCAGGAGTCTGGTTCAGCAAGGAGGAAGTATTCGCCGTCGCATCATCAACCTGCGCTATCTTTGGAGTGGCCCGTCTGATTCACGGGAGCTTTCGCTATTTGCTCATGGAGTCGGATACTTCCAAAGTCTTCCTTGCATCGTTGCCAAATGACCCAGACTACTTCCTCACTGTGACTACGGCGCCTCGTGTGAATCTGGCCGCGCTTTTCATTGAGATGAACGACAGCCTCTCTCGCCTCTCCTTTCTGCTTCGTCAGCACGTGGACGGCCGCTTACCTCCACTCCGTTCATACAGCTCCGAAGAAACCCAGAAGGTTCTGCAAGGCTTCGCAGTAGCTGAAGGCCGCGATACAACCTATGGAATGACAAGATCGATAATCTCGCTAGATAGATCACAGGCACTCACTCTAAGGGCTTTGCTTCGCCAAGTACATGACTCAATCCCAAACATCGAATCGGTGTTTCTCTCTCTTAGCGGAGGTGTGCGAGTCTCTCTCGAAGGCTTCACCAACGACCGCTTGGCTGCTATGTCCTTTGCCCTCCACGATGCCTCTGAGAGAGTGGTGAGAACCCTCCGCAACAGCTCCCTTCAGACGGTTCTATGTGAGACCGAGTCAAGTAGGCATTTCATCTACTCGGTCCCGAACGGTGTCTTCAGTCTCTGGGTGGCAAAAGACAACCAGAAGCTCGGGCTGATGCGTCTACTGCTCAAACACTACATAGAGGAAACAAGACGTGTGCTAGCGGCCGCATCTGCCGCGAAGCCGGCAATCCCAGATGAGCTGAAGGAACTACTGCTCTCAAGATCTTCTGAGAGTGGCTTGATTGTATCGAGGAAAGACCCATGACATATACCATTCTGAGCCTCATTGAACTGATGGAAGACCAGTTCCCAGTACTACTCAATGCAGTCCTAGAGAGAATGCCAGTGCTCGTGGCAGGCGAAGACATAGAGCTAATCGACGATATTGCTGAGAGTCTAACCACTCTCTGTCCTCATCGTCTTCGTCTGATGTTCTGGCGTGACTTCACATCAGAAGCTGACATTCTTTCTGTCTGGGAGGAAGAGAAACACGACTATGACGTGAGTCGGACTGTAGTCTGTGGTCTCTCATCAAACCTGAGGTTGGCACTGGAGAGAATAGCCCACTTCAATGGCTGGGTCTTGGCCATTCCACTGGGATCCAGAGTTCTGGGAATGAGTGTTGATGAAGGAATCCTTTCAGAAGTCACGGACCACGTACTCAAGAAGTCGCCAGACTGCGGGATTCTCAGAGTACGCTCTCCATCATCCATGGAATTCTCCATGAAATCGGGCACTGACAGCAGCCTGGCAGTGGAGAAGAAGACTGTAGAGAAGATTCTCGTAAGGAAGAAGCAATCACTTGAGAGGATACGACGTCTTCTCAGCAAATCCCTCAGAGGACTGAATGTTTCTGATGCAATCATGAAGGCAGTGCTGAAGCTCGATGATGAGTCTGAGAAACTGACACAGGATGTCTTCGAGGAGGAAATCAGCAATTATGTCCATGCAGCCAGAAGGGCGGTCACTCTCCTCTCACGAATCCGCCTTGCGAGAGAGCTCGGTGCATCAACTACACTCACTGAACGCAACCTCTACGAGGCTATCGGGTGGGACTCTGGTGAGATGCCGGACCTGATACGCTTCATTAGGGCAGAGTGGCATGAGGACTTCTCTGACTGCGTGAAGAGTGGGGCCCTCTCTGGATTGGGAGCGTGGGTTGACAGTATGTGGGGCGCATAGGAGAGAACAAGGATGATCATAGACTACGGCAATCGAACGATCGGTCTGAAGATTGTCTTCTTCGGACCCGCAATGAGCGGCAAGACTACCGCCATAAGATGGCTCTTCTCCGCTTTCGACTATAGCGACAAACTGACATCCATAGAGAACACTGTGGGAAGGACCATGTTCTGCGACTTCGGGACTATACCTTTCCCGCTTAGCGCTGTGTGGTCAGTGAATGCACACATTTGGTCTGCGACAGGCCAGGACTTCTATCGGTCCACGCGAGAGGTTGTCCTTGTTGGGGCTGATGGTGTGGTGTTCATGGCCGATTCTCAGCGTCATCTATTGGACGAGAATCTCACAAGCTGGAATGAACTTATGGCCACCATGGCTGAGGAAACAAGGCCGCTTCCCCTGGTCATTTGTCTCAACAAGCAAGACATTCCTGGAGCCATTGAGGAAGAGGAGATTCGGCGTCACCTGAAGGTTCCGGGCTCTGTCCCCGTCTTCAAGAGCATCGCTAGTCAGGGTCACAGGATCTTGGACGCATTCGAGTATATCTTCCAGGCTGCCATGCGTGCCAGCACGTTGGTACAGCCTGTTTCATAGGCGCTTCTTGCCGAATGACATCGAACGATTTATACGACCACAAACGTCTGCGGCCACAGTCCAATAGAATCGCCCGTGGTGAGCCTCTACTTGAGTTCCAAAAGGGATAGCACTAGGTTTGTCTTCATAACTGGTGGAGTACTCTCTGGCATTGGCAAGGGTGTCACCACCGCCTCCATCGCCAAGCTCTTCCAATTCCGAGGATATTCTGTCAGGATAATCAAGATTGATCCTTACCTCAACATTGACCCGGGGACATTGAATCCTATCGAACATGGTGAGGTCTTTGTGACAGACTCTCCTTGGGTCTTCAGACCAGTTGAGGGAGTCGAGTTCAGAATCTCGGAGATAGACTTGGACTTCGGTACATACGAGAGGTTCACGGGCCTTGAAGTACACCCCTCGCAGAACATTACTTCCGGGCAAATCTACATGTCTGTCATCCTTGAAGAGCGAAGAGGCGGATTCCTCGGAAGAACTGTGCAAATAATCCCGCATATCACTGACAGAATCAAACAGCGGATCTGGGAGGTTGTCGAAGAGAAATCGCCGCCTGACATCCTCTTGGTCGAGATTGGAGGCACTGTCGGCGATATCGAGGCCGCTCCCTTCCTTGAGGCTGTGCGCCAGCTGGCTCGTGAGGTCGGCCGTGAGAGAGTAGCAATGGTTCACGTAACCTTGGTGCCGTACATGAAGTCCGTCGGCGAGTTCAAGACGAAGCCAACGCAGCACAGCGTTCGTACAATACAGAGCTTGGGGTTGCAGCCTGACATCGTGATATGTCGCGCTGAGAAACGTCTTCCTGAATCGGCCAAGGAAAAGATTGCACTCTTCTGCAATGTACCATCCGAGCAAGTCATTTCGAATCCTGACATCTCCATCATCTACCAGCTCCCCCTCTTCTTCGAACACGAAGGCCTTGGAAGAATCTTGATGAAGCATTTTCATCTTGATGATCATGACCCTGAAATAGCTCAGTGGAAGGAGATTGTTGAATCTTTCAAGAACCCCACTGAGCACGTTGTCATAGCCATGCCTGGGAAGTATACAACCCTGGGTGACTCCTACAAGAGCATAAACGAAGCTCTTGCACACGCAGCAGCCTGTTGCGGCGCGGAGGTTGAAGTCAAGTGGATTGAGACTGAAGAGAGAACAACAGAGGAGTGCCTCACTGAAGACCTGTCTGATGTCGATGGCGTTCTGCTGACTCCTGGATTCGGTGAACGCGGTGTTGAGGGCATGATCTGTGCGGCCATGGTGACTTTCCGCACCAAGATACCCTTCCTAGGTATCTGTTATGGAGCCCAGCTTGGGTCTGTCGCTTTTGCCAGGAAGGTGATGGGCTGGAAAGGGGCGCATACGACAGAGGTTGATCAGGACAGCCTCTACCCAGTAGTAGATCTGATGGACGACCAGAAACAGATGGAGGACAAGGGCGGCACCATGCGTTTGGGTGGTCATGAGGTCGTAATCGAGAAGGGAACCGTACTCCACAAGACCTATGGTGTCGACAAAGTACGGGAACGTTTTCGTCACAGGTACCATCTCATTGACCGTTACCTCAACAAGATGAGGGATAGCGGTCTCATAGTATCCGCCTTTGACTCGTCCCGACGGATAATCAATGCAGTGGAACTCAAGGATCATCCCTTCTGGGTCGGAGTTCAGTTCCATCCTGAGTTCAGGTCAAGGCCTGGTCAGCCCCACCCGCTTTACTTGGGCCTAATAAGGGCCGCAATCGAATACAAAAGAGTGAGAGGGAATGGCTAGTGGACAGGGACCTCGACAGGATGCTCTCTCAGCTCGTGGAACAGATTGAGAGAATCGAGGTTACAAGGACTGAGTTCGGAGGAGTACTAAGAGAGATCAAGGGGTCTATAGACCTAGGGAAATTCCCAGGCATTGCTTCAGATATTCCTGAGAAGAGGTTCGTGAAGCCTATTGCGCCCGTGGACCTATCCGGACTTGGCATTGCAGGTGTAGACGGAGGCCTCACTCGAAAACGGTTCCGATCCATGGACCTCATACTGACCCGAGGCATAGCAGTAGTCTTCCATTTTGGCCCAAAGGAAGGGCCCACTGTGAAGTTCTTCCCCGAGCCCTTCCCAGAACCTGTCGTGAAGCCCATGCTTTTGACTCTCTCTGGTCTCGAACTGGAGCAACTGGCGTCCTTGGAGAGGACTGCGGCGGAGATACGTGTGGCCCTAGCTGTACTGGAAGAATTCGAGGCAGACCTCATTCTCATGGACGGGTCTCTCTTCTATCATCCCCGAGATCGCCCGCAGACGGGCTCACCAGCCTATGAGAGGTTTCAGGAGGTCCAAGCCCTCTACCGACAGTTGTACAACAAAGCAATCAGAAGCGGAGTTGCCCTCATTGGTGTCGTCAAGGACAGCCGGTCAACCAGAGTCACTCACATCATGGGAGATGTTCTCCCACACATCCTCAGGGATCCATCTATCTTCGAGAAGATGCAGGGAATCGACTATCGTTGGTTGTTGAAGAACTCCCGTGATTGTGACATCCTTGACACGTTTCTCGAAGAGGGAGAACGGTCCTTCGCGTTCCGGTATTCCTCAGAAATTCCAGCCAGTTCAAACTCACTAGATGACGAGATCAACAAGTGGGCTTCTTCAATCTGGGTTACGTATCTGAAGACTGCTTCAGAGGATCTACCTATCAGAATCGAGATGCTCCTGAACCCTGAAACCGGCCTTGAGCCCGAGAAACTCGACAGAGCGTTGGCTGCCATTCTTCCGCTTTCATGGCAGCATCCAGAGTACGGAATTCCATCTCCCATACTTGAGGCCGATACTCGTGCGAAAATCACTCTGAAAGAAACTCAGCTCATCGTAGACCGTCTGATGGCCCTATCTGGTCTTACCTACACAACTCTTGAGAAGAGACGTTCGAGAAACCCATTTGGAGGCTAGAGAATGAACGAATACCCGCAACCAAGTCGGCTAGGGACCGTAATCTGCACAGACTCGGGTCCGAATGTGATGGAGTTCTCCTTTGTCGTTGAGGGAGGACCAAATGACATCATCGCCAGAAGAGGCGAGTTCGTGTCCGTTGTCACAGAAAGCGGCATTGTGATTGCACGTATCCAAGACCTCACAAGGACTAATCGGTACTACCAGCACGCGGAAGCTGTTCGTGAATACCAATCACGAGGGGAGCCACTCAGAGCCATATTCCCAACAGACAGATGGCAGTACACTGTGGCAAGCGCTCGGGTTCTGGGACTGTGGTCTGATGGTCATACAGTGAGACCGTACTTCGCAGTTTCACCAGGAGCGACGGTGAGAAGTGCCGATGAGGATACGCTGGGCAGATTCCTCAGACTTGACTCGCAAGATGGGCTTGACCTCGGCACCGTGGCATACCAAAATCTCGCGTTTACGCCGTCCATTGATCGTCTGGTGTCCAAACACCTAGCCATCCTAGCCATGAGTGGTGCAGGGAAGTCATACTTCGTGTCCGTTCTCTTAGAAGAGATACTCAAGAGAACACCTAAGCAGGGGCGGCTGTCGGCTGTTGTTGTGGATGTCCACGGCGAGTATACATACCTCAAGGATGCAGGACCCGAGAGTCTGGGAATGAAACCTAAGGACTTCGATGTCGAGGTAGTAAAGGGCTCACACTTTCAGATACCAGTTCAAGCTCTATCTGCAGAGGGCATTGGTGCCCTGGTCGCAGATATGAGTTCCATCCAGATTCGAGACCTGCGTAGAGTCATAGCAAACGCCCGAACTCACCTCGAAGGAAGTTACAGCCTCGGTGAGCTAGCCACCTTGATTCGGGAGGATGAGACGATAAGCCGAAACACCCGGGAGGCGTTGACTAGTTGGCTTGTGAGTCTTGATGAAACAGGGCTCTTTGGAAAAGAGGGTGTACCGGATATCAAGCGTCTCATTCGTCCTGGTAGACTCACAATCATTGATCTGAGCGATTTTATCAGTCTCAAGAAGAAGCAAATCGTCGTTTCACACCTTGCCTCAGAGCTCCTCTATCTTAGAAGGCGAAACGAGATTCCGCCGTTTCTCTTTGTCCTAGAGGAGGCTCACCAGTTCTGCCCCGAGAGTAGGCATGAACTGGCCTTGCCAAAGGGCAGGATTGAGACCATTGCTCGTGAGGGCCGGAAGTTCTATGCACTACTGTGTCTGATATCTCAGAGACCTGTCAAACTCTCAACAACAGTCTTGAGTCAGTGTAGCAACCAAGCTATTCTTCGATGTACAAATCCCTACGATCTTGACCACATAGGGAAGTCAAGTGAAGGAATCGACAGGTCCTCCCTTGATGCCATTACCACACTTGAGATAGGTGAGGCGCTGTTTGTTGGAGAAACCGTGTCGGTCCCCACCTTCGTGAAGATTCGCCACAGACATCTGGAACCCACTGGGCTTCCTAGGAGTCTGTCTGAGGCCATAAAGCGTTCCGACAAGTGAGGTCTGCGCCAACAACTCTGATAAGACAAGATGAGCGTGTGAGGGCATCTGAGAAGAAATCCGTGATTGGTGTCACAAATTGGATGATGAAGAAAGAAGGGCGATTCGCCTCCTAATCGAGTCTATGCAGTCTGGTCTCGTGGAGTTGTTCGATCAACTGAGTGGGCTCCGTGAGCAACTTGAACTGATGCCTGAGATGGAGTCAGATTCCACCCCACGCGTTGTTCCTCTCTTCTCGGATGTGAGTAGCAGGTCCAAGCCCTCTGTGGACGAGTCCACATCAGTGGATGAATCAGAAGCCGGGGTAGTTGTCGACGGACCAGAGCCCGAAGGCGAGGTTGAAGCTAGTACAGAAGAGCCAAGATTCGATGACTCCGCCCATTCTGATGCCGCATCATCCGCAAGCGCGAAGGTGAGTCGTGTCCTCGACCCAATCGCGGAGGAGCTGAAGACTGGAGAGGCTGGCGCCAACATTGTGCTTGAGTTCCTACAGACCGCCAGGGACTACCTCATTGATGATGATTCACGCAAAGAAAAGGTTGCACGGGACATAGATATCGTCCTTCGATTCCTTAGGGCGCGCGGAGACCGCTCAATTCGACCCGACGAGCGTGAAAATATCCTGAAAAGAATGGACCGCTGGAAAGCCCATCTAGTGGCCTATGCGGGCTCTCCAGTTGTCTAGAAGATCTCAATCCAGATCAATAACAATCTGCTTGACCTTAGTCTTTGAAATCTTCTTGAGGCCGTGCTGGCCTGGTTCATATCTGCACTCCAAGAGACCTGCCTCATAGAGTATTTTGATTTGGGCGCTGGCGTTTGCTTCCGTACCACCGAGGTGTCGGGCTACTCGCGTGACGTCCTTCTCACCCTGAAGAAGTAGCTTCAGTATCTTTAGACGAGTTCCTGAAGACAGTGCGCGTCCAATACGAAGTATTGTGTCATCGTTGTCAATGTGAAGTTTCTCGGACAGTTATCACACCTCGAATCAATCTTGCGTGTTGCTCAAGTGGGCCTTTATTATACTTGTTGTTTGGGGAGTTTCCGGGGGCTGATGTTAGTACAAATAGGTTCTTAGCGTATCAGACGGGAGATTGATTGAGTGCTCCTCTAATGGATAGTGATGACGAGTTCATACTTGGCTTCGACATTCTACCATCACACAGCCCAAGTTCTAGAAGTGCGCCAAAGTATGCCTGTGTCATCATGCACAAGGGTGTGGAACTCAACGAGTACTCTGAAGTCACACGCGGAAACCTGCTGAGAATCATCAGAGAAATCAAGCCAAAGTGGGTGTGCACGGACAACATCTTTGAGGTCGTGTCAGACAGCAAGTCTCTGTTTCGATTTGCAGATCGTCTTCCTACAGATACGCGACTTGTTCAGGTCACTGGTGTTCCCCCTCATCAAGTACCCCTCAAGCGTCTTGCCAAGAGATACGGAATACCAACACGCGGAAAGCCAACACCGCTTGAAGCAGCCAGGATTGCAGCCCAACTGGTAAGCCGAGGCATTGGCCACTACGTGGAGTGCTTTGGAGAGCAGACGGAAATCAAAGTGACAAGAGGCAGGAAGCCCGGAAGAGGAGGACAGAGCGCTAACCGGTTCCGGAGAAGAGTCCACTCCCAAATCCAGCAGATGACACGTCACATAGAGTCCACACTAAGGGCCGCTGGTATCGACTTCGACGTGCATACAAGGGAGTCAGATTTCGGTTACTCCAGTGCGAGACTTGTCACCAATGCGCCATTGCCTGCGATTCGGAATCTGATTGAGTCGAAGCGCAACGGGGACTTCAAGATTCTCATTGCGCCAGTCAGAAAGAGATTGGAGTTTCTCCCACTCGAACCAAAGGCCATTGCGGCCGACACTACGCCAAGGTACTTCATCCTTGGGCTAGATCCTGGGACAACGGCGGCCTACTGCCTCCTGGCCTTCAATGGCAAGATACGTGTCCTAAGAAGTAGAAAGGGACTAACACGAGCTGATGTCATCCGTGAAGTCTACGAAGAGGGCATCCCAGTTCTGGTCGCTGCAGATGTTCCCAGTGCTCCCCACTTCGTGGAGAAGATTGCCCGAACTGTGAATGCACCAATCTTCACCCCCGAGAGACCTATTCCTGTTGCGGACAAGAATGAAATCGCCAGAGAATATGCTGAAGACGTCAAGGTTCGGAATGCTCACGAAAGGGACTCGCTCACTGCCGCGGTCTACGCATATAGAAGCATTCTCCCAAGACTACAGCAGATTGACAGAATGGTCCGAGAAGAAGAGCTAAGTGTCGACAGGAATCATCTGAAAGCACTTGTCATCAAGGGAACCCCAATCAACGAGGCCATTGCTTCTATTCAGGCTGAGAGTGTCGAGTTTTCAGAAGCAGTAACAGAGCCCGAAGAAGAGGTTCAGCCTTCCGAGCAACTAACACAGGAGCGCTTTGACGGACTTCGGACTAGAATGGAGGATCTGGAGGACAAGAACGCAGTCCTTGAAGAGAAACTTGATGACTTGAAGAGAGTCAACGAATTCCTCAGGTTCAGAGAGAGCGAAGTGAGCGAGAGTCTAGAGATCATATCTCGCGAGAACTACTGGAAAATCAAGCGCGACCGGGAGGTTGCGAAGTCCAAGGAGGCGCTTCGGAAATCAGAACAGAGAGTGCTGCAGCTGAGGACTGAACTGGAGGCTCTGGGCAAACGCTTGGACCTTCTGAAGGGCGTGAAGCGTCTCGAGATGAAGGGCGACATGCTCGCAATCAAGGTCATTCCCCACTTCACAAGGGAGAGCATTGAGGAATACACCAAGAAGGTCGGTCTCAAGAGCGGGGATATCGTGCTGTTCGAGGACGCATCGGGGGGAGGACCTCATACTGCAGCCCTTCTGATTGAGAGAGAAATCCGTGCTGTTGTCGTCGATACGCCCTTGTCACATCTACCCCGAGAGGAGCTTGTACGGGCACTCATACCCATTGTGAACGCTGACGATGTTGAGCTAAGAAGAATAGACGAGTTCGCTTTCATCTCTCGAAAGAAGTTCGAAGCAAAGATGCAGACCTTTGTGCGTGAAGTCCGGGAGGAGGCACGGAAGAAGGGTGAAGAAGATCTCGTAGAACTAGTAGAGCGGTACCGCAGAGAAGGAAGGGCCTAGCGGTCTACTCGGGTATCTGAATCCAGAGTATGTTGTTGCCTCTGATTAGAATCTGACCATATTTCGCCCTTATCTGGTCACTCTCCATCTCTTCTGCATCTGCGAGCGTGAGGTTCATGTACATATCGCATCTCGTGAGATGCCCTCTGAATATCCTCTGGTCTTTGAGCTTGACCGAAACGACCTCGTTGATTTGCAGTTCCAGCGCTTTGATGGGCATTCTCTCGGACATGCTTGGCACCACTCAAGAGAGGCCAAGTGGGAGCATTATAAAGCCTTTGATGCAAGGCTGGATGCATCAGATTCAAGGCGCATGATTCAACAGCGCTTTAACCGAAAGCACCTGCAGCAGAGGTCGATGGGGCCGCTAGTATGACAACAATCTGTCTGGGTATCGAAGGGACAGCACACTCATTCGGAGCTGGTATTGTCACAGAGGACGGAGAGGTTCTGTCCAACGTCTGGGACATGCTGAGCCCTGCTGAGGGAGGCATCCACCCCAGAGAGGCCAGTCGCCACCACGCAGATCTCGGCCCAGAAATCATCAAGACGGCAATGGAGTCAGCGGGTATCGAATTCAGGGACATTGACATTGTCGCATTCTCCAGAGGTCCTGGCCTCGGACCCTGTCTTCGTACTACGGCCACTATCGCCCGGGTTCTCTCTCTGAAACTTGGAGTGCCTCTTGTCGGGGTCAACCATTGCGTGGCACACATAGAGATTGGTTGCCTGGAGTCTGGATTCGTCGATCCAGTCACTGTCTATGTATCCGGCGGGAACACGCAGGTAATCGCGTTTGCTGGCGGACGCTTCCGTACTTTCGGAGAGACTCTGGACATCGCTGTAGGAAACATGCTCGATGTTCTTGGCAGGTCGCTAGGAATGGGCTTTCCGGCAGGCCCAGCCATTGAACGTGAAGCCTTGAAGGGTACCCGGTATCTGCCGCTACCGTATTCAGTCAAGGGAATGGATCTCAGCTACTCCGGGATCCTGACATCGGCACGGAGGCTATATGACGAAGGGAACTCGGTGCAAGACATTAGTTTCAGTGTACAGGAAACCGCATTTGGGATGCTCGGAGAAATCGCGGAGCGCGCGCTTGCACACACAAAGAAGAAGGAGCTTCTCCTGACCGGAGGTGTTGCCAGAAATAACCGGCTTGCAGAGCTCTTGGAGGGTGTTTCAGAAAGACATGGAGTCGTATTCCATCGTGTTTCTCCCCCTCTGGCCGGCGACCAAGGGGCGATGATTGCCTGGAATGGAATCCTGTCACATAGGTCCGGTAATCACCTAGAAGTCCGTGACTCGCATGTCCTTCCTAGATGGCGAACTGATGAGCAAGACATCGACTGGAGGTCCTGAAGATGGACATCATAGCAGTTGGCGCAGAATCGACCCTCTACAGATTGGAGCACTGGGGTCGTATCTTTGCTGTGAAGTGGCGGAGAGAGAAACCTTACCTCCTACCGAATATCGATGCGTCATTGAGGCGGGCACGAACGACCAGAGAGTGCAAGATGTTGACAATGGTTCGTTCTCTTGGCATACGTACTCCTGCGATATACTCTCTTGACCTCAATGAATGCTCCATCACGATGGATTTCATCAAGGGCATTCAGCTGAAGCAGTCAATTCAGAGTGGTTCACTTCAAGATTCCAAGAGATTCTGTACAGAGTTCGGAGACATCCTCGCTCAGCTCCATCAGGCTGGAATCGTGCACGGGGATCCTACAACCAGCAATCTGATTCTCGATGAGCAGGGCCGACTATGGTTTGTAGACTTCGGCCTTTCGGAAACCAATGCCACTGTAGAGATGAAGGGTGTAGATGTGCATCTTGTCCGCCGGGCCCTAGAAACAACCCACTGGGACGTGCAGGATGTGCTCCTGCAATCCTTTCTAGAAGGATACAGCTCTAGAGCTGGCAATGAAGCCGAACAGACATTCGCAAGGATGGATGAAATCCGGGAGAGGGGACGCTACCACTAGACACCAACACCTTCTGGACGAAGAGGGCGTTCTCCACAAGGCAATCTTTATATCCGAAGGCTCAGGGCGTGGGTCTGACCCGTCTTTTGGGAACATATCGGACCCAGAGGTCTTCCCGATGGCAAGAATGCATACAAGGCGCAAGGGCCAGTCTGGAAGCAAGCGTCCCTCGACGCTGCGCGTGCCAGAGTGGATAGATAAGGAAAAGAACGCTAAGTGGGTAGAAGAGAAGGTAATCGAGCTTGCCAAGGCGGGAAACACTCCATCAATGATTGGCATGGTTCTGCGTGACCAATACGGTGTTCCCCTTGTAAGAACCGTGAGCGGTAAGAGAGTCATGGGTATCCTACGCGAGAACGAGCTTGAGCGGAGAGTTCCAGAGGACCTTCGCAACATGATTGCTAAGGCTACGACAATCCGCCGACATCTTGAAGACAACAAGAAAGACTTCGTGTCGAAGAGAGGACTCCAGCTCGTAGAGAGCAAGATCCACAGGCTCTCCAAATACTACAGGAAGAAGAAGGTTCTTCCATCCGACTGGAAGTACAGTCCGGACCAGGCTGCAGTCCTTTTGAGATAGTTTTATCATCCGGCTGCATGCCATCTGCCCTGTTATGAGCCGCAGGACTAGATCATCAGCATCTCTGAAGTCCCTTGTTAAGAAATCGAATGAGATCGAAACCACGCTGGCCAGACAGGTTCTTGTTCAGTCCTCTCCGGAACCAGCCGCTCTCCTAGCCAGCGCTGTTCTATGCAGATCACTAAAGCGAGCTGGTCATCTCTTCCACTTCTCGACCTCCACCCCTCTTCTAGATACTGACGTTGTCAATGAATTGAAGGAGCAGCACGACAAGAAATCATTGCTCTTCGTGGGAGTCTATCTCCACGGCAAGAAG
>JAEOUG010000061.1 GCA_016839445.1 Candidatus Thorarchaeota archaeon
CTGGCCGAGAGCGCTGAGCGGGATCGTGAAGTTGACGAGATAGGGAGAGCGATGCTGTGTGATATGAGCCAGTCTATGTACGCTAAGGCAGGTCGTACGACGTCGGTTGTTGTTGCTCTTGTCGATGGGGCATCTCCTGCAGTTTCAGCTCTGATAGTGATGTTTCCCCTTTTCTTTGTGCCAATGGGATTCCTTGACTACCGTATGGCCTTCTACATGGCCATTGTGATCTGCATGGGGCTCCTGTTCGTCCTTGGCCTATTCCTTGGAGCAGTTTCGAAGAAGAATATGTGGGGCTACGGAGCCAAGACTCTCCTTGCAGGGATTATGACCGCGCTCTTGATGTTCCTCATCTCCTTGGCTACAGGCGGAGGGTAGGAGCTGTTGTTTGACGAGTTGCCTCGGGAGCGGCTAGCATTCCTTCCAACACCGCTTCATCCACTGAAGAATCTCGGGGACTCCCTTGGCTTGGACTCCCTGTGGATAAAACGAGATGATCTCACCGGGCTTGCCTTCGGCGGCAACAAGACACGGAAGCTTGAGTACGTTGTTGGCGACGCCAAGGCAAGCAAGTGCGACACGCTTGTGACGGTGGGGGCATTACAGAGCAATCACTGCCGCCAGACCGCAGCCGCGGCTGCAGCCTGCGGAATGAGGTGCATTCTCCTTGTGGGTGGAGAAGAACCTGAGACACTAGAGGGCAACTTGCTCCTATCGCGCATGATGGGGGCTGAGATAAAGTACTACCCAGATGAGACCCTGTTCACCCTGGCAACGCACATGGATGAAGTTGTGCAGACCCTGGAGGACTTCGGTCTGAAGCCCTACGCCATTCCTGCAGGAGCCGCTATGGCTGTTGGCAGTGTGGCGTATGCAGTGGCCATGGAGGAGCTACAGCACCAGATGGAGGCAGAAGCGACCAGATTCGAGCGCATCCTAGTTCCAGTTGGAACTGGTGGGACCCTTGCGGGCATGATTGTTGGCGCTCACCTTCTTGATATGGACACGAGGATTGTTGGCATTGCGGTCGCAGCTGACAGCCAGACCACTGAGCAACGAGTCCGTGATGTCATCGATATGCTGGTCTCTAAGTACTCCCTTGAGAGATTCGATCCTGAGATTGTCATCGATGACAGCTTCTTGGGTGATGGCTATGCACAGGTTGACGACAGCGTCAGAAGTTCTCTCGAGATGTTCGCAAAAATGGATGCAATCATTCTGGACCCAGTCTACACAGGGAAAGCTGGTGTCGCATTGATTCGGATGGCGCTGAACGGAGAGATTCCTTCGGATTCCCCCACGTTATTCTACCACACAGGCGGGCAGCCCGCACTCTTTGCCTACTAACCCACCGAGCTACGGGCAAGATTAAAAATCCTAACAAAGGTGGGGTTTTATATACCCAGTCACAGAAAAAACGAGTGAATGGGGGCATTTGTCATGACTTCTGAGTCAGTTCTGTTTAAGAAATCCTTTGAGGAGCGGCTCGCTGCGGCGAGCAGAGAGAAAGTCCGGATTGTCATCAAAGAGCAGTACGCTGACGCATTTGACGTTCTTGGGGACTGCGAGAACGCCCATCTCATTCCTGGCCTGATTGGGCCGCCGGGTGTTGGGAAGACACTACTGCTACGTGCCTACGCAGAGAAAACAGGCCGTGACCTCTATTGGATCACAGGCGACGAGGGCGTTCGTCCCTCCCATCTCACGGGCGCCTTCAACCCAAGCATTGTGCTGAACAAAGGCTTCACACTAGAAGCCTTCGAACCCGGTCCTTTGCTCAAGAGCATGGTCTATGGAGGAGTCTTCGGTCTGAACGAGGCAAACCGATTGAGTGAGTACGTGCAGAACTCACTGCTGGACCCCTTCGAAGAGGGCTCAATCAATGTCCAACGACTGGGTCGAATCCGTGCCCACGAGAACTTCTTTCCTGTGCTCACCATGAACCCCGAGGAGATGAGCGGGGCACACAGGCTAAGTGAGGCCCTTAGGGACAGAATTCGCGTCTGGATCCGCCTTGGATATCCTCGCAAGGAAACCGAGATCGAGATCATCAAAGTGAACTGCCCTGAGTACAAGTTATCAGATACAGCACTGGAGAAGATCTACGGTCTCGTAGCCACTACAAGGACCAGTACGGACATTGAGATTCCTGCCAGCATCAGAGCTGGCATCTCCATTGCGAGACTGGCCTCTGAGATGGCTAAGCGAAACGATAAGAAAGTTGACCACCAGTTGCTCTCTGACGCAGCCACATTCGTGCTAGTCGGAGCTCTGCGGTTCAGACCTGGCATCGACGCAGAACCTGCAGTGAACTCCTTGGTAAGAAGGGTACTAGGGAGCAGCTAAACCATGGCAATCCAGCCTCGCATTGCACCTGTTCCAAGCAATGCACCACCATTCGCACATGAGTTCACCAAGCGAATGAGGGCTAGGAAGGATGTTCGAAAGAAACCCAGCGTTCGCCAGACTCAGTCCATTCCTCAACTTCTATCTGCCCGGTATTTCAGGAAGGGCGAGCTAACTCTGGAGGACTTCCTTGAGGCTGCCATATTCACCACGTTCCCACCAGACCAAGAGATTGCCAGAGAGATTGCAGAGGACATCCTTCTTGGGCGCAACATGAAGGAGAAAGAGAAGAAGCCTGAGCCACAACCAGCCCAAGCGGCCCCCAGTGGTCCTAAGAAGAACAACGAGTTAGACAGAGTAATGGACCAGATTCGCCGCGAGCAAGAGCTCAGGAAGATCATTAAGAAAGACAAGGTTGAGGCTGGCTACGAGTATCTCAAGGACCTGCGTTCGCGGAAGGACAAGGACCTCTATAATGCAGCAACGGACTATCTCACAGATGGTGATATCGTCCTTAGAGGAATCACCAGTGACGACGAGCTGAAAGAGACCGCCAACCAGAAGCTCGAGGAGCGATACGGTGGGCTGACATCCCAAGACATCCAGAACTCAAGGACTCTGGGGTCTCTTGACGATGTCTGTGAGTCACCAAATGCTGCTGAGAGGATTGCTGCTAAGTCACTGAGGGGGGACGATGACGTGATGCAGGAGTTCTCCGACCTGGCGCGGCAGGACCCGGCCTCGGCCGCACGGGCCCTTCGCCACATGGAAGAAATGGGAACTCTGGACTCAGAAACACAGAAGCAGATGGACAAGACGCTACAGGACAACCTCGCAGACCTTAGCGAGGCGACGGACTACGCGCGTGAACTCAAGCGCCTGCCCGACAACCTCGACCAAATGCTTCAGGACGCTCCATCCAAGTACCAGCTCGCAGATGCCGCGTCGCTGGGTGAGAAGATTAGAGATTCAACCGGCACTAGTCGTCAAATCAAGGACGACTTGCTGCAGCAGTACGACCAGCAATACGACCAGGGTGCTGGAGACAAGGTCGACATGCATCAGCTGGCAGATGTGCAATCATCCTCAGACTCGTGGAGTAATCTGGTTCAGAAAGAGACCCAGTCAATGCTTCAGGACGCAGAGTCGAGATCCTCTCCTGCTGACTTCCTAAAGTCCTCTCTAGGTCAGGCATCGAAGCTACAGGAGAAGCTGCAGTCCCAAAAAGCAAAACAGGAATGGGACAAGATGCAACAGCAGCTTGCCGATGCGGCCGTTGACAGCTCTCCCACAAAAGCAGACCTAAGGAGCACGGTGAAGACCTGCTCCAGATTCGGCCAGGTCCCCTCTGAGAGCTCAATCAGAGGGGCTGGTGAGCGTCTTGGCATGACCGAGAACGAGATTCTGGAACTTCTGAATCCCAGCTTCGAGGTGATCAAGAAGCTGATACAGGCTGGTGTGAGTGACTTTGAGCGCCTCCACAGCCTCATCTCTTCTGCTGGCCTTACTCCGCACCAGCTTCGGCAGCTGGGCGATATGGCGGCACAGCAAGGGAATCAGAGTGCATTGGGAGCGATTGCCCACGAGGACTTCGGTGCCGCGCTCGGCATGCCCATGAGAGGCGGCTATACTCAGGGCTACGGCTATCGTCAGAGCAGATCAGGCGCCGGCCTTGACCAACAGAGGGCCGACATGGCAATCGGCGGACTCCTTGGAGGCCCTGCTACTAATATCATCAAGATTTGGTTCGGTTATCGAGATGAGCTGCCTCCTGAGTTAAAGCAGCGTCTAAGGGAGATCGCCAAGCGGCTGCTCATTGATCTCGGTATGCGATTCGCCAGAGCTACCATGGGTAGCAGCATGTTGGGCGGTATCCAGGAGTCAAGCACTGTTAGGCCCTTCAGAATAGGTGATGATATCGACCTGATCAACCTCGAAGAGACCATCGACGCGCTCTTGGTCCAGGGACGTACGAATTTCAGGATCATAGAGGATACTGATTTTCAGGTAACCGAGACCTATCAGGGCCACAGAGCGTTCTATTGGGCTCTTGACAAGAGCGGCTCGATGAACGCACCGGAGAAACTCGGGATGCTGGCAATCTCTGTGATGGCCGGTCTATACGGAGTACAGAAGGATGACTTCGGCGTCGTTCTCTTCGACCACGAGACGCACGTCGTGAAAGAAATCGCAGAGAGGAACGTTTCAGTGGAGAAGGTGGCCTCGGACTTGCTGGATGCCCGAGCGGGGGGAGGCACAGGGGGTGCATTCTCTATCGAGCTCGCCCTGAAGAACTTCGAGGACACCAAGGCCAAGGAGAAGGTCTTCATCTTCAGCACAGACATGTACCTGAGTGATCAGCCCCGTTGCGAGGAACTGGCTGAGCGGATGAAGCCGTTGGACATCAAGATGATCGTCTTGGTGCCGAAGTCGTCATATAATCCTCAAGCCGCAGACAACCTTGCCAAGAAGGCACACGGTGTCGTCCTCGACATTGCAGACATCAACGAGCTTCCGGCGAGACTTCTCCGGCTGACGAACTACTGATCCGGCATGAATCCAGCCTTTTCGGACAAGGACTTGTCCGTGGTCTCGCAGATCCAGAACTTGTACGCGCAGACATAGTCCTTGGTCTCTCTTAGGTCCAGCAAGCGTGACGAGAACAGCCTGCGCATCAGACGCATGTATCTGAAGAACGGGTCTCCCGGAGGTACAATCTCTGCCACGCAGTTGAGCTGATAACTGAGAGCAGTTCTCGCGTCATCTCTGTGCCAGCAGATGTTGAGTGTGACTCTGGGGTCCTTCAGGATATTCCTGTACGTCCTGTCACCAAACATCTCTACAGCGCCCAGCCGAAACCTGTCGATCTTCGCGTCGTCGACGAGAGTTCTCTGATAGAGTTCGATTCTCTCATCAATGGTCTCGCTGAACGGTCTGCCCTGCAGAGCGAGCTCTTCACCCTCAAGCTCGTGGATTGTCTCTTCTATTGTCTCGTCTGTTAGAGTGAGCCGTACAATCTTCTTGGCAGAGTTGATTGGGAATATACCGTATGCACTGAGCGAAGAAACAGTTGGCTTCATGAGTGTAGATTCATAGAGGTCTCGAAGAGGGTCCTCGGAGGTCCCATCCATGTCCACAGCATTGGCCATCTCCTCATACACTTGGTCGGGGATGGGATTGAGCGGGAACATGACGTTGAAGCCACCGATGTCTACCTCAATCTTGCGCATCTCTCTGTCGATGAACTTGATCTGCGAGGTCTTCTCTTCTGACATCCCGGGGCCTCACTCTTGTCGTCCTATGAAGCGGCCTTACGGCCTGACTCATCCAACAGAGTACCTCCCTCATTGACACTATTTATGGGTATGTCGCATATTCCACCGTGAGCAGATGCCTAACTGCTCTTACAAAACCACTTAAAGGACCATGTCAAACAGAAGGTAGCCTGTACTGAGGCCGGGGATGAGCCACTTGGTTGACGCCTACGAGATTGACTCTCAAGCAAGAATGGTTGAATACAAGACAGACCGTGTTCGTGTTGACACTAACAAGGTGCTCATCTTCGTTGTACACGAGACCAAGACAATCTATCTGTGGAGGGGGAACAGCGCTCAAATCTTCGAGAAGTTGATGGCGACTCGGGTGGCAGCGCACTTGAGTCATCGCTACCCCGATTATAGGATTCGCCCAATCAAGGAAGGCGCGGAGCCAGCTGCCTTCAAGGCCATCATCGGCGAAAAGATCAACTAATCACTTCTTCTTGAATATCGATCTGTATCTCATCAAAAGAATGATTGAGACTATCGAAACGGCAACAGAGGCTACTGCAATCACGGCGAGCAAGGTTGGCAGCCAGCTAGATATGGACTGCAACTGAATCCTGACAATCACTTGGTCTGAGTTCTGATTGCCTGCGTCATCCCATATGAGTATCGTGTAGTTCTTGACACCCAGACTGGTGCTGTCAATTTCCACGGAGACTGCGATGCCTGAGGCCCAAGACCCTGAGGCTATGACGGACCCGTTTAGTAAGACCAAGTATTCGGCAGGATTCGTGTCGCTTGGAGTCCACGCCACGGTACGGCCGGTCGAGTTAGCCACCACTATCATGTCCGACGGGTGTGAGAGTTGTGGAGATGTGTCATCAACTACCCATATCAGAGTCTGCTGGGCCCAATTACCTGCTGTGTCACTGGCACGTACGATCAGTATGTGAGTTCCGTCGCCTACAGGAATACTCGTCTCCAGGGTTCCTGGGATATCTGGACCATCATCCCAGGAGAACAAGATTGTGTCTAGATGAAGGTCTGTCGCACTCAGTGTTACAATCTGTCCTGAGTTCTGGACCGTGTTGTTGGATGGTGCTGTCACGTTGATGCTCGGCTTTGTGTTGTCAGTCATGTAGACAAGGGTCTGGTTTGTGCTTCTTCCTAGCGAGTCGTTGGCCAGAATATGTAGGGCATGTGAGGCCTCTCCCTGAGGGATTGTCACTTCAAATGAGTCCCAAGAACCTGATGTTCTGTTTTCGTTGTTCCACCAATACTCCACAGTGTCAGCACTGATGTCTGCGATCTCGATGGTGATTGTCGAGCCGGAACGTACGACTGACTCATTGTCCAGGCTCGGAATGATCTCGGGGGGGAAGTCATCAGTGACCAGAATGAAGGTCTCGTGGCCCCAGTTGCCAGCCGAGTCATTAGCATAGACATTGAGTTGGTGATATGCATCAAGGGCCACAAGTGGCATATCATAGGGGTCCGATAGTGTGACATTGAGAGACCTATCCCAGTTGTATAGGACTGTGTCAAGGTGAAGGTCTGAAACAGTGGTGTTGACGAGAGTTCCTGATGGGTTGACTGACATGTTGAGAGGGGATTCCAGTGTTATCTCGGGGGCAGTGGCATCGGTGATGAAGTAGAACAGGGCAGAAGCCCAATTACCAGATGTGTCATTTGCGTAGATGATTAGGTAGTGGCCTGTTTCACTTGTCCTGGCCATCAGAGAGTATGGGGGCTCCAGAGTCTCGTTCTCAAGCATGCCGATGTTCCACCAGTAGAGGACCTGGCTCACACTCTCGTTGTCGGTGATGCTGAAGTTGATCCACGAGAACGGCTGGACAATGGACCCATTCAACGGCGTAAGTAGGGTGATCTGAGGTGGCTGGCTGTCCTCGGCGGTCAATGACTGCGAATTGTCGAGGTGCAAATAGTGTTCAGTCGGTATGTCTAGAGGAATCAGCACTAGGCATAACGCCAAGAAGAGTAGGAACCTCTTACGCATCATACTGTGTCTGGTCTGACTAGGTCAACTAATAAGCTCTCTCACCATGAACTGGCCTGCAATGAGCAACCCACGAATAGCGATTGTCCGTGAGCCGCCTCGTTCCTTCGCAGGATGTGTTTCATCCCATCCTCTCAGGCACCAAGTTGACGTTGAGAGAGCAAAGGTACAACACAATCAATACTGCAGAACTCTCAGAGACCTCGGGCTCGATCTCATTTGCCTTAAGCCTGTAGAAGAGCTTCCGGACTCCTGTTTCGTTGAAGACACTGCTGTTGTGAGGGGGAGCAGAGCGCTCATTACCCGGCTCGGGGAGCCCAGCAGGAGAGGAGAGGAGACCGCCATCAGAGAGACCTTGGACCAGTATGTAACAACACGCTCCATTGAGGCGCCTGGAACGCTCGAAGGCGGGGATGTGATACACCTACCTTCTAGGCTCATCATCGGAATTGGGAAGAGAACCAACGAAGAGGGCGTTCGCCAGCTTTCTGATTTCCTCGGCGTAGAGACCCTCACAGTCGCGGATTTCGACATGGTCCACTTGAAGAGCCATGTTACATTCGTCGGGCGCAACACCTTTCTCTCCACATCATCTCTTGAGAATCACCCGGCGCTACACGCCTCCGACGTGCTTGTTGTACCCAGTGACGAGGACTATGCTGCAAACACACTGACAATAGGAGATACAGTGCTTATGTCCTCGAGACACCGCAAGACGCTTGCTCTTGTCCGCGAGGCCGGATTCGACGTGATAACTCTCGACTTGAGCGAGTTCGAGAAGTGTGATGGTGCGCTCTCGTGTCTGTCAATCATACTCTAAGAATCAGGCTCGTAGAATCTCGTAGCATTCTCCCAGTAGATCCTTCTTAGGACCTCCTTTGGAAGTGCCAGGCCGTTGATGAAGGTCCCTCCGGAGTCTGCAGTGTCCGCGTCTGGGAATGGGAGCGCCTCGTCCCTGACATCTGTTTCCAGAAGAAGCCTCAGTGCTAGGTATCTTCCTTCGTAGTAGCTTCTGTCGGAACTAAAGGCAACGCAGTCGGTGCCGAAGTGGATTCTGTCAGAGTACTTGATTAGGAACGCACGCGCCTTCACAGGGTCTTTCCCGAGTTCTCTGGCCATCCATCGGGCAGAGCTAGTATCTATGTTGAAGTTATCATATGTGTCAAACCACCGTGCCAGGTTGTCGAGGCGATGAATCTCTGGCTGTGCTGCGAAGTGTGCAATCTGCAGTTTCATCTCGTGGTGTCTGGAGATCACTCCCTCTAGCTCTGCAAGGTCTCTCTCCTTTGTGGAGAACTGAGACCTGTCCGTGTACTTCGAGCTGTAGTAGGTGTCGGGGTCTGAGAGGTGCAGAAGAAAGGGGTATCCCTCGTCCTTGAGAGCGTCGAGCATCAGGGCCATCTCATCTCCATCCATCCTCAATGTATCCAGATCAGCTCTACCCCTCGCCCGCATGATAGGGGCAGACTGCATCTTGCCCAAGTGATAGCCCTCTTCTCTCATCATTGATATCTCCTTGAGGATAGGCTTGACTCCGTCTACAAAGCGTGAGGCACCAGAGAAGTACTTGGCATAGATGAAGCGGTCTGGATACTTGCGCTCCGCATATTGCTTCGCCCCTAGGCTGTGACAGATTAGGAGTCCCCTGTCAACGCCATACTCACGTTGCACGCCGACTAGGATGTCCAGAGCATCGGTGTCGACTACGTGTAGATGAGCATCGAAGATGCGGTCGCCATAAGTGAAGTTGTGATTCAGCGCGGTGCACCGCCTGTCGCGTCTTGCTGCTCCCTCAAAACTCTGCCCCTTAGTACATGCGTGCGCCCCACAAAGGTTTTGAGCATACAGAGTGCAGGGTTCTCATCCCGATTCGCGGGAATAGGAGAAAAAGAATGAAACGCACGCTTCAGATTATTCTGGCGTTATCACTTGCATCGATGTTCTTGATCTCGCCTGTGGCGGCAGCGACCTCACAGGGCCTGAGCTGGGGTATTGCTGTGGACGACGAGTTCACCTACCAGTTCAAGTTCGTTGATGAAGGTGAAGTCACGCTAGATGAAGGCGTAAATGTGACCGTGACAACTCGTCCTACGATACCAGATCCCATAACTGACTGGCTAGAGCTGCCAGAGGTCTATATCGATCTGGTATACACCAATGGTACTGCTCTGGGTCTTGAGGCAATCGTCCTCTTGGGAATACTTGCCTTCGGCGGGCTCTTTGCGCTCCCAATTGGCAATTTCACACTTCTGTCCGAGCTGGCCCAGGACTCAATTTGGTGGACTGAGAATCACACAATCGTCAATGATGGGTCCGTCTGGGGCTCAAGACTGACGGGAACGGACGAAGAGATCAACTCTGTCGCCTATATGCACTACTTGAAGTCAGACGGCTTCCTCGCAAGATACGTCATCGAAGCGACGAACACCACAGATGGTGTGAAGAGCTCGGTGTCGCTCATCCGTGACGGACTGGGCACCGACATCATCGGCTGGCTACAGGACAACATCCTGATAGTAGGAATAGGCGTGGGTGTCATCATCATCCTAGGAGCAGTTGTCTGCAGAAGGAAATAGACCTTTGAACGGGGTATGCCCCCGTTCTTCTCTTGTTTTGGTGCCCTGTTGCGGAAACTATCACCCGAAACCTTTTGTGCGGTCAGGTTCGGGTCTGTTCTAACCCTGCGTGGGTTCAGGAGAAAATAGCAATGAGACGCACGCTACAGATAGTAATAGCGTTGGCGCTCCTGTCCATGTTCATCACAACTCCAGCGATGGCTGCGAGCAATGAGGGACTGGAATGGGGCGTGGAAGTGGACGATGAGTTCACATATCGGTTTACCATAACCGATCCCGAATCGGAAGACACCTTCGATGAAGGTGTGAACATCACTGTCGAGGCAGTCCCATCGATGCCAGCAGATGTCTTTCTCTGGGATGACATTCCTGAAGTGGACTTGGACATCTTCTACACCAATGGTACCGCAGTTGGCCTTGAGCTCCTTGTCTTGCTCGGCATCCTCTACGCTGGCGGACACTTCGTGGTGCCAATAGGCAACTTCACACACCTTTCTACCCTACTTGAGGGCTACACGCTCTTCACTGAGAATACAACCATCATCAACACCTCATCGGAATGGGGCGCATCCTACCACGCCGAAATGGATGACGAGAGAATGGAAGTGAGAACGACCTACCTGAAGTCGGACGGTGTGCTAGCTAGGTACACCTTCCAGGTCACCAATACTACATCCGGAGACACTGCCGGAGCGTCATTCATCCGCGACGGCCTTGGTTTCGACTTCATGGGGTGGATCTCTGAGAACATCCTTATCGTCGGCATTGGCATTGGCGCGATTGTGCTGATTGGCGCAGTCGTCTGCGTTAAGCGCCGGTAGACAGCATTGCGGGGGACTCCCCCGCACCTCTCTTTCTTCTATGTCACTCAGTTCAGACGTGACCACAGAGACTCGGCGGAGTTTCTAGAGACCTCTGCAACTTTCTGGTCAGAAACAAGAGCGAGCCTCCGGTTGGCCACGACTTGCTTTCCGTTGACAAAGACATCTCTTACGTCTGCTCCAGAGAACGTGTTTAGAAGATGACCGAGCACTGACACCTTGTTCAGGGGTGTAGGCACATTCATCCCATCCAAGACGACTACGTCCGCCCTCTTCCCGATCTCGAGACTGCCAACCTCCTTCTCCAATCCGTAGCACCTTGCACCACCAAGTGTGGCCATTCTCAGTACGGCCTCTGGCCCAATCTGACTAGGATTGCCGCTTGCTAGACGATGGACGGTGAGGGCGCATCTCATGTTCTCAAACGGGTCGTAGATCCAGCCATCGTTTCCCAGGCCCACAGTAATGCCCTTCTCCAGCATCCTGGGCACGGGGGAAACCCCGACAGCGTTCAGCATATTGCTCATGGGATTGTGAGCCACTCGCGTGTCAGTCTGGGAGATGAGATCCATCTCTCTCTCGTTTACATGTACACAGTGTGCTAGACAGGTGTCAGGACCAAGAAGGCCCAGTCGATATAGGCGTTCCACAGTCCGTTCTCCAAACTCCTCAAGATTGTGATAGAGGTCCACAAGACCTTCGGAGGTGTGAATTGTCTTTGGGACGCCGAGTTCTCTCGCCTTCTTGACGGTCTTCTCCACAATCTCATCGCCCACAGTGAAGGAGGCATGGATGCTCATCATTCCCGAAATCAATGGGTCTGTCTTTACGGACTCTATGAAGCTGACACCCTCATCAAAGCCCCGCCGCGCTTCCTCCTCGTTGTGTCTCTCAGTCATCTCGAATGCTACTATGCCCTTCATACCCACTTCTCTTGTCCCTCGGGCAATAGCGGCTAGGCTCCCTTCAATTGAGTTCGGGCCAGAGTAGGTGTCAGCATAGAGTGTAGAGCCGTTTCTGAGCATATCGGCTGACGCAGAGAGAGCGCTAGCGTAGGCATCATCGATGCTAAGTGCTTCATCCACAGGCCACCAAACGCGCTGCAGGACCTGAGCGAAGTCGGTGGGTGGCTCTATGTTGAGTTGCGCCCCACGTAGCAGGATTCCGTACAGATGTGTGTGAGCTGTAATCAGACCCGGAATGACTACACAGCCTGAGCCATCTATTCTGGTTTCGCCTTTCTGCTTGGGAGATCCCTTGCCCATCTCCGAGATTCTGTCGCCGTCAAAGGCAATGAATCCATCCTCAATGGTCTTCCACTTCTCATCACAAGTGACGATGAGTGCATTCTCGATTGTCGTGCGCTCTCCCATACGGAAACACCAACGATATCGGTTAGCTGCGAGGGCAAGATTAGTCTTTTCACATATCGAATCCCGCGTAGCTCACGAGACCCTTGTCTGACCTGTATATGATTCCCTGCTTCTCGAGCTCAGCCATTGTCATAAACAGCTCCTCATGACTTAAGGAGTACTCGGAGGCGCTCTCCATGAGCTTGTCCATTGATACTCCCTGCCCCTTCTTTCCTGCGAGGCTCTGAAGCATTGTTATGAACCTCTTGGATGGCGAGTCACCCGGAGATACAGTGGGTGTTTTAGGCGTACCAGCCTTAGTCTTTCTTGCATCAAGCAGCGCTGTAAGCAGTGTAGATCTGTCGTCGCCTTCAGCTTTGGCATCATCTACCGGCCGAGGTTGGGCAAGGTCCAGTAGACTCACTCCCTGAGGTTCTGCAGTGGCTTCATCTGCTTGCTGAGCGAACTTGTCATCTGACACTTTCTCAAGTATTTCTGACATTGGATCCGGAGTTCGAGCTTCAACACCGAGCCACCTCAAGTCCAGGTCCTTATTGGCGTTTGCCGCCTTCAGAAGCTGGGGTCTGAACTGCTTCTCCAGCCGTTTTCTCTGGTCACTGATACTCGATTCCTTGCACTTCCTCTCCCCTAGCAAGAGAAGCGTCCTCTCTGCAAGACCCCTGACTCTGCTATGTGTTTCAGTAACGAGGAAACTGAGCATTCTAAGGAGGCTTGTGAACTTGGAGGACTCTATGGATAGGTTCTCAAGGAGTGCCTGCTTGACTTGCCAGTTGGAGTCACCCACGAGCTGCATGAGAAGGCCAGAGGCAACGCTGACTCCGTTTGTGGCGAGGGCCCCAGCAATCTCTACTCTCTCTTGCCACGTGCTCCCCTTCAGGAACACGCCAAGATGCTTTACGCTGCTCGTATCTACGATGCCACAGATGTACGGTAGCAGTTCCCTCTTCTGTTGCGCAGCCCTCTCTGACATGATCTTGATGAGACGGTTCCTGTCTTTGTCCGAGAAAACTGCTAGAGCTGGAACTGCACCCAATGACATCGTCTTGATGCCTTCCTTGATCTGTTTGGTCACCCACCTCTTCCCTGGGCTGCCGAGATGGCGCATGAGCAGGAAGACGGAGGGTTGGTGCTCCCTGCCAAGATTCTCGAGCTCCTCTATCCAGAGCCTCTGTTCGCTAGCCGTGTTAGGAGCTCGTGATGTTGCGAATCTCTCCTGGATACTCTGCAACGTCTGCTCCCTGTCTACGGGGTTGAGTACACTCATGGAGCGGAACATGTCTACGACGTAGGACCCGTATACTGACTTGGCCGCCAACGTGAACGCCGCGTGCTGAACGTTCTTCTCTCTGTGTCTGAGGAGGTCCAGGGCTTTTGGCAGTAAAATCCAGTTGCCCTGAGCTGAGCTTAGGCTTGACATGGCTTGATACAATCTGACCGGATCCGGAGAGTCAAGGTCCCATTGGATACCACGGAGTGCTTGGACAGACTCACTCTCTGCCTTCGCAATAGTCTTGGGCAGCAGGGGCTTTGACATCACGACTTCCTCCGCTTCTTGGTCTTTGCCTGGCTTCGCTTGGTGGAAGTCCTTTGTGCAACATAGTCCGTGAGCTCCGCCTGGTCAGTCTGCGAGCCCGGCTCGTGAGTCTCTTGTCTCTTCTGCTTCGCTCTGCCTGGTTCCTCAAGAGCACTTCCGTTAAGCGTTGTCTGCTCAGTCTCTGACCAGTGAGGTAGTCTACTAGTGCGATTGACTTCGTACTCCACGACGTAGTGCTCGTAGGCCTCAACAAGAGCCGGCACTCGTTCATCATCTTCGGGAATCCGTGATTCGGTTATCCCCTGCGATGCCAGGAACTCACTCCCTAGGATGGACTCCTCCAGAGCAGTCAGGTCAAGCTTCTTCCGTTTGATCTTGGGTTTCGCCTTGCAGAACTCATCCCACTGAGCCTTCTCAAGAGGTCCCAAGAGGTAGCCGAAGCCATCTCTCTTCAGTGCTGAAGGGAGTAGGAATCTGAGCTCACCCTTCGCTATGAGTTGCTCTGCCAATCTTGAGCAGTGTGACCGTGCGGCCTTCTTACCCGCTGGCCAGTCCGACTCGCCAACGAAGACCTTCAATACCTCACTCACCGGAGTATCGACTGCCACCGCCAGCGAGAGCATGTCCAACGCCGCGAAGACGCCGGCCCTGATCAGGAGCAGCGTTTCTCCAAGACGCCCGATCTCCTTCCTGGGCCAATACTTCTCTATATCAGGGATTATTCTGTGCCATGGATTGGATCTCTTGTCCCCGAAGTATCCCTGCATGGAGGCCTGAATGGCAGCGATATCAACCCCTCTGCTTTGGTCACATACTGTCTGAACAAATGACAAGCGCGTAGGATTCAGAGCAGGTGGCCTCCAGTTTAGGTCTTGGTGGCGAGTCCTCTATTTCCCTTTTGTGTTGCTGTACTAGCGAGGGTGTTCAGCTTGAGAGCTTCTTGTCGATCTCTGCCTTTTCGCGCAAGAGCGCCTGACCTTCCTTCACAATGCTCTCACGCCTCATCTCGTACTCTTTGCGAGTGATCATCTTCCTCTTAAGGAGAAGCTCGAGGGTCTCTTTTCTGGACTTGATATCTCTCAGGGAACTCTGAATGGCCAGTTCTCTTGCTCTGAGCATCATTCGATCCTTCTCGGGGCTTTCAGACAGACTTCTTAGCTCCCTGCCGAAGGCCCGGGAGCCTCGGGAGTGAGCCAAACCTTCTAGTTCTCTCTTGGCAGGGCTCTGAAGGTCTCTAGGAGGACCCGAAGGCGCTGTTGATCCATCTTCTTCCGGAACTTCCTCAAAATCATCGATTGATGCCTCCAATGAGTCTGGGCTCTTCCCGTCAGCGGCAGCCATTTCTGCAATCAGCTTCTTGTATTTCCTCAGTCTTTCTTCGGGTTTGGACTCTTCAGGCAATGGAAGCTCACACGCCAAGTGATTGTAGTGAACCTAGATGAAGGTTGACTTCGACATTAGGGCGTTGTCTATCTGGAGGATAAAACGGTTTTCAAAGGGTGGATTCGATTTAGTGAGAAAGGATGCAAACAGAGAAAGACCGCAAAGGGATGATGCGCAAAAGGTTAGGTTGCACCCTTTCCCGAGCTCCCGCCTGCACACAAGGGAACTCCAAGGACTCCTGTAGGCATTTGCATAAAAGGGCCGTGAACGGAGTAATCCCTATACCGGATATTCCGTCACGCAGCGCGCATAGCAAGAGAACCCTACATGGTCATGGACTGGCCAAAGGGCTTCCTGATGAGGTTGCCTAAGCCCAGGCCCACCATGAAGTACCATGCTATGAAGGTCAGGCCAAAGCCTCCCGGAACAGGTGCGCCTATCATGTCCTTTAGGAAGGGTAGAAGGTCCTGGGGATTGAATGGAAGTACCAGAACCAGGGTGCCACCGTACAGCGCATTGAGAATGCCGAAGACCAGGATGAGAGGAATGTAGAAGACACACATGGGCTTCATTCTAGAAGTCATCAGACCGCTGTTGAGCCTCATGATTCTGCCCTGGCTCTCCTGGAGTTCTTGGAACAGGACCGTGTCCTGAGTCGCCCGAGCCAGCTTGAGCTTATCCTGCCACGCTTTGATCTCGGCCATGTCCGCCCTCATCTTCTCCATATCCGTGAACTTGTTGGTAGCCCAGATTGAGACAAGAGCCAGCAGTATGTTCACGAGGACTATGAAGATACCAGACAGCGGAGGGGTGGCAAAGGGTGCAAGTAGCTGCACGACGATTTGAACGAAGTCGCTCCAGGGATCCATGTGTATCTCACCGCTGTCTGGACACTTTGGACTGATTTTAAGGATTGCCGTGGACCAGCCGGTCTTCGACATTGTGCACCATAGTGGCCGAACAGAGGTGGTTCGCCTCTCTCAATGCAGTTCTTCCCTTCTGAGGGCATACGAGAAACCAACGTTTACGCAGCGTGCTTAACTAGCGTGAATCCGAGATGCCATTGAAATTTCAGATCGGTCCTGAGAGGGGTCCTGACATGACGCTCTAAGAGTGGGAAGCTTCCGAGCTAGATGGGTTCTTCAGGCAGCGTCCAAAGTACACATGTGTTGCTGAGTAGGTAAACGTAGCTCAATGAATAGCTAGCTAAATGACGTCCTAATCGTACACGCGGCGCAATCCGCGCCAATCGGAAGCTCTTGGAAGCTAGAGCACTCATACAGCAGCATAAGTGGCGTTCCAGCGCGCTTCTATGGTTAATCTGTGCAGTTCTCTGAGCATGAACCGCACAAAACAGAGGTTGGGAAGCTTCCGATGGCAGAAAGTGCAGCTTCCGAAATGGCGCGTTTACGCGCTCCTACCGTATACCTTTATATCTGGGCAGACGTGTACATTTCATATCGGTCAGCCGCCGGGAGGGTTAGACACGATGATGATGTTCAGCAGAATGCTCAGACGACAGGGATTTTACAGAGTCAAAGGCCAAGAGGACCCTGTGTATATGAAACACGGAGTCGGCTTGGGCGGGATATACGTGCGGATTGGTCACAAGAAAGCGCTGATTCAGGTCCGAGATCTTGGCATTGAACAGGAGTTCACACGGGTCAAGAAGCTGGAGAACTTCATTTCTGGTCTTGAGGACCAGGCATACCGCGAGAAGTGCTTCATTGTGCACAAGATGCGTGGTCAAGGATCCTAAACACGTCCACTCTCTCTCCTCATGATGGAAGGCGCACGTCGCCTTCCTCACCCTCTTTCTACTTCGGGTATATGTTGAAATGGGCCCTTGGTTCACATAGAGAGGACCTTGGATGGCTGATGTCGGAGAGCGTTTCCAGAAGGCAGTGGATGGTGCAGATTTCATTGCCACAGAGGAGATTCTGGATGACTGCTTCGCCGACGGAACGGTTCCTGTTGTTGTCGAGTCAATCAGAGAACGAGTCGAGAAGGGTGATTTCAGGCCTCTGCCTTATAGAGACCACGTCTTTCGCTACCTCTGTCTTGAGCGTGTCTATTTTGCCCTGCAAATACCATCACATGAGCTATTGCACATGGTTCGGGGTGCGACCCAGAAGGGCGAAGCGGCTGGCGATGCCTTCGAACTGGTCTTGACTCTCGCAGAGATGAACGATCCTTCCCTTGTGGTCAGGGAACTCGATGTAGACGCAATCCGTGAAACTGACTTTGCAGTTTTGCTGCCCTGGGTTCTTTCTCGCCGTTTGGAAGAGATTCAGAAGGTGAGGATTCAGTACTCACCAAGTGATCACCAAGAAGGGCGCATAAGATACTGCATTGCAGAGCTTTTGGACACCTACTACGGTCGCAAGATAGTATGGGCCGCACGCGGATTGAAGGCATACAAGGACCCCTATGAGACCATTGTAGTAGGGCAGGACGTCTACAAGAGAGTAGAACTGGCGCTCCAGAGTCTGGATGTGAATCCGAAGTCCGTTCTGGAGGAGGTGTCAGATGATGACTGGTACCGATACATCACCAATCTCGCTCATC
>JAEOUG010000062.1 GCA_016839445.1 Candidatus Thorarchaeota archaeon
CTGTATATGGAGTCCTCCGCAAAGACTGGCGAAGGTGTGGCTGACATGTTCACAGTGCTGGCTGAAGTGATGTGGCGGGAAGCCCGCCGGCACATGGAACAGAAGAAGAGCGAGATGTAGACTAGCTCGCCCGCCAGCATGGAAGTCCTATTCTTCCCTTGACCCAGTTGTGCCCGCTGGATTCTACCTGCCCCGAACGACCAGGATTCGTGCAGTGGCACCACCACGATCCTCCAACCTTCCTTATGGCGGAGCAGTAGTAGCAGTCCTGGCATGCCTTGACCTTCTGCATCTTCTCTGACCTGACAGGCTTCTCTCTGACTTCCGAGGGTGTATCAGGCGGCGAGTCCTTTCTGTATCTGTTTATTGTCTTACGCGCCTCTTTCTTCATGAGCTTTGCCTGGTACTCCTCTGTCCATGGATCTTCCGCAGGTCGGGTCTCCACTTCTGAAGATGGGTCCAGCAATGCATCAAGCAATTCCTCAACCGTCGTCTCTCTAAGTGTGTCTCTCTTCTCTGACTTGCCCAAATGAGCGACGCCCCTTTACCCTCTGGGCGATTCTGAGCTTATCCCCTATATAGCGTTTCTGGGGCACGGCATGCATCTATATCGTGAAGGGGCCGACGGGAGTGACCTTCTTGGCGTCTCGCAATCCCATCTCGAAAGCGTCGATATTCACCTGACCACCTACAACCCTCGCTACAGCCGTGCGAAGTGAATCGACTTGGAAGGGCTCTTGGACTATCCCGGACATCACCCCAACCATGTATACGTTGAGTGCACGACTTGACTGAAGCTCTTGGAGCGCCTCGCCTGTCTGGACTGGATACACCAAGGCTGATTCATGCCTGCACAGTAGAGACAGGTGCCTGACATACACATCGAAAGAGGAATACTTGTGTCGTCCCTCGTTGATCTCTTGTGTGGGCACAGCGATGTCTGCCACGACGACGGTCGTCTTCTCAGATGCCAGTCTGGCCGCTGCCCGGTACGTCTCCATGGTCTCCAGTCCAAGGAGGATGTCTGTATCATGTGCAGGGATCAGAGGCCCCCAATCCTTTGACCCTATCCTGATGTGAGTTGTGACGCTTCCTCCCCTGCGTGATGCTCCGAAGGTATCACCCACCACAGGTCGTAGTCCGTCGAGAGCGGCCGCTTCTGCAAGAATGCGACCGCAGACGATATTGCCCTGTCCCCCCACTCCTGCGACAAGGATGTTCAGCGGGTCTCTCACCTGTAATCACCTTTGATTGCGCCATGTGGACAGACAGCGATGCACGCCCCGCATAGAACGCATTGATGTTCAAGAATCACTGGTCGTTTGCTGACGTAGTCCCACGATATAGCAGGACATCCGAACTCCCTCACGCAAATCTGACATGAATCCCCTCTGCACTTCTCTTCATCAACAGTGACCTCCATGTGCTTTGCTGTTGGCGTTCGTTTCTTCTCTTCAAGCCGGCAAACGCTGTCCAGAATCAGCACCTTCAGGCCCTTCTTATTCACCACTGAATCCAACAGATTCACCAGGTCTCCAAGGTCCCCTGCATCTCCTCTCTCAAAGTGGTCCGGGCCAATCGCCCTGATTATCTCGGCGATGTCGACGGAAGTGTGATCTTGATGTTGTGTCCTGGAGCCAGGATGCGCTTGGAAGCCAGTCATGGCAGTAGTGGCGTTGTCTAGGATGACGAATGTCACCTTCGCGTTCTTGTGTCGGCAGTTGACAAGGGCTGGAATGCAGGCATGGAAGAAAGTTGAGTCGCCGGCAACTGCTAGAACCTTCTGCTCGAAGCCGAATCTTTCAAGCTGCCCAAGGCCGCTGGCCACACCAAGCCCTGACCCCATTGCCTGCATGGTCTCCATCGACTCGTCGTAGAAGACTCCCAGACTATAGCATCCGATGTCTCCTACCACAGTTAGAGCCCCCTTGAGTCGCCGCTTCAGCAGCTTGATGGCGTAGTAGAAGTTCCTGTGTGTACATCCGGCACAGAAGGTGAGGCTCCTCTCGCTCAGGAGGAAGGGCTTCGGCGCAGGTCGTACGATGAGGGTCTTGTTTGCCTTCAGTACGTTCTCGTGCTCTAGGATTGCCTTGGCCCTGTCCGTATTCATCTCGCCTCCGGGCCTACTCTCTCCGCTTCGAACACCATACATCCTCGCACTCCCGCTAATCGTGCTGCTCAGGGCTCTGATCTCATCCTCAATGAAGGGTTCGCTCTCTTCAACAAAGACGACCTTCTTGTATGTCGCGAGAGCCTTTGATACCGTGTTCCTGGGAAGGGGATATGTGGTGACTACGCCCAGTATGGCTGCCTTCCAGTGCTTCAGTCGGACCAGTGCCTCTCCCACGTATCTTGTGGACACTCCACTAGAGATAACGAGGGTGTCCGCTAGTTCATCTCCCCCCATCTTGTTCCAATCTGATTCATCAAAGACCTTGGCCACTTCCTCCATCTTGGCCAGCAAATCTCGGTGCTTTCCTGTTGGATTCGGGACATTGTAGAGACCCTTGGGTATTGCTTCAGCTTTCTTCTTCCCGACTTGTATCGTTCCGATGCGGACTAGGCCCCTAGAGTGGCTCAGTCTGGTTGTGCTTCGAACCATCACCGGTATCTCGAACCGCTTTGAGATCTCGAATGCGAAGACAACGACGTCCTTGGCCTCCTGATATGTTGAGGGTTCAAGCAGTGGAATCTGTGCTGCCTTGGCATAGAAACGAGAGTCCTGTTCGTTGCTGGAGCTGTGTCCCATCGGATCGTCACACACTACAATGACAAGCCCTCCAGGTCCACTTCCTGTGAGATTCAGGTTCAGCAGAAAGTCTGAAGCAACATTGAGTCCGAGTGACTTCATTGGACAGATGGCTGGGATTCCGGCCCAGCTGGCTCCTGCTGACGCCTCAAGGGCAACCTTTTCGTTTGTGGACCACTCAACATAGATATCCCCTCTCTCCGTGGCCCTCTCCATTAGAGCCTCGGTTATCTCAGTTGAGGGTGTGCCTGGATACGATGCACAGTACCTCACGCCTGCCTCAAGAGCTCCTCTGGCGATGGCTTCGTTGCCACTCATGAGGACTTCCGGACTGTCTTCCATGTGATGCTCGTGTATCTCCACTAGTTCCATCACAAAACCCTTTCGACTCGATGTCCGCATTTCAGACACTACGAATAAGAAAATTAAGGGGTATCGCTATCGAAATCAAGTGGGCAACATGCCTGAGACCGGTGAAGAGAAAGCTAAGAGAGTGACCTCAGTCCTATCGATATCACACGACAAGGACGTCGACGGTCTTGCATCAGCTGCCATCGTTTGGAGGTATGCCAATTCTAAGGGCCTCGACTACAACTCACTGCTGACTGATTACGGTGCATTTGAGCCCGCCTTCGGAAGCGCTGCGACGCGCCGTGATACGTTGATTATCATCACTGATCTCGGGATGGACGAGACTGTTCTGGATGTGGTCACTGCCGGCCTCGACCGCGCAGTCAAGCAGGGATGCAGAGTTGTCTGGCTTGATCATCACCACTGGTCAAAGAGGTCTATTGACGCAATACGGAATCTAGGAAACAACCCTGTTCTGAAAGTCAACCACGACTACTGCGCCGCAGAGATTACCCAGAAGGTTCTGATGCCGCGTGACGAGATAAGCAGAGAACTAGCGGAGATAGCGCATGACACCGACTTCAATCTCAGAGAGATCCAGGCAGCGAGCGCACTCACCGATGCAGTGTCTGTGATTCGGTTCAACGCAATTGACAGAAAGGAGGACGTCACCGAGGCACTCCGTCCAATGGTAGAACATCTTGCCAAGGAGGGAGTCCCCGGAGTCTATGACCGAAACGCGGGTCGGTTCAAAGATGCACTGATTCAGAAGCGAGTGGAACACTACCGAAAGGAGAAGATCAAGAAGATGAGAAAGGCCCTCTCTGGACACTGTGACCAAGAGATTCACGGTCGGCTCGTACGAGTGGTTGAGATACCAAGCGGCTTGACATCCACGGACATGGGTACCTTCGCTGCAAAACAGGAGAACTTGCGTATTGAAGATGCGCAGATTCCGGTCGCAGATCTTCTCTTGATGCTGAGTCCCGGAGGCATGCTTGGAATACGGAGAGGTTCTGAACGTGTCCTGTGCAACTCTGTGGCCAAGCTCTTCAACGGAGGAGGACATCCCTATGCGGCAGGTGGGGAGTACGGGCTCTACGAGGACTTCAGTGCAGTCTGCGACGACATCTTCCTTACTCTTTCGAAGGACATGTCCTGGCTAGCAGACTCCTAGACTGGCTCCTGTTTACTTACCATGCTGGCGACCATCTCAATGACATCAGTGCCTGTTTCATAGAGCCTGTCAAAGGTCCTTATCGCGTCGTCAATCAGGCCTGGGTTGTCTTTTCTGTATACTAGGGCCGCCACATCCGATGACATTGCATGAGTCAGATACAACAACATCTTCTCGTCGTTCAGACTGACCATTCTGTACGTCTTGACTGGTTGGGAACCGAGTCTGAGCCCTAGATTCCCGGTTGCAAGTCCCTTGATGAAGTCCTTGCCTACAGTACTCACATGGTTCGCCATTAGCTTCAGGTCGGGAGCAGACCTCGATTGAGGAATCAGCAGCCCAAGCACTTTGGTCCCATTGAAGGCAACCTGCATTATGGTATCTTCTGTGATTCCACTTGGTCCCAGTCCCTCCGCGATTGTGCTGAGGAATGCCAACACTCTGACAGTATCACCGGGTTTGGCGCAGTCTGCAATCTCACGAATAAGCGTCTGGCGCACGTTCTGAATTCCCTCAATCATAATGGAGCTGTCCGATGTTCTTGTTCCACTCAGTTCGTTCGCCAGCATAATCGCCGTCTCTGAGCTATTGACACTCTTGAGACTCTCAAGATTCTGTCTGACATTTTCCTTCTCCTTCTTCAGACTCACCAGTTTCTCTTCGATCATTCGCTCCATGGTCTTTGCTAGTTCGCCCTCATTCAGGCTGAAGCGTTTCGGATGGTGGATCGCATCGACCTGAATTAGACCATCGCTCTCCAAGGCCTTAAGGCACCGGTAAATGTAGGCCTTTGTGAACGAGCTGTCCGCAAGCTCATTGATGTGCGACCTGAGATCACTGTAGATGGTATGAGTTCTGCCACCTTCTGTGGCCTGCACTACTGCTTGGAAGACCAAGAACTCATTCGACCCGGTGTCGAGACCTATAATCTCCAGAAGCCTCCGCTCGTTCTCCTTCACTTGAACTTCCCTCCGTACTCATTGATGTCAACGCCCTCTTGGAAGTCCGCATCGAAGGTTTCTATGGCGTTGTCTACGAGTTCCGGGTTCACTGATCTAGGGACCCATGTCGCAGAGAGGGGGTTCTCAGACAGGATGAGCACAATGCCTTCGTCATTCCGCCCCACGAACTGGTACGTGTTGTCTTTCCTATGCCTAACTCTGAATTCCGGATTGAATCCCGCTTCGAGGTAGGAGTTCGTTATTCTCTGGTATCCGGAGATTTTCGTCTTGGTCAGCTTCCGGTGCTCCAGAGCTCTGAACCTGACTCCCTTCTCCATTAGATGTCCAATCCTGTCAAGTCTCCTAGCTCTCACACCGTCAGGATGATCAATCCACTCAAGCGTGTATCTGACTGTGTCATTCCTCTTCAGGTTCCAGTATATTGTCTCGTCTATGAGTCGTAGGACATCCTCCAGCCCCTGTGCGAACCTTGGCTTCTCCGCTTGCCTCCCCCCAACTGCCATCGCTAGCAGAGCGCGGGCTAGGGCAGTTGCCTCAACTGAGCCTATGGCTGCAATGAATCGATTCGTTTCCTCATCCCTAGCAAGGAGTTCTTTCACCTTCTCTTCGATACTCCTCTCTATTCCCACCTGAATCTGCTGAGGGTTGGAGCGATAGCGATGACGTCTGCCATCCTCTTCTATCTCGATGAATCCTCTACTCTCAAGGTTGGAGAGACTCCTATAGATGAGGGGATCCTTTCCCTTTCGTCCTCCTTCCTCTATGGCCAGCTGCCCTCGTATGGTTTCGAAATCCACGAAGTCGTTTGGTTCTCTCTGGGCTTTCAACAACGCCGCGAGAACCGTCATATCCTTACTGCTTGCATCCAGACCTATGGCCTGGATGGTCTTCTCATATCTTGCACGCCTCAATGCCCTTCTCCCCATCTTCCTTCATTCTGCCCACTCACTCTCTGTCAAAGAGCCTGCTAATAGGTCCTCCGGGTTCACTTCCCAGTGCTGGCAGGTCCTCGGGTGTCAGTTCTAGGAATGATCTTGCTGAGTCCCATGACTTGTCAAATGACGCGACTGCATTATCAATCAGGTCCGGATTGAAATCCCGAGTAATCCACGTAGCAGTAACAGGATCTTCTGCGATAATGAGAACCATGTTTTCGCGATTGAAGCTTACCTGATTGTAGGTCTTCTCTCCTGAGTAGAGCCTAACATCGAACCGCACACCCTCTTGCTTCAGCTTCACAATGCTCTGAAACAAGCCCTTCAGGGCATCAATGTTGAGGCGCGTGTCCATTGTATCCTCCATGCCGAACACATCGGTACTTACGAGATACCGGACATCAGCCCCTCTCTGCGCCGCTCTGACGAATCTAATGGTTCTATCCTTGGTGAGTTCGTCAATGAATGGCCCCACCCACAGCACGGTTGCCCTGATCATGTCTCCCTCTTCAGCCACATCCAGCATGTTGTAACGGAGCACGCGATGCAGTTCTTCCTTCCCTCGAATCACTCTTGAGCTAATCCTCTGTTCCTTACCCTGAACTTCCTCCGCAAGCTCCTGAGCCATCTGGCCGCAGTCTATTCCTCCTATCATCTCCGCCGCTCTTCTCTGAGCCTCCCGCTCTTGCTCGATCTCTTTCATCTTCTGAGCCTTTGCTCTCTCGAACCCCGCCATCAGGGTGTTGACATCTGCAATGTAGCGCTTCCTTCGACCATCAGGGTTCTCAAGCCGCACTAGCTGTGACTCGACCAGGTTCTTGAGCACTCGATGAACCCACGCCTTCGTGATCTTGGTAGTTGGGTCTTCCTTCACGACCTGCTCGTAGATTTCGCCAAACTCTAACGCAATAGGCGGGTCCTTCTGAAGCCTCAGGATTGATTTGAGAACACTAAACAGGCGTGACTGCTGTCGCCCTGCTGTAGTCAAGCCGAATATCTCCAGTGCGGTCTTGAGGTCAATCTTCTTGCTCAAATGCAGTCCTCCAGAGAGTCATCATGCAGTTTACTAACTTCATGACTGGTTACTATCTTGCTGACTTATATAGAGTGTTAATCACTAGTACTTCTAGCAATGGTCAAGAACCGTTGCTACTCCGTGTGGATGCACTTAGGATCCACTGGGGCATGTTATGGGCATGCTGGTGGTTCTCCACCGCTACGAAGCAGGTGGGTGCGGGGGGGCGTCCCCCTGCTTCAAATCCTGCATTCTAGAGACCATTTACTGCCAGTGACTTGAGGTACCCTATCCCTATCCGGGCCACCATCGGAAGGAAGTCTGTGAGCAGAGTCATGTATGTGGCGACACTTGCGTGGCCCTGGATCAGCTCGTTAAGAGTCTGAGCGTCCAGGTTTTCTAGTACAACCTCTGCTGCAGCCATTGGGTCGTTGAGCATGGCGTACTTGGATACGGCCCACATTCCTTTACCCGTGTTCTGGATGTTGGATGCGAGTTTGGTCTTCATGTACTCCTTCTGGTACTGCTGCACGCTCTTCGCGGAGAAGTCATTAGAGTCGGTCATCCGTTTCGCATGCTGAGCCAAGACCTTGCCGGCATGAAGGCATGTGGTCACGCCGCCGCCAACAATGGAAGAGACCTGTCCGGCTGCGTTTCCAACCAAGGCGACTCCTGCGCCCGTGAACTTAGGGATGATTCCTGCACAAGGGACAACTCCGCCGTTGACCGACGCAATCCTTGCGTTCTTGAGTTCATCTCTTGACTTCATGTACTTCTTCATCACATCTCGCATTGGGGGAAGGTTATCCCAGTTATCCTGTGATGATGGGACTCTCCCTATGCCTAGATTCACTTCGCTCTCTGACCTTGGATAGAGCCACATGTAGCCAAGCCCAACGTCCTTTCCTACTAGGAAATATGCCACTTTCGGATCAATGTCCTTGCACCCTTCGAGCTTGAATCTGTAACCATAGCTGAGAAGCCACTTGGGTTTCTTGAAACCAGATGTTTCAGACACCCTGCTGAATGAGCCGTCTGCGCCTGCTGTCAGAGGTGCACGGGCGACTTCAGACTGGTTGTAGGTGACTCCGACAACCTGCGCTCCCTCTTTCACTACAGAGTCCACGCGTGACTTGTATCTGAACTCCGCACCATTAGAGACTGCTCTGTCCCGCATTAGATTCTGGCACTTGTCCTCGTCAAGGAGGTATGAGTTGCCAAGTAGAGTCCTGTCCACCACGATGTTGGCTCCCGTATCGATACTTTCTCCTACGATCGACGTGTACTTGTTCCCAACATACTCAGATGTCGGCTTGACGCGTAGGAACCTGAGGGCCTTGTCGGTCACAAGCTCGCCCATCAGACTGTCCGTCACGCTCGCTCTTCTCTCAAGAACAAGGGTCTTCAGTCCGTGCTCCGATGCTCTCTCTGCGGTTGATAGTCCTGCAGGTCCTGTACCTGCAACAATGATGTCGAAGGGCAATTATCTAGCTCCAGCAAGGCCGAGTCGAGGTTTTGGCATCTATATCTCTTTCTAAGGGGTGCTTTCGAGAGAATGTGCATCGAGCATAACTATAATACTCAGGCCCTTTAGGAACTCCTGACAGCTCCTATTAGAGGACTCCACCATGAGAGCAAGAACTATTGGCTACTCCGCATATATGATGCTTTCAATTATGCTGAGTCTGACCATTGCCGCGATTCCAGCAATCCTTCTCTTTGGCTTCGTCATCGAGAACTTCGACAACTTCCTCAATGGGCTCCCCTTCCTCGGTGACTTCAGTCTCGCGGCGACCACGTTCTTGTCTCAGTGGTTCCCTACCTGGCTGCTTCAGTACTTCTGGGTCATTGTGCTGTTTGTGCCTCTCGGTCTCACATGCTATGCGGTGTTCCTCGGCTTCCTCTTGGGCATGTTCAAGCTCTCGCGAAGAGGTATCCCATTCCTCGAAGATGGCTACTACGATCAAGAAACGGAGGCTTGGCTGCTGTACGAGTACTACGAGGTCTACTACAACCTCTTCCCGTACTTCGCTGGCTTCTTCTCAATCTTCCTAGACACGAAACCTCGGCATCAGGCCTTTGGAGCCAAGATCGGCAGGAACACCATTGTTGGAAACGGTCGGCTGTTCAATCCGGAGCGTACCATTATCGGTGACAACTGCTTCTTCGGATATGACGCTATCCTGAGTGGCCATGTCTATGAGGGCGACCGGCTGTATTTGAAGACGGTCAAGCTTGGGAACAATGTGACAATCGGGGCCAACGCGGTCGTTCTTCCGGGTGTCGATATAGGAGACAACGTTCTGATTGGTGCCAATACAGTAGTGCCGAAGGACAAGGTAATCCCGGCGAACACAATCTGGGTCCACGGAAAGGCAGTACCAAGAAGAGTGGCCTCGCGTGAAGAGGAGCTGCATCAGCCCATCGGAGGTCCACAGTCCATGAATGAGAAGGACGAAGCGGACACTCCGAGCAATGGCGAAAGAATTTGAGTGGTGAGACCCCTCAGCTCTGAGTGAGGACTTCACTTGCGTCTGCTGATGTTCCATGTAGAGAGCTTCTGGTTTCGCTTAGATGAGCTCGACGATGACTCCGGAAGCAGGCTGTCTGATTCCATTCTTGTATGGATTCACTCCGAGTCGGAGGATGAGAAGAATGAATCAAACATCCTGAGAAAGATGGTGAAGAACATAAGGTGGCTAGCGAACAAGGTGGGCTGCACATCCATCATTCTGCACCCCTTCGCACATCTTGATGATGACAAGGCCGATCCCGAGTTCGCTTCTGGTCTAATCACTGAGACCGCCAAGCGGCTTATAGATAGAGAATACGCGGTGACGGTCGTTCCCTTTGGGCACTTCACCGAGTTCGAACTCCACGCAAAGGGTCCATCCTTGGGCAAGGTGTTCAAACACATAACCTAGGGGCGCTCTTCAGATGGGTTCATAACGCTGGCCATAGATGAGGTTCTGAGATGGCGACGTCCAAGCCCAAGTACACACCACGAGGCTATCAGACATTCATCCTTGAGCGGATTCGCCAGTTACGTGACTCTCCGATTCTTGTAGAGCTGGATTGCGGATTGGGCAAGAGATTCATCACGCATCAGCTGGTCGCAGAGATGCTGCCTGAACTACGGTTCATCATTGTTGTCCACTCCTCTTCTTCATTGGCCGAGACTGTTGACTATCTACGCTCCGAGTATGGTGGTCTTGAAGATGACTTGGGCGAGATTTCTTCTCGTGTGAGGTCCGGGCTGCGGAGGCTCGTAATGCGTGAGTCCCGAGTCGTGGTAGCAACCCCTCAGGTTCTGGCTGGGCTACTGAAGAAGGAACCCGAGTTGATAGAAGGTTTTGATGTAATCCTGATCAATGAGGTGGACACCCTGATCCGTCGTTCAGGTGGCCGAACCGCTCTTGTCTTCCCCTGGCCATCCCTCCTCACGTATCTGGAGGAGAAGTGGATTATCGGCATGAGCGGCACACTGCGAGATGACCATGCAGTGTTTGGCAAGGAGCAGGTAGAGATTCGCGATGAGCTCTCCACCTTGAGGGAGCATATTCCTGGAGCAGAGCTGATCACTATGGAGGACCTGTATGGCACTGACGTAGAGGACCACTTGGAGCCCACGTTTCTCTCCATGAGAAGGGTCATTGACACGCGAATCCGCTCTATTTCGAGAGTTCTTGATGAATTGATACGCAGCACAAGAACAGAGATCATGAACGAGCTTGCCGAGGATGACAACCTCGATTTGGTTGCGGGTGACTCGCGAAGAGTACACCTCCTGTTGGAGCGGCTCCCGGTTCGAGAGGAACTCAAGTCCCAGTACTCGGGCCTCCTTATGCTTCGCAAGTATGTCTATGCAATGCCCCCGAAGCAGTTCATCCGCATGTTCTACGCCGACTATCTGAAGCACTACTTCAATGTGAAGGAACTCAGGAAGGTCCTACCAGAGGTGTCCTCAAAGGTCACGAAGGTCCTTGAGATCTGCATGGACTACAACAAGGTGCTAGTTCTCACGTCCTATCTCGAGATGGTTGCCCAAGTCGAGAATGTTCTTCAGAAGGCAGGAGTCGCTGTTTTGAAGATAACCGGGGAGACGCGAGACAAGGGGGCAGTGCTGCGCGACTTCAAAGGCGGAGACGAGCGGATGGTGCTTGTGATGTCTCCCGTCGGAGAACGAGACCTCGATATCCCTCAGGCCGAGGTCATGATTGTCTGTGACACCATCAACACGACGAAGACAATGTATCAGAAGGTCAAGCGAACCCGGGGCGGACTTGTGGCACTACTTGCATACTCCGGCACGTCAGAAGAGGGGAAGGTGATGAGGCTCATTCATCGAATCCTCGATCGGTACCCTTGGTCGACCGTGCTCCTAGACTCGGACTCTCAGGAGCTGGCTTGACAGGTCACTACGATTATAAGAACTCCATCCCGATGAGCGATGATGTAGACTTGACCGACTTCAAGCGACTTGGCCTCGGTACAGACCTGGTGGAGATAGAACGTTTCAGAAGCCTTGCTCCTGATGCGCCGTTCTACCAGAGAGTCTTCACTGAGTCAGAACGGCAGTACTGCATGGGGTTCCCAGATTCCGCCATTCACTACGCTTCAACGTTTGCAGCCAAGGAGGCTGTACTCAAGTCACTCCCATCCACCGAACCCATCAGTCTGCGAAGCATCGAGATACTGAGAGACCAGCATGGGTCTCCCAAGGTGCGTCTGGCCTTCGATCATCGCTTTCGTTCTTTGGTGAGTATCACTCACACTGGCCACCATGCAGCAGCCGTCGCCATATCGCATCCTATCTCTGAATCTTCTGACACAGACCAGATGCGCAAACTACTAAACGGAGCGTTGTCCGAAATCCTTCCTGAGTGAGCCCCCATGAGTCAACCGGGTGAACAGTTAGAGCAGGTACTCAGCGGCGCCAGAGCGGATCCTAGCTATCTTAGTCTCTGGAGCGCCTACAAGAAGATCCAGTCACTTGGGCTCAAGTCACCGCGCGGAGAGGCGCTAAGGATTGCAGTCATCGGTTCCTCAACCCTCGAACCGCTTGCAGCATGCTTGGATGTCAAATGCCGGCTGGAAGGCCTAGCGGTAGAAACATTCGTAGGAGGCTTCAACACCTACAGACAGGAATCACTCGACACCAAGTCTGCGCTCTATTCTCACAAGCCCGACCTCGTCCTCCTCTCGGTCGACGCTTGGTCTGTTCTGGACAAGCAGTTCATCGCAACCTTCGTCCGGATGACCCCAGAGGAGAAGGAGGCTGCTGTTCAACAGCTCGTGAACGATGTAGCGACCATTGCTGAAGTCCTAGCCAATAACTCAACTGCCCTTGTCCTCGTAAACAACTTCATTGTACCGTTCTTCAGTCCCCTGGGCATCGTCGATAACAAGCAGGAGACTGGCCTGCGTCGCTTCTTCTCGGAAGCCAACTCTAGACTGATCAAGGGATTTACGGATAGCAACAGGGTGTTTGTTGTTGACTTGGAGGCCGTTGCTGGTGACTTCGGTAAATCGAGGACAGTGAACTGGAATACTTGGTATCGCGGCTCCGTGCCCTTTGGAGAGGAGTTCACCGTACGGGTTGCTGACGAGTATCTTCGATATGTTCGCGCGCTGAAGGGGAAGTCAAAGAAGTGCATTGTCCTAGACCTTGACAACACCCTATGGGGTGGTATCATCGGTGAGGACGGTCTCGAAGGCATCAAGCTAGGGAACGCCTCGCCTGGAATTGAGTATGTTGACTTTCAACGCTATCTCCTGAGTCTATACAACCGTGGAGTCATCCTCGCTGTCTGCAGCAAGAACAACTACGACGACGCTATCAAGGTGTTCCGAGAGCACCCCTTCCAGGTGCTCAGAGAGGAACACTTCGCGGCTATGCGGATCAACTGGCAGAACAAAGTGGCGAATATTGCTGAGCTAGCTAAGGAGATTAACATCGGCACAGATAGTCTCGTCTTCATTGATGACAATCCCGTTGAGAGAGCGCAGGTTGCTCAGGCCTTTCCCGAAGTGCTTGTTCTAGACACACCAAAGAACCCACGGCTATATCGAGAAGCTCTGGAGGCGCTCAGCGTGTTTGATGTTCTTTCTCTCACAAAGGAAGATATGGCCCGGGGAGAGATGTACGCTGGCAAGAGGAAACGCGCTCAGTTGGAACAGAGTGCAACCTCAATTGAGGACTTCCTCAAGACTCTTGATTTGAGGATTCAGGTCCGAGAGGTGAGCGACTTCGACACACCCCGTGTTGTCCAACTCATCGGCAAGACGAATCAGTTCAATCTCACAACGAGAAGATACACCGAGGCAGAGGTGGAGCATTTCCGCGAAAGCCCGGGCTCTGCCGTGTATAGCATGGCTGTTGCTGACAAGTTCGGCGATGAGGGAGTCGTCGGAGTTGCCATTGTGAAGAAGGAAAGTGAGGCTTGGCTCATTGACTCATTCCTGATGAGCTGCAGAGTCATAGGTCGCTCCGCAGAAACAGCACTTCTGGCGAAGATCGTTTCGGATGCTAGGCGGGAGAATGCCAAGCGCATCATCGGCGAGTACATCCCAACCAAGAAGAACCCCCCCGCTGAGGACCTCTATCAACGTCATGACTTCGCGGAGGCTTCTGGTGAGGGTAATGTCAAGTTATGGGAGCTCGACCTGCAAAAGAAGACGGTTGAAGTTCCTGAATGGATCGATCTGACAGAGGAATGAACACATGAATGACATGGACGACAAGTTGCTGGATATTCTCTCCAAGGTTCTTCTTGTGGACAAGGAGGATATCACAGACGACATCAGACGAAAAGACCACGAGGCGTGGGATTCGATGGCTCATCTGATAATCATCAGTGAAATCGAGAATGCATTTGGCGTCTTCTTTGAGGATGAGGAAGTCGTTGATGTCTGGACTGTCGGTGACCTGAAGAGGGTTCTAGCAGAGAAGCACAGCGACTAGACATTCTTTGGTTCCAGCTTCTGAAGTACGCGTGCAGGGTTTCCGGCCACTAAGGTCAGGGGTGGCACGTCTTTACTGACAACAGAACCCGCTGCCACAATCGCTCCCTCTCCTATGGTGACTCCCGGCAGGATGATTGCTCCTGCGGCTAGCCAGGCTCCCTTACCAATCACCACTTTCTTTGGTCCCTCGTGGAATATCTGCCGCTTCTGGTGGTAGGGGCTGGCCCCTGAGTGTGCCATGATCTTGACACCCGGCCCTATGCTCGCCCAATCGTGTATCTCGATGAATTCTGGATACTCTCCGTCAATCAGCACTTGGAATCCCATGTAGACGCCCTTTCCTATCTTGACTCCGCATCGTCTGTACACGCTAGCCCTAAACTGGTATCCGGGTGCAGACCAAGCCAGAACGCGCAAGAATCTGCCAAGCATCTTTCCCATTCACTATGTCCTCCTTGAGTTACTATCCACGGCGCCATATCATTCTTCTCAGGTAGTCAGAGAATACCCAATTGTCGATGTCACCAGTCAGCAGGAGACAGAATCCGTGGTCTGACTTCCAGCGCTTGTGTTTGCTCCAGTAGGTCACAGCCTCTCTGGGAGTGGGTATCCATCCGCCCATCTCCTGAGCATACTCTGCAAGCTCCCCAAGGCATGGCGCATACTCCTTCTGTCCCATCCTTATAGGGTGCAAGTCAAACATCACCACGCCTCCCGAGCTTGCGGTCTTCTTGACCTGTGTCTTCAGCGCGGCAGTCACTTCTTTTCGCCCCCAGCCTCTGCCATCGATCATTAGGTCGTCACTGAGTATGTTGAGCGGGATGAAGGTGGTGTCAAGACTACCACTCTCCGACTCGACCCTGAAGAAGTGAGTCTTCTCTCGGTGTTCTTCCTGGTACCCGAAACCACCATCCCATAGGAGGCCGTTCTTGTCAATAATGCGGGGCATATCCTCAGTGTAGCGGTCGTAGGGTGCCCGAAAGCCGGATATGTCTATTCCAAGTTTCCGGTAGGTCTGGAGGCTGAGTGCAAGATCCCTCTCGCGTCCGGCTTCGCTCAGCATGGGGTATCTTACGTGGTTGTACCCGTGGCTGGCCACTTCGTGCCCTTCTCTTTCGATAGATCGAGCCAACTCAGGTTTCATCCGAGCGACGCTTGCCACTGTCGGAAACGCGAATTTGGCGTCCGAGGGTTCAAGTGCTGCAAAGACGTTCTCCAGGATTTCGTCAAATGATGTCCTGTGAAGTCTCCACATCCTGTACATCTGCCTCGGCGCTCTCGTCCCCCACCGCCGCTGTAGTTGACTGATGTACCTTAGGCCTGACATGAACCACCCACTCGGTTGAACCCGAATCTCGCCCATGGAGGTCATAAGAGTTGCGCCTGTTCAAAGACAAGACTTATGCCCGATTCGGGCATGACGCAGCTGGAACTATGATGAAGCTGAGCCACGTTGGTATCATCGTGAAGGACATTGAGAAGGGCATCAAGAACCATGAGGCCCTCTTTGGCTA
>JAEOUG010000063.1 GCA_016839445.1 Candidatus Thorarchaeota archaeon
CGGAGTAGTGTCCGAAACCGAGTTGTAGCCTGGAATGATTGGGAGGATTGGCGTCTGAACGCTCCAGAGATGGTCCCAGGACCCTGATGTTACATCGCGCATCCCCTCACGATCGATTGCCAGGCTCATGGCCTGTCGGACAATTGCTTGGGTCATGTGGGGGTTTTGATGATTAGTGAGCGCCACTGCCCAGCCAGTCTGCTCTATGCCAACCTCGATGTTGTCGCGACCCCAGAGAACCCAGAAGGGCTGTTCCTCAACCCATATGTGCTGGAGTTCCTCCAGGATATCGAGTGCCTCCTGTCCGATAGGTCCAGAGAGGTCAGGAGGACTCGGGTAGTTTGCATTCCAGTCTATTCCAAGCGCAAGAAGGTCGGAAACTAGGGAATCGTAGGTCGGGTCATCGTACCCGTGGCACGTGGTCGAGTCTGAGGTGCCTAGTTCGAACCTAGGCATGTACCCAATCGATGGCAACCCCATTACTGCAATGTCAAATCCTTGAATGGCCCACTGAGGAGGTGCTGAGGCAACCCAGCCATCATTATTATCGGTGAAGTCATCGCGAGCATGACCGGTCACCTCCACCCAATCTATTCTACACGCACCGTCAGTGCTGAGGAAGCCATCCTGATCGCTGTTCCAACCGTCAGAGTGGAATCTGAAACGTATCTCAACATCCAAACCTGAATACACACTCAGGTCAAGCACATGAGACTCGAAGCCCGCAGAAGCACCTTGCAGGCCTGCCAGAGTCACCCAGTCCACGCCATCTGTTGAAATCTGGACTTCGACATAATCACTAGCACTCTCAGTGTCATACTGAATGGAGTAGCTAAGCGAAACCGGCCCAGAGGGCAGATGAAAGGCTTTGGTCAGCCAATCTTCCCAGAGAGTGCCATAGCCGGGCGGAGTGGAAGCCAGACTCCATTGATCATACTCGCTATCGTAGCCTGCACAATACATGACCCCCTCACTTTCGTAGATAGAGTGACGGAAATGAGGTTGATAGGAAACCTGCGTCCACACTGGTGGACCTGACGGGCTCGGCCCCTCCAACCCGTATATTCCACGGTAGATTACACCTTTGGTCCAATATAGCCAAGGCATCTCATGGACTATGCACTCAATCCCAATCTCACGAAGGTTAGATGCGATCCAATTCGCTCGCATGATGCCCATGGGTGACTCCTGAGCCACCAAGATATTCATGGTGAACAAGGGGTCCCCAGTGACCGTCGGGTAGTCTGCGGATTGAGGAGTACCAAGAGCAAACCAGGACAGAGATGATACCGAAGCGCAGATAATATTGTGCTCGGTATCAACAGGGATTATGGTAACATCTACCCACTCCCAGATGCCCGGAGCGGTTTCCTCATAATGAAAGATTCTCAGATTCTCTTCCTCAGCGAGTGTCATGCCAGCATCATCGTACTCCATGAATACCTTCACTTCTCCAGTATGGTCGACCGTTGTAGTGATGTCATAGTATAGCCCAATAGAATTGAATCCTGAAACAGGAGCGGGTTGGGTCGGACTCACATGAACGCTGGTCTCACCAGAGCTTGTTACTCCTTGTACCGTCACGTACACGTTCTGGCGACCATCACCGCTTGTGTCAAAGCCATCTGTGAAACACCAGTGGTTCTCCGCATAATCCGCATCTAGCAACTCGATGCTCACGAAGGCAGGAGGGCTTTCGAAAAACCCGTCAGTGACCACAAATGACAGCAGATAGTATCCAGGCACATCTGGTAGGAATCTCATTCCACAGAAGGGGTCACCCCAAAATGAGTCAATTTCTGCCGTACTATCCTCTGGTTTCGTTATTACGTTCCAGTATCCCCAGAGCGCTTTGCCATCCGGGTCGCTTCCATATCCGGAAAGCAAGAAATTGGGTAACTCACCACTCCCTCCTGAATGAATCTCCTCACGACCCAAGACGAGATCTTCAACCAATCCTCCCTGATAGTAGAATGCTGCACTTGCTATTGGCGGGCTCCCTCCAGATGAAACATAGACATCTTCACTACCATAGCGCTCATCAACATAGCAGACCAAGTCGCCGTAGAAGTGACTCATGGTCTGGTCAGAGGTGTGGTTGGACACCTGAAAGGCTCTGTTTGTGGACAGAGAGTAGATGTAGACATCCATATTGCCTTCGATGTTGCTCTCGAAGGTAATTCGGTTGCCATCAGTAACGGGATGGTGGTTATCAAATCCACCACCTTGTATCGACCGATACTCACCAGTATCCATGTTCTTGGCCATGACGTCAACACTTGATGATCCGTACCTCGCTGAGCTCCATGCAATCCATGAACCACTTGTGGAAGGCTCCAATTCATCGTAGTCCGCTTTTTCTGTGACTGTTAGTATGCAATCGGCCATCAAGTCATAGGCCATTATGTCAAATTGCTGGGTAGGGTAGTCGTACTCAGCCCACACTACAAACCTATCACCTACCTCAAGAGTGAACGTGGGCGGGTCAGGACCAGCCAATAGCACAGGTTCCCTTGTGGTGCCTAGCCAGTTAATATTGTACAGCCAGACGCTGGAGTCAAAAGATGGTCCCTCTCTCCATACCACTATGTCCCCATGAATCCGCGTCTCTCGCATTTGTAATGACGTGCCAAGAGCAGCCTCTTCTCCAGTAGAGATATCATAAAGCACGACCCTGCCATTTAGTGAATACCTACTGTCATAGGAGGTGTAAACAATGAAATTGCCTGAAATGTCGGGCATGCATTCATCTCTGTCACCACTGGTGACCTGCATGGCTGGACCAAAGGGAGTCCCGTCGTCCAGAAGTCGTTGATACCAAACATTGCCCGGCCCCCACCGACCTTCATCGTCGCGAGTCATTACTGTATAGACAACTATGTAGGATATTCCATCGTGTCCCAACCGGGGCATATTCTCATAGAGAATCGATGCTGTGATTCGATGCTCTGTCACGCCAGACGCTTCTGCAAAGGACGGGGATTCCACAATGTGTGGATCGCCTTCAGTCGTATCACCAGATTGTGCCTCAGGAGCGCTAGCAGTGCTCATCAGCAAGAGCAATCCAACAACAGCAAATAGACCCAACAGCATGGTGTGATGTCGACCAGTTCGATATGTCATTCCTCTCTCAGCTCTCCTCTCCGCTACACCATCACCCAGAAGAAGTCGAAGAGGTCCCAGCCGGCACCACACGAGTGAATCATGGCCTTCGTTGTGCAAACGTAGTTCTGGGAAGCAGATTGTGTAATGATACTTACGCGTAACAGGCATGATATAAGTCATGCGATTACTGGAACATGTGTTCCAACCTTCTTACTACAAGACGAAATCCCACAGGCAGACCGCAAAACGGAGACTTGTGCAAGGTCCTTGTTTCAGATGACTAAATAGGGGCGTTTGCTCGGTCGCATGCTGTTGATCCCGATGAAATCAAAGACAACCTGCGCAGTCACATACCCAATTGTCGCTGCGCTCCTGAAAGCTGATGAATTCCTTGGCCCGAAGTTTCAAGGGTTCTCACCCGTTAACGCAATGCAGGAGAGGTTCCTGAAGGAGTTCTATGAGGCGAGCAGAAGCGATCTATCGCGATTCTCTGAAGATGAGATTGAGAGCATTGCCTCCACGAAAAGCGACGAGATGAACAAGTGGCTTGAGAAGCGGGGATTCAGCATCAAGCTCAACCCCTTCGATGAGGATGGATTCGGCGTTGCGAGTATGCTGAGCATTCTCGGCGAGTGGGCGAAGAAAGGAGCAAAGTACTCGGTCAAGACGGAGGATGGAGTATACTATCCAGGAGTGAAGATGACCAACTACGGACTTGGATTCTACCGTATACCAGACTCTGAGCACATGATAATCGAGATCGAGACACGGGGTAGCGACCGTGTATACCTCATGATGGCCGAGGCGGGACCAACTGACCTTGACCTAGTAGAGCAGGTCGAAAATATCCGGAAGAAGATGAGGCCAGTAGAATCAGAATACAGCGGCGTGGCGTTCCCGAAGATAGACCTCGATATGAAGGCAGAAATCGACTGGCTTCTCCATCTACGACTTCAAGTGAGGGGCGAGTCCCTTCCGTACTATCAAATCGTTCAGGCGCTGCAGCAGACGAAACTGAAAATGAATGAGATTGGATTCCACGTCAAGAGCGCAGTGGCCATGGGTGCAATACTCTCTGCACCACTGAAGAGAGCGGAGCCCTATGTTATCAATAGGCCGTTCCTGATGTGGATTGAGAGACCTCAGTTCGCCAAGCCACTCTTTGCGGTATATCTGGACAAGGATGTCTGGAAGGAACCAGAGAACCTGGAGATGTAGTAGTGCCCTATTCAGTCGGAGCAAATACCACAGAGTGGTCTGCCTAGCCTTGAGATACGAGAACATGTGTGATAGCAGAAGTCACATGCGGGACAGCTCGTGTGCAGACTTGCTTTGTCAGATATAAGAATTAAGATATAATCATGCTCAGTTCCCATCCGGGGCAGGTAACAGGCGTATTGCCAGCAGAAGACACGTCTACTCGCCAGACTGAACACGTGTTTCAGGAGTACGTTGATTAGGCCCCGCACAATGGCACCCATGTGAGTAGGAGATGCTCCAAGAACAAGAATCCCCTCGACCAAGAATCATGAGTATTGGATGGGAGAACCAGATGATACTGATCCTCCAGGGAGTATCTGCATTCATGGTTGTGCAGAACCTGATGACTCTCCTTCTGTACACAGGCACCTATCTCGTCACAGGTCTCATCGCGGGCTACTGGATCTGGGGTGTCTTCATGTTGTCCCTGTACGCATTCGGATTCGTTCAGGCAGCGCTATTCATCATATGGGTCCTAAGAGGAACGCCCGTTCCGAGAGCCTACATCGTGGACACCTTCACGCTGTCTCTTGCCGCGCTCTCTGCCACCTACTGGTATCTCGTGCAGCCAATCGCTCTCAATGCATGGCTTGGGCAATACTACCTTCCAGTGCTTGGAATCAATGTGGCAATCCTTGCCTTCAGAGGGCTGGTGTTCGTGAGAAGCCGAGAGGGCGCTTCGGCCACACCAGTTCGCGATTGAGCTCTGCTACTCGAAGACCGCGTCCCCTCTCTATAGAGCAAGACCGTGACTTCCCACAGCAGTCCGCCGGTAGAACAGGTTTGCCCGTATTCAAGCTACCCTCTCTGCCGCCTGACGACGAGCGCAATCAGGATAACCGCCACTGGTATCCCCACGGCTATCGCGAGCAGCTCGGGTGAAATGGGCAGTCCCCCTGATGTGCCCCCAGTAGTGGTGGTAGTACTCGTCGACGATGTTGCGGAAGTGGTGGGAACGACAACGGTCTCGGCTTCGTCATTGTCGTAGTTGCCAATCTCGATAGTACTTGCATAGAGATAGCCGGTCTGACACTGCTGAATCACAGTGTCATTCCTGAAGATTGTGAACCACTCGTGCGGGAACGCAGTCTCATTCCAGTAGAGGAAGACCCATTCGTTCACTCCATCGCCGTCAAGGTCGTCGATATCAATGGATGTGTATCCTCCAGAGTACCAATGGTTGTCATGCACAAGAGAGATGTTGAAGGTGTTGACAATGCTGTCGTCAACGGTCTCGTAGATGTATATGAGATCGGCAACCGGATCCGGCACTACGATGTCAATCAGTTCGTCACCTGTGATGTCCCCCGCCATGACGCAGTTTGGCTGTTCACTGAGTAGAGGACAGCTCCATGATTTCACGAAGACGCCTCCTGTGTACTCAAGGACATGCACGAGCTCTTGGTCCTGATTGACGAGTACCTCGTTCTCATCGTCGTTATCCACGTCTGCGATCTGCACCTGGTCGACGTGGTTCAGGAAATCACCAGTGACGAATCCGTAGTTCCTGATGTTCTCCCAATGATCCGTCTGCCAGTCATAAAGCCTGAGGCGAGACACGCCGTCTGCATCAGGGAACTCTTCGGTGACCAAGAACTCAAGGTCGCCGTTATTGTCAAGGTCCCCGACGGCACATGCGGTCCCCCATACATTCCGTGGGTCTGTAGACGAGATGTTGAAGACAGGACAGTAAGTGTCGCCAACCATCTTGAATACGACTGAATGGAAGTGAGAACCCACCGAGGCAAGAATCTCAAGGTCCGGGCCACCATCGTTATCGAGGTCTCCTGCAGCAACCGAGTGCACTTGGCATCCGTCCCATGTGGGGTGCGTGAGATTGTGCGATAGTACCATGACGCCGTCTTGATACTCGTAGATTTGGACCAGGTCACCGCTATTCCCCACGATGACTTCGTTGTCTCCGTCGCCATCAACATCCGTTATGATGAGGTCGTTGACCAACCCGAAGCCAGGGTCATAGACATCAAAGGAATAGTCATCTTGCCAGACGTCATCGACGTTCTCCCAAGCAGTCACATCATGAACTGAGTAGTCGCCTCCAAAGAGGATCTCAATTCCAGAGGTCGTATAGTCGGCCGGCCACTCGTTGCTAACAGCTGCCGGTTCTACAAGAGTGTTCAGAGGAGCTGCAAGTAGCGCCACTTGAAACACAAGCAAAAAGACCGCAAGGGCCGGAATACTGACTCTTCTCCACGCTCTCCATATCACTTCATAACCCTCCAGAGCGTGGAGCGAATAGGTGAAACCATTACTTAAGTATTAGGACTAAGTGCTCTCGTTCCGCCCTCTCATCCGAATCACTAGAACACGTGTTCTAACGAGTCGGTTCATGGAGTTCAGCCAACTGACTGCAGAAGAAACAGATGATCTATCAGGCCTTAGTGGCGGCCTCAAGCCGTTCCTGCCTGAGCCGGGCCTGACGCAGACGGTGCCTCCTGAGGAGCGTACGACTTCCAGCGGATCTGTCAAGTTTGGTCTTGCGCACGGACATGGTCAGTTCATCTCCAGAGCCGGCATGGTGTGGGGGACAAGCCTAGGGGAGCCCGCCCCCACTGTGTCTCTGATGCCGGGAGGTGCACGGAGACAGCGAATGACCTCATTCGAAAATGAGGAGCATAATGATGTCAGGAACTCGCGTACAGGTACCGCAGACTCTGGGCGTCCTGGTCTGTCGGCTCACGGTCGCTATCGAGCAGTCCATAGAGGACGTTGAGAACTTCGGCGTTCTTCTGGAGGGTGGATGTCGGTCGGGTTTCGCTGTCGGTCATTTCGCTTGCTCCGTGCGTATTCTGGTTGTGTGGTACAACTAACCTCTACTACGAGTGGAAACCAAATAAAAGTAAGCGTTATGCACAGAGTACAAGGATATCACCCACGTAATACGCGGAGAGACATGTAGATACGACTGCCCCAGAGTGGGCTCCTGTGGCCTCATAGGGCTGTTGACAGGGGTCTGCAAAACGTGTTCCACAAGAAGGAGGGGGGACAGGGCCTCGAGCAGATCAGGCCCACGGGGACCCGATTTTGAGGGATGCAGTTCCGCGGAGGCCCATGGTCTGCAATGAAGGTAGTGTTGAAGTCTCGACTGCATTTTCAGGAAGCCGGTGAACCCTTCTATTCCGGAGGGCACCCATCTGGAGGAGAGGGATATCCTCACAATACTTAATTCACGTCTTTTCGGGGACTTCCACATACCTACGTCTTGCGATGTTAGGAGGACGAAGGAGAAGAATGACACCATGACGCACGCCAGAAGGATAGTCGCGGCACTGATAGTGCTATCATTCATTCTAGCAATTCCGGGGCATCTTGCTCCGACGACTACTTCGGAAAGTCCATCACGAAACGGTACCGGGTTGATACCGGATACGATGTTCGCAGCGGCCGAACAGGAGCTGGCCACGTGGTATCATGATGGATCCAATGTGACAGGATGGACCTTCGGGACAGGAGGCTGGACTCTGCAGTCCACGGGTACCGAGCTCTACTCGCCGATAGTGTCCTCCGGCGCAGGACTTGTCCACTCTGTTCACTACTACGAACTGGAAACAGACTTCGTTGTCGGGAACGACCTGAAATGGGAAATGCAGTTCAACTACACTCCCAATGGCCTTGCTTCGGGAGGCATCAACGCAATGCTGTATTTTGGTAGCAGCGAGATCGTCTGGAGATTTGCAGCCTCACTATCTGGCACAACTGGGGCCATGTGGGCGCTCAATTACTACAGCTCGAGTGAGTATGACTCAGAAAGCCAGATGGGAGGAGTAACAAACATCACAATGTGGTACAATGCCACCAACGACAACACGGAGACTGACATCGGCGACGGTGTTGTGTCTGCAGGCACCCACATGGGAGAGACAAGACCAGTCACAAGGGTCGTCCTTGATTTCTGGTGGGATGACAGCATGGGTGTGTACGGTGATCTCCGTATGGACTGGATGCGAATCACAGGCGGAGCCAGAACAGAGATTGACTCTCCCAGCGACATCACGATGGAGTACTCGGACACCGGCAGAAGCATCCTCTGGACTCCTGAGGCATACTACCCCGACACCTATGAACTGCTGATTAATGACACGACCGAGGATCTGGCTTCCTGGAATGGCTCAGCGCTTGAGTTCCCTCTGACCAACCTTGATCCGGGTCTCTATGAGTATGAGCTTGTCGTCACTGATGAACTTGGCATGACCGCCACTGATTCAGTGTGGGTGAATGTCACTGACACGACTTCGCCTTACGTGTTCGGACCTGCCGACTTTGGAATTCAGCATGGAACGACAGGGTCCTATCTCAGCTGGACATGTGATGAGCCATATCCTGACTACTTCAGCATCACGAGAAACGGAAGTATCGTGGAAGAGGGGAACTGGAATGGAACGGACTTGCGTGCGTCGCTTGACGGACTTGATTACGGAGTTCATGTGCATGTCCTAACGGTCAACGACACGCACGGCAACATCGAGACCGACACGGTGAATGTCTTTGTGATAGACCTTCCAGCACCATCAATCACTCCACTGGATGATGACGTCATTGAGCTTGGAGCAGCAGGCGAGTACTTGAACTGGTCCTGCGACTCTCACTCTCCGGACTACTTCATCATATCCCACAATGGAACGCCAGTGGACTACGGAGCGTGGAACGGCTCGTACCTGATGGCAAGCCTCGACGGACTCGACTTTGGTCCGCACTCCTTCACGTTGTTCGTCAACGACACCTACGGGAGCGACGCCACTGATACAGTGATCGTCGTTGTCGAAGACACTACTCCTCCCTCGGTGGATTCCCCAGATGATGTTGTCCTTGACCTTGGAACAACGGGGCTGGCAGTTGTCTGGCGCCCCACAGACCTCGGTCCTTCCAGCTATGTCGTACTAAGGAACGGCAGCGATGTGCAGTCGGGGACCTGGGATGGCTCCGACATAATAGTGAGTCTTGATGGACTAGATGCTGGGCTCCACAACTTCACAGTGGTTGTGACGGACCTCGGAGGCAACTCCGCATCAGACCAAGTAGTTGTCACAGTCCAGACGACCTCCACATCTTCAACTTCGTCAACCACCACTGCATCAACTGGCACAGGGACGTCGGATTCGATGCTTGCCGTCTACGCAGCAATTGCCGGTGTCGCCGTGGTCCTTGTGGTGATACTCCTCTTCGTGCGAAGCAGGAAGTCCTAGACGAACCAAGAGGGCCGCAGCCCGCCCTCTTGGCATCTAGTCAGCCCTAGGAGCAGACCAGCCCAAAGCGAACGCATGGCTCTAGTCAGAGGGGTCATCCTCAACCTTCTGTCGATCAAGGAAGGGTTTGACAACACCACCGATGTCTTCGCCATTGGCGATTCTGATCAGTCGGTTCTCAATGGCATCCATGACCATCTTGTAGGCATGGCTCTCTTCCACGCCGCAGGTAGCCATTCCCTTGGCCAGGTCGTCAAGTTTGAAGCCCTCGCCGTTCTCAAGCTGGCTTGCAGTTGACTCGAGGCAGCTCATTGACTTGGGGAAAACAGCCGCCCTGTCCAGATGGAAGCTCTCCAGGAGGAACCCGTCCATGAGGTCGTAGAAGAGGTTGTCAAACATGGCTCGTTCTTCGTCAGGGATCACATTGGACCTGTGGTCCGCCATCATCTCGTCGAACATTGCGCCGGTTGCGCGTCCAAAAGCCTCCATGCTGATCTCCTGATACTGGGAGGGAGTCTGGACCGTAATGAAGGCGACAATGAGGCTCTTGGTCGGAACCGCGCTGATGATGTCAGAAATGGGGATGACGTTGAACTCCCAGTGTTTCTCGTCCATGCCGAACTCACTCCTGAAATGTGTGATGGCAGTGACGAAGGCTGAAACCATGGCCTCATCGAATCCACCACGTAGTATCTTGGAATACACAGGGAGCCCTGTCTTCTTGTGTAGCACTATCACTCCGAGGATGTTGGAAACGTCGTCGAAGCGCTTCTTGACCTGAAGAGCGGCCAGGTTCTTTCTCTTCCTGCGAGAGCTACTCATTCTGTAGCCAATGAAGAGCGCAACGACCAATCCAATGGCAGAACCGCCACTCGTAACGACTGGCATTGCTCTTTGAACGAAGTCGTTGCTCTTGTAGAACGATGTCGAGAAGCTTCCTCCGTCCAGAATATGATTGTCTAAGTAGAGGCGTATCTCAAGCTCGTACGCGGTATAGGATGTGTAGAGTCCGATAACATGGAGCGCAGAGTAGACTCCAGGAGTTTCGGTCGCCTCAAGAGGTTTGAATTCGCCGGTTCCTATTGCAGATATTCGGAACTGAACATCCGCTCCAGAGATTGGGAGATCATTCACGGCATCAGACAAGCGAACTCGGACCTCGAAAGTCTGTCCCTCTGTCGCGTAGGTCTGAGAAAGTACTTCAACTTGGACAACGACAGGCTCCACATCCAGAACGAATTGGACGAGACTCAGGGCATATCCATCTCTTTCTGCGGTTATGGTGAGAGTCCATCTACCAACACGGTCCGCCGACAGCTGTACCTCATATCCACCCCCACTTGGGCCTGTCAGAACGGAGAGACCCACAGATGGTGAAACCTGCACGTCAATGATGGCATCCGAGACATTGCCAGCAATGCTATCATCACGCTCATAGAAGACAGTGAGATTGTAGTCATTCCCAAACACAACAGAGTCAGTGGTCACACCCTCGGCGATCCTTAGTGCTGTGGCAATCCGAGTAGCCCCAAGAGTGAACCCAGCTGTATCAGACTGATAGCCCGCCACACTCGCTCTGAACACCAAGTCGTAGATACCAACTTGTATTGGACTAAGGGTCGCTCTGTAATAGCCTCCACTCATGTCCTCGAAGGGAGATATGTCGACGCCCAACGGAGGGTTTTGTACAGTGATATTCGCGCCATCGAGTCCAACAAGATCCTCTGTCTGGTAGAGGAGGTAAACCGTGAAGGTCTGGTCAAACGAGATGCTAGTGCTTGTGTTAAGGACCGTGAGGCTTGTGGCTATGGCGGTCGCAGTGATGGTGAAGGTGTCGAATTGTGTTTGATGGTTTGGATATGCGGCGCGAATCACCATTGTGAAGGTGTTTGCCTCCTGTGGATCTAACACGAGCTCAAACAGCCCGCCTCCGAGTGGCGCAGCATCGGCCCAAAGAAGACCTGTCGAGGGAGTCACACTCTCGACTGTGACGTTCGCGGCATCAAGCCCGTATCCCGAGGAGTTTGTGTACTCCACAATAAGGCGGTATGTCTTTCCATAGCTAACGAAGTCCGCCGTGCCGTTGAGGACCGTCATGTCCGTGGAAATATCGCGTACGACTAAGAAGAAGGCATCCGACGCACTCTGGAAGTACTGCTTGCTGGCTGCAATTGTGACAAGGTACGTGCCAGATTGGCCAGCACTGAACTCGATATCATAGTCTCCTCCACCAGCAGGTGTAATGTCCCAAGAGAGTGTTAGTGATGGGCCTGTATAGACCACGTCGATTGATGCGCTATCGATGCCGGTTCCATTGAGCATCTCAAACCTAAAGGAAGTGCTGTAGATGTCTGTCAGACCGATCTCTGCGCTGCCAGTGTTCTGTATCTCCAAACGAGTGCCCACGTCATTGACGACAAGCACGAAGACTGCCGATGCAGGCTGTGCATTAGAATCGCTGGCGACGAAGCGGACAGTGAAGACACCGGCGTTGCGAGGAGTGAGCTCGACTGAGTAGTTGCCAGGCTGGCCTGTGACTTCAGTGACGGAGGTGGTCTCAAGGCCGACCGGCGGAGTGACTTCATCAATGCTCACAGATGCGGAAACCAGAGGCGCTCCAAACTGATCCAAGTATCTGACCGTGACCTCGTATGATTCGTCTATGTCGACTCTTGCAGAGCCAGGTCCTGCGACCGCAAGACTGCTTGCCATTGGCGACACGATGAGTGTAAGAAGGACAACACCTGTTTCATAGCCATCCTTTGAGAGTGTCGTGTTAAGGAGGTAGGTTCCTGCCGGATTTGCAGTGGTGTTGATCTCAACCGTGTATATCCCAGGGCTTGGCATATCGTACGATTGCCAGTAGCCGCCGGTCCAGTTTACCTCGATTGCCAAGCCAGAAGCGTCATCCATTGGCTGCCAAGAACCTATCGAGTAGTCATGCATCTCGAAGAAGAAGGTGATCTCTGCGACCTCGCCCCATTGCGTCGAGCTCCAGGGAGAGTCAGGTGAACTCAGACGTGTGTCATAGAATGATTCCACAAAAATCTGGCAACTTGAGCTGTCATAGAATCGACGTGTGACGTTCACATCAACAACATGCGAACCCGCGCCGACGCTGCCTGTGTCAAGCTGAGCTTCCCACCAGTTCTTGACTGCATTCGGCTGGAAAACCACGGGGCCGCCTGCCCATGTACCAGTCATCGTAGCGGCTTCGTCCATCAGATACGATCCAGTTTCCAGATCTGTGAAACGCACGATTCCTGTCACGATGAGGCCCTTGTACGTGGATATGGTGGACGGGTCAGCCACAAGAGAGGTGGAATGGTGCAACTCAAACGAAGCCTCGCCGTGAGCCAGCTCGGTTCCATTCGACCAGAACACATCGACCAGCCACTCGCCGGCAGGAGCGCCCGCGCCAAAGACCTGTGAGCCACTCTGCAGCTCTCCAGAACCGCTCAGGAGCTCGCTAGTCCAATATAGCATCCCAGGCATGTACCATGTGACATTCACACCCGAGACTGATGTGGGCGTTTCAGTGGAAGTACCTATCTCCGCAACGGCCCTTGTGGAGTTGCCAATCCTATAGATGGATTCGGGGACCCACAGCCCTCCATTGTCGATCTCAGAGACAATGCTCTTCGCGTAGTTCGGGCCATCGAGAGTTACCTGCCACCAGCCAGGGCTGTCGAGAAGAACCTCAGGGACCTCTATCAGGCCTGTGCCGATTGTGCACTGCGATGTGACATCTGAGAGGAATGAGTCAGACACCGTGGCATTCTCCCAATCAGTGGGGAACTCCACTCGCACCATAGGATCTTCATAGTTGCCGAAGTACCCAATGTACATGTATAGGAGTAGTTCTGCGCTACTCCCGGGTTCGACTGTGAAGGCAACGCCGGTATCTAGTAGCTGCGGCCGCCACGAGGAATCCGTGAAGCGGTGGGAGAGAAGATATGCAACGTAGTCAAATGAAACGCTTGTGTTCGATGAGAAGGAAACAGTCAACGGAGAGGCCATCCAAAAAGACGAGTTCACGATGAATGCGCCTCCGCTCCCCGAGGACCCAGTGATTTCTGAGGAGTAGCCTCCCGCATGGAACTGAAGGTCGACCGCATCGAACTCCGGGGGAGTGCTCCCAGTAAAACTAGTATCATCGAGGTAGACGGTGATGTAGTTGGCGTCCAAGATTCCGTAGGTGTCAGGGTTCAGGCTCAGAGTCACATTGATCTTCAAGCCAATCTCAAAGAACAATGATGAACCGGCCCCCGGGATATTCACGGCGATGTCACCGGTATTGTACCACACGTCTTTTGCGGCGAGTGAGGCAAGACTCGTGCTCCAGACCTCTGTGCCATTCACTCTGGCTATGAGGGTGATGCTGTTGCCGAGTGCCCCATCGATCGGACCCCACTTGTAGAGGAAGTCAGTGCTGAAGACGAAGTCCTCAACTCTAGGTGAGTTGTCAATCATCTGAGTCCATAGCGAAAGAGACGCAAGGGCATGCTGGAAGCGCATGTTGCTCCCGGTGCCAATTGTCTTCGCTTCATTCTCCACAATCACATAGTAGCTGTCGGACATAACATAGGAGGTTGTCTGATTGGTTGCAGGGTCACTGGTTGTGCTGTTGGAGTCCCAGCCGTAGGGATGGTATAGGACACTCCCGACAGGATCCTCGTTCTTGCCGGGAATCCCATCATCATAGGTTCCGTTAACAACATAGAGCCGCTCGAGGTTGGAGATGGCTACAGAGGCATTGCTGCCCATCCAGTTGTGAGTCGTGTCAATTGGCAGACCATGCGTCGTGCCGATTCCAGTATCGGTGCGCGCGCTGAGTGAGCCCGAGGTTGCGTAGCCCGTCTGTTCCACTACTACGGGATTCAAAGTTCCTGTCACAGGTGGACTCTCAGATGGGATGGGAGTTGAGTAGGGGCCCACATTCAGTAGTTGGGGAGCCGTGTCAATGAGCTGACTGTCAGTGGATTGATCTCCCGATTGGGCACTGTTCTGAGGATCTAGCAGGTCCAATACGAGTGGAACCTGAGTTAGAGGAACAAGCAATACAGACAGAACCAGGACTGAACAGAGCTTGTTGACGTTGCGGTGTGATAGACTAGCCGGCCAGCGCCGTAGTGAACCTCGATCCAATGACCCTCATCTCTTTCTGACAGCTGTAATCTAGGGATTCACCTAGACCAATTCTAGCGATTCGATATCGCTGAAATTGTTCTAATTACGTTTGTGTTATTACCGGATATGGAGCGCCGTCTCTAAGTTGCACCTTGAAGGGAACCCATCAAAAGTGCATCGCGTGTATCTACACATCTGAAAAATGGATGGAATTGTCGAAATCTCGAGCTGGTACGACGTGCTCGGCGTCGACTGCTTCTTGGACAAGAAGATATGCCTCCGACTCGCCGTAGCCGCAATCCATCAGCATCCGAAGAAGATGGACGAGACGGAAGGACCCGTTCTCGGAAATCTGAGGTGTGGCCTTCTCAATGCACCGTAGGCGCTTCGGCAGGCTCGTTTCTCCTAGCTTGTATGCTTTCACCAGCGCGCCATCCATGAATTCGTCAAACATCCACTCGAAGGTCTTAGCAGTCTTCTGGTCGACGACTCTGGCGGGCCGCTCTGCCAGACCCTCGTCCAGCATCATTGCCACTGCTCGCGCGAATTCCTTCATCTTACGCTCTTGCTCCATACTTGGAGATGTCACAGTAATGAAGGCACAAATCAGGTTCTTTGTAGCGACAGTCCGGATGATGTCTGACACAGGCATCACAGCATACTCTCCGGCATCTGTCCCAGCTTCTATCTCTTCTCTGAAGTGCATGATGGCAGTGATGAAGGCAGAGAGCATGCCTTCCTCGAAGCCACCTTTGAGAATCTTCGAATAGACAGGAACGCCACTAAGTCTGTGAAGGACTATGAAGCCCAGCAAGTTGTTTGCATCATCGAACCGCCTCTTGAACTCCATCGCGGCTGCGTTCCTGGCCTTCTTGCGCTTGATGTACGATCTACGGCCAACGACGACCGCTCCTGCAACTGCCAGAATGAGCCCAATGTCTGTCGAGTATGTTACCATCGACTCCCAGAGTCGTCTTGGCCCATTAACTGTGGGTAGAAGAGAAGCCGAAAAGGTTTCTTCAAGCTCGTAGTTCTCCTTCTCGACACTCACTCTGATCTCGAAGTTGCCAGTTTCGGCTCGAGGCATCTGTATCGAGGCAGAGTATATGCCCGGTTCGCCTTCGGTCATGTTGAGCACCTCAAGCGGGGCTCCTACTTGTGGATATACTCCAAGAGTAACTGTGGCGTTCTCTATTGGCAGCCCGGTATCTGACTCGGTAACATTGACTCGTACAGTGAACGGCAGTTCTTCAGTCCCAATCAGTGCTCCCACAAGCGAAACATGGACTCTGACTCGCTCGACTAGGAAGTTGAGCACGAACGACTGCTCTTCGTATCCCTCCTTCCAGAATGTTAGACGAATGCTGTAGTCACGAATTCCGAGGGGCGTGACACTGAGACGATATTCGCCGGTCCCAACGTCCTCAACGGAGGCCCATTGAGCGCCTTCCTCCGATAGAGTCACTTCAGCTCCGGGAATGCCTGTGCCGTTCAGAGACATGGCGTAGAAGAAATCAAAGGTGTACTCACGGCTGTATGTGAGAGGCAGCAGCGGACCTGTTGGTGCGTCGAGGTCGGTCAGGAACTGTGACCGAATGGTGACGAATATCGGGTCGGTCTCGTAGTATGCTGCGGCAGAGGTGATGACCACAGTGAAGTCACCTGCACCTACATCAACCGTGTCGAAATCAGCCTGCCACCAGTTCGCTACCAAGTTCGCCGTGAAGTGAATATCTGAGTGGGACCAGTTGCCAACGACCTCAGCTCCGCCGTCAATAATGAACCGACCTGTCACTGAATCATAGAGAGTGACAACCACAGTGACTGGCTGCCCTACAACCGTTTCGAAGACACTACCAAAGAGAGTATCAAGAATAGCGGAATGGTGCAGGGCAAATCCGCCCATGCCGTAGGCGATTTCACTCCCGTTGGTCCAGAAGTATGTTATACACCACTCTCCTGCAGTGGTGTTCGAGGAACCGAAGACCAGTGATGGACTCTCAACAGGGCTTGTGCTGATCTCAGTCAAGCCCCAGGCGGTGCAGTTCGGCATGAACCATGTGAAGAGGACAGGGTCAGAGATGAAAGGCACTTCCGACCAACTGCTGATATTGGCAACGCCCCTGATAGAGTCGTTTGTGTGAAAGACAGTGTCTTCAATCCAACCAGGAGTCACAGCGTCATATCTCTCTACATCAATGCCTGAGGCGTAGTTCGGACTGTCGAACGTAGCCTTCCACCAACCAAGTCGATCGAGGACATCGTTGGACACCTCCAGATAATCGGCCTCGACGGAGCAGAAGCTGGTGACATTGCTCAGGAAAGGATCGTATACTGTGGCGTTTTGCCAATCGTGAGGATGATAGATGCGAATGATCAAGTCGTCGTAGACACCCAAGAAGCCTAGGTACGTGTAGACCTCAAGTCGGGCAGACTCCTCCGTCTCAATCACATAGGAAACGCCATCATCATTGATGTTGGTTGTCCCACTGCTATTGAGAAACCGATGATGACGGAGTCGTGCGGAGTAGTCGAAGGAAACGGCTGAATCAGCAGAGAGAGAGAAGGAGAGAGAGTAGCTCCAATATGAGTCGTTCACGAAGCTACTTGTACCAGAGCCAGAAGAACCGACAATGGCGACACTTGACCCATCAACATTGAGAGTTAGACCTACATCTTCACAGGCAGGCAGACTACTCCCAATCAGACTCACGTCATCAAAGTACACCGTCACTGCTTCTGCGTTTATGATTCCGTCGGGTACGCTGTCGCCATTGTAGTCATCATCACCGTCAAGTACCATAGTCGAGTCAATCACCAGACCGATCTGGAAGTCGAACCTACCAGAGGCTAACGCGATATTCACTGGAATGTCGCCAGAGTCAAACCAGATACCCCTTCCAGAGAGTGACGGTAGATTCACGCTCCACACAGACGTCTGGTTCAGGAAGACGTGAATTGAGCAAGTACCGGGGAATCCTACACCGATTGGGCCCTGAAGATACAGGTAGCTGAACCTAAGGAGGAAGTTCTCCGTGTAGGGAGAGATGTCAAGGGTCTGATTCCACAGCACAGTAGTTCCCGCGTAGTGAGTATAGATGTGCTGGGGATTGTTTGTGATCTCGGCTTGATTCTGAACAGACACGTAACTGGTTCCGCTGTCGTCATACGCAACGCGCTGCACCTGGTCATCGTCTGTACTTGTGCTAGTTGCCGACCAGCCGAGAGGATAGCTCTCCAATGTGCCATTGGGACTTATGGTAGTGCCAGGAATCCCTTCATTAAAGGTTCCATTGATAACATATAGGCGCTGAAGATCCCAAACAGACAAGTCAAGCTCGCTGGCGACCCAATCATTGCTGCTGTCGATTGTGAGGCTATTTGAAGTACTCACCATCGTATCGGTCCGGGCAGACACGTTGCCTGTGCTTGTGAATCCAGTCTGTTCAACGCTTGTAGGATCCATGAGTCCAGAGAGGAGTGGAGGCGTTGGGGAATCAGCGGCGAGTGCCTGTCCTCCGCTCATCGAAATGGGCACTGCCCCCTGAAGACCTGTGTCATCAATTGATCCTCCAGAAACCATCACGAACTCGGGGCAAGTCTGGAATCCCGTAGACAAGATACTGAGCGCAGGGTAGAACAGAGCCGCGGCTAGTATGACAATGCATCCTATAGGTAGCAGACTTGTCTTCCTGCCGCTCATTTCCTGCATCCTCGAGTTTCAATCTGGAAGGAACTGCCTGTATTGGAATTCTCATGAGTGAAGTAGGAAATATAACGTTACTTTGGGTGTGCTCAACTATGCTGCCCTATTCACCGTTGGTGACAACTCGGCCTTGGGCGATGACATCGTGCTTGTGGATACTCTCGAGCGACCTCGCTTCTGCAAACATCTCCAAGTTCCTGTCGGCAAACCTCTCTCTTGCATGTTGCAGAATATTCCTGCAGACATCCTCAACGAGAAGGGGGTTATCGTGCATGGCCTTCGTGACGTGGACCTCATCTTCGAGCTTGAGTAATGAATAGGTCTTGCTTGAGAACGAGCTCTCAACGACCTCGATCATAGCTCCGTAATTGGGAATGTCCATCGTGCCACCCTTCACGCGAAGAGAGCCGATTGCTCTCTGTATGTGTGTGAGCCCTTCGTTGTTGGCCATACAGTGCGGACACACGGTATTGCCTATGACCCGCACCTCGACCTCGTGTATGAAGGGTCTGCCCTCTTCCTTGATCGTCGAGGCGCTGACATCACAGACCTCCCATGTGCGCTTCTTGGATACTGGAGTCTTACTGGTGTAGCCAAACTCGAAGTCGAACTTGATTTCGCCTCTCTTGAAATCATGCTTCTCAGACAGGCCATCTAGGACCTTGATCTGGACCTCTTCAAGAGATGAGTGAACCCTGAATTGGTCGCTGAGCTCTTCAGTCATGCTCTCGACAAGCCGTGACATGTGGACTCCCTTCAGATCCGCTGGCAGATCAATGGTAATCTCAACCTCAGGGAGGATATGGTGGCGGACACCACTCCGCTCAGTGACAATGAAGGTCTTGAGATTCTTGACTCCCACTTTGCTGAGCTGAATCCTGTGTTTTGGACGTTCGTTCTGAGTATCAATGACCAATTCAAAGCGCCTCTCGTGGTGTCATGGAAATCACTATGCCTCGAAGCATCCGGTTGCTCCAGTGCTCTCTTCAACGCAGACACGAATCTTGTAGTCGCCGGACAGAGACAAACGGTCATGAACGTACTTGGCCAGAAGCTCTGCAGTGGTGGCCTTCGTAGGCACAATCACACAGTCGATTTCAGGGAAGACATACTTCTTGTCTCCAACATTCACCTCTGTGAAGCCATCTGATGTCTTGAGGGAGATGCTGTCTGAATTGCTAGGGAGTATCACTTTGTGATCCAGGGTCTCGCACAGCTCAATCGCCATGCGCTTGACTTGGCGGAAGTCAATGACCATACCGTCCTGATTCAGTGGACCAGTGATGTGAATGCTGAGCATGTAGTTGTGACCATGAAGGTTCTCGACGTCGCCCTCGCTCCGCACGAAGTGTGACGCACTGAAGTGCATCCGTTGGTCCTTTACATGTACGCTGTACAACGACTTGCCTCCAAGGGTACGAACGGCAATCAGTTCCTATTGCATGTAAAAGTGTCGGAAGGCCTCAATTCAGTCCTCTGAATCTCTCGAAGGCCTCAATGAGGTCATCGACGCTGGTCGCCTGTGTTGGGTCCTTGTCTTCACGCCACCTGCCTGTGAATCGGGGGAATCTGATGGCCAGCCCGCCATCTTTGAGCACACGCTTCGCTGCGGGATGTGTTGGACTCAGTGTTATCTCGTCACCTATGACCTCGATGACTTCAACCGGTTCGAACCACACATCAGCCTCAATGTCCGACTCCACCTTGGCGCTCATGTGTTCTATCCGATGCGGCTCCAGGCGCTCCTTGAACTCAGCAAGCATCTCTTCCGTGAAGCCAGTTCCAATCTTGCAGACCGTGGGGTATGAGTTGCTCTGAGGGTCATAGGCCGATGCCAGGATTGCCCCATAGAGCCCTGTCCTCTTTCCTCTGCCGTGAATCGCACCAACAACCACGAGGTCCATGGAGTCAGCCATTCCCTCGGTGTATGAAGCCTTCAGCTTGATCCAGAGCCAGCTCCTCGCGCCAGCCTGATAGGTCGACTCGGAGTGAACAGCTTTGGCAATAACGCCTTCCTGACCTGCCGCAAGCGCACCCTCGAATATCTCTTGAAGGCGTTCTTCGTCATCAGTGAGTTCCGCGGTTGTCAGATGAACTCTCTCCTCTGCTCTTACAATAGCCTCCAGCAGAGCTCGCCTCTCGAGGAGGGGCTTTGATGTAACATCCTCTCCGTTGAGATAGAGAAGGTCGAAGAAGAACAGAGCGATAGGCACATCCTCCATTACCGCCTCGATTTCCGTCTTGCGCCGTCGACGCATGAGATCCTGAAATGGTCTGACTGAGCCAGTCTCAGGATCAATTGCTACACATTCACCCTCCATCACACAGGATTGCGCATCTACATTTGACTTGACGTATTCCACAACGTCTGGATACTGGGACGTGATGATCTCTTGCCTTCTAGAGTACAAGATGATCTCATCCCCATTCTTGTGGACCTGAACCCGCTCCCCATCGTACTTGTATTCGACAAGAGCCTGTCCACCAGCCTTTTCCAGTATTTCTCTTGGCGAAGAGAGCTTCTTTGCCGCCATCATTCTGATTGGCGTGCCGACCTCTGCCTTGATGGACTCCACAGCAGCAAGTCCACTTTGAGCAAGAACAGAAGAGACATGTCGTAAGTCACTGCATACATTGTAGGCGTTCTCTATGATGGGCCGCGAATCCTTTGTCCCAGTGAATGCTGCGGCGAGAGAGTCCATGATTCCCATATCGCCGAGGCCTAACCGAAGAGATCCTGTGACAGTCCGGAGAATGTACCTTGATTCAAGAGGTTCTGCGTCAGTCAGAAGGCCGACGAGCTTCGAGACCTTCTCCTTGGTGCTTCCTGGCCCAGAGGCACGTGCGGTCTCCACGAGCGTGTCAAAGACTCTGCCTATCGTCAAATCCTCCGAGAAGAGGGACTCCTGAGTGCTACCCCCGAGCAGAACCTCTGCAGTACTCCCGATGTCTCCAGTTCGCCTCAGTTGCTCTTTGACATCCTTCTCATCCACTGAGGCAGCTACGACGATGACCTGGATTGCCATGCTCTCCGCGATGCCAATCTCCGGCTCACCCTTCCAATCCGGGAAGAGCTTTCCCATGGTCAGACCAACAATGAGATCCACCTCCGGTTTGTCAGCCTTCTCAAGCAATTCTGCGAAGATTCGGGTCTTCTCAAGTGACCCTGAGGTGGACTCAATTGCCTCGTAGGCCTTTGCCAGAGCTTCGTAGAGCATCTCCAAGCCACCGGATATTGAGGCGCACCACATCGTTTATAAACACAGTCTAGAGGTTCGCTGCAGTCAACTTGACTGGTGAGTACTATTGGGTAGTGTAAGACCGAGCTACATCAAGAACGCAGCAAAGAATCTGATTGCGCTCTACCCGGATACCTTTACAGATGATTTTGAGTCCAACAAGAGGTTGGTGGAGCAGCTCACTGATGTCAAGGCCAAGAAGGTCAGGAACAGAATCGCAGGTTACCTCGTACGGCTTATCAGAATAGACGTGGCCAAGGAAGCCCACGAAGCCGATGAGGGCGGCGAAGAAGTCGATGACATGGAAATGTAGAGAGAAACTACACGCGGTTCTTTGTCTAGCGCCTCACTCATAAGGCAGTATTCCGGATGACTCAGTATGGTCAAGTCGGAGAACCGGGTTTATCACGGCGACTGCCTTAGAGTGATAGAAGACCTCTGCAAGGACATTCGTGGAAAGGTCAAGCTCATCTACATTGATCCCCCATTTCTATCACAGACCGATTACACACTGAAAGACAAGTCGAGAGGAGACGCAGCTGGAGCAGGGAACCTCACGGAGACTCCAACTTACAGCGACAAGTGGAATGGCGGAAGACAGGAGTATCTAGCGTTCATTAGAGAGCGGCTTGAAGCCATGAGGCCTCTCTTGACTGAGGATGGAAGCCTTTGGGTCCACCTTGATTGGCACGTTTCCCACTACGTGAGAGTCCTTCTTGACGAGGTGTTTGGCTCCGATGGATTCATGAACGAAATCATTTGGCGACGAACGAACAGCCCTAAGGCACAGAGCAAGGCCTTCGGGGCACAGCATGATGTCATCCTGCTATACGCAAAGAACCCTGCTCTTTTCGCGATCAACCGAGTCTATCGTGAGCATGATGCCAAGTCTCTGAAGCCATATGCCTACGAGGACGAGAAGGGGAAGTTCCGACTCATAGAGATAGAAGCTCAGGGAATCCAGAGGACAGAGACCAGGAAGCAGTTTGAGTGGAGAGGTAGGACTGCCCCCTATCTCTATAGAGAAGAGACGTTGGAGGCTTGGTGGCGACAGGGGCGCATCTATCGCAGCAAGAACGGCCGCTACAGCAAGAAGCAGTATCTGAAAGACACACCGGGCATACCGGTCTCCGATCTCTGGTTCGATATTCATCCTGTCCAAGGCTCGTCATCCGAGTACACAGGATTCCTTACGCAGAAGCCAACGGCACTCCTCAGAAGAATCATTCAGGCAGGTTCAGACCCCGGCGATTTAGTAGCTGACTTCTTCGCTGGTTCCGGAACGACTGCCATTGCAGCCGAGTCCTGTGACCGAGGATGGATTCTATGTGACATATCCGATGCGGCGATAGAAACTATCAGAGGGCGCCTGAACACCGAAGCGGGGGTAGAGAGTATCGACATCTGGTCTGTTTGACGAAAAGAAGGATCTAGTGAGATCAGTCCATCCAGATAGGCTCTCTCGCCCCTTCTGTAGCATACTCAATCTCCTTCATAGCCCTCTTGTCCCATTGTCTGATTATGAAGTAGGTAACGAAGCCAAACACGACTGCAGCCAATGGCACAAAGCCCAACACAGTGAGATAAAGAACGTAGATGAAACCTATGGCGATGGCTCCCAGGGCATAGACGAAAATCCCTGAGAAGATGGAGATCAATGCAACTCCAATCCTGCGGCCACTTCTCTTCCGTTTTTCCCACTCAAGCACACCCCAGAGCACAGCCCGTGTTTCGTCAGAGTCGAGTTCTCTTCCTCGCTCAACCTGAAGCTTAGCCACCTGCGGGTGCATTCCGTAGAGCTCATTGACAATCTCAAAGGCAGCGTCGTGTCGCCAGAAGGCTCCCCTTATCATGAAGCCGATGACTGGGAAGATGATGATCATTGCCCCAGAGAAGACCACTGCGTACAGCCAGCCGAAGAAGCCCCAATAGAGGCTGTCGAGTAGTGGGTAGGCAAACATCTCGAGGAACACGTTGATTCCACAGAATACCAGAATGGAACCAAGAAGATCCCAGACCCACCTGCTTCTCGGCATGCGAAGCATGTGATATGCAAGCAAGACCTCACCGCTCGCTGACATCTCAACCATGGACTGGACCATGGGCGTCGAGACTACAACTGCATTGAATCTGAGATTGAACGTGGACACTATGAAGGGATCCGGACTGTTTCGTTCCCAAAGCTCGATAGATACCGGGACAACAGCTCTCTGATTCACTCTCTCCTCCATCTGAAGAAGCTCTGGGGCAGTCACTGGAGCATCGAGCCTTAGTCTCTCGATCTCAAGGAAGATGAGATGAACGGCAAGCGCCATCGGGACTGCTATTGCCAGGTGCAGCACAACTGGAAGCGCCTTGGCGAGAGAGAAGAGGAGAGTGGAGGCAACCACCGAAGAAATGAACACTACGATGTAAAGAAGCGTCCTTGACGTGATAGGCAGTCTAGTCCCAAACCAACGAACGTATCTATGCGACCAGCTAGACATCCTCCAATCACGCAAGATACAATGAGTTCGCCAAGTTACTTAACTCATTCGAACACGGGTCTGTGTCACAGCTCTTTGATCTTGCGAATTGCGCCGCCCGGGGCCACACCCTTTGGACAGGCCTTCACGCAGTTCATTACCAGATCGCATAGAGGTGCGCCGTTCTGGCTTGTGGCAGATTCGGTGTACCTTTGAGGATTGACGGTGCGTGAGTCTTCGTGGAATCTCCACGCCTTGGCCAAAGCGGCGGGCCCTACATAGTCACCGTTCTCAGCGTTCACCGGGCATGAACCGAAGCAGATTGCGCAGAGGATACAGTTGACAAGTCTATCTATACGGGAACGCTCCTCTGGAGTCTGCAGTCCGGGCGACCCACCTTCCACGGGATCGGCCCAGAGGTGCATTGACTCAAGCGCATTGTAGAATGTGCTCATGTCCACGACAAGGTCCTTCAAGATTGGGAGGTTTGGCAGCGGCTCGACAAGGATTTCCGAGTCTGGATTCCAGCCCCGAGGACTGCTCTCAAGTGCAGGGAAGGACCTGAGATTCAGACCACCCCCTCCAACACTCTCAAGCTGAGTCCTGCATGCCAATCGAGGCTCGCCGTTGATGAGCATTGCACAGCTACCACAGACTGCCCCCCTACAGGAGTACCGGAACGAGAGCGAGGGATCCATCCGGTCCTGAATCTGGAAGAGCGCATCGAGCACGGTCATTCCTTTCTTCGATTCGATCTTGTACAGATCATAGTGAGATATCTCACCGCCATCTCGGCTTCTGGCGATTCTTAGCATCATCAGTACTTCCGCTCCTTCACTTCAAACCGACCAAGACTCACTTCGACATACTCGGTCTTTATCCAGTCATCCACGAGCGTGAACAGAGAGTGTTTCAGGAAGCCGCTATCATCGCGTTTTGGATAGTCAGTGCGCCAATGTGCACCTCTGCTCTCTCTCCTCATCAGAGCGCCCATCGCAATCACCTCGGCGAGAAGAAGCATGTTCTCAAGCTCCAGAGCACGGATCAGCGCAAAGTTGAACAGCCTCTGTCCGTGACCAACAGCGACCTCATGGAAACGGCTCCTCAGAACTCGAATCCGTCGCAACGCTTCTTCGAGCTCGGTCTGGACTCGGTACACTCCTACTAGCCGATCCATTGTACGCCCCATATCCTCACGAATGCGAGCAACAGACTCACCGGATTCATTGAGCAGAAGCTTTTGAAGACGTTCTCTCACACTGAACTCCTCATCTTCAACGCAGGTCGTATCAGGAGCCTCAGCGTCGACAAGGTATTCTGAGACCTTCTGTCCCACAATCTGACCGAACACTAGGGTCTCCAGTAGAGAGTTGCCGCCAAGTCGATTCGCTCCGTGGACACTCATGCAGGAGTTCTCACCCACTGCATACAACCCAGGGAGTGGAGTCTCGCCGTGCTTGTTGCTGTGGATACCTCCCATGCTGTAGTGCTGTCCGGGCTGAATCGGAATCGGTTCATCAACAGGATCTGTGTTCGCGAAGTGCATACTGATCTCTCGGATTCCTGGAAGGCGTTTGAGGATCTTCTCCTTACCAAGATGCCTGAGGTCTAGGTGTACATACTCACCATCGAATCCTCTGCCTTCGTTGATTTCCGTCTGTATTGCCCGGGCAACAATGTCACGTGGTGCCAGTTCCATCTTGTCTGGGGCGTATTTGTCCATGAACCGCTGGCCCTCTGAGTTCACCAGGTAGCCACCCTCGCCTCTCGCACCCTCAGTGATGAGGATGCTGGACCCGTAGAGGGTTGTCGGATGGAACTGAATGAACTCCATGTCCTTCAATGGAACCCCGACGCGCATGGCAAGGGCACAACCGTCACCGGTGTTAATGAGCGCGTTCGTCGAACGGGCATAGACTCTCCCGAAGCCGCCAGTAGCTAGTACCACTGCTCTTGCCACAAAACCATGGACCTCTCCTGATGCAATGTCCAGTGCTGTCAGACCGCAGACTCTACCTTTGCTTCGCACCAGAGATGTCACAAACCACTCGTTGTAGAATGTGATTCCCATCCGAAGGGCTTGCTCGAAGGTCGTGTGTAGAAGGTTATGACCAGTCCTGTCAGCCGCATAGCATGTTCTTGGGAAAGCCGCCCCTCCAAAGGGCCTTTGAGCGATTCTGCCCTCTGCAGTTCGGGAGAACGCAGTACCCCACTGCTCGCTCTCGATGACAGCATGCGGGGCTTCTTGTGTGAGGAGGTCCACGGCGTCCTGGTCAGCTAGATAGTCCGAGCCCTTCACTGTGTCAAATGCGTGAGACTCCCAGGAGTCATCTTCGCCTATCGCAGCGTTGATTCCGCCCTGGGCAGCAACTGAGTGAGACCTGAGGGGGTGCACCTTAGTTAGTATGGCGACGTCATGCTTGTCGGCGAGTTCAATCGCAGTACGAAGGCCAGCAAGTCCAGCCCCGACGACAAGGACATCATGCTTCTTGACCGGCAGACAAGTCACCTCGATTCGGGCAAGTCTGGGACTCCAGTTATAATCCTACGGCTATGCCATTCGCTTTGGATCTAGGATTACATCAAGGTCTCCATCGACCTCAATGCCTCGTTCGGCCACAATCTCCTTGATTGTCTTCCCTTTAGAGTACGCTTCCTTGGCAATCTCAGCAGCCTTGTCATACCCGATGTAGGGAGTCAGCCGTGTGGCAACCATGAGACTTCGCTCCAGAGCCAGGTTGATTCTCTCGAGATCAGGCTCTATGCCTGAGAGGCAAAACTTGACGAAGGAGGTGATGCCGCCGGAGAGGATTGAGATTGATTCCAGGATGCTCGTTATCATCAGTGGTTTGCACACATTTAGGTCGAGGACGCTTCCGAAGCCCTCCGCAGCTTCGATTGTCATGTCATTGCCCATGACTCTGAGGCATACCTGAATGAGTGCCTCTGACTGAGTGGGATTCACCTTCCCGGGCATCAACGAGGAGCCTGGCTCGTTCTGGGGCAAGATGAGATCTCCGAGGCCTGCTCGGGGACCACTACCCATCCAACGGACGTCGTTAGCCATCTTCAGGCAAGCCAAGGCAAGTCTTCGCAATACTCCGCTCAGGCGCACGACAGCTGAGTGCGACGCAATCCCCTCCGCCTTGACGGGATTCTCTGCCAGGTCAAACCCGGTTATCCTTCCGAGATGCTTCACAGCTCGCTCCGCGAACCCTTTTGGGGCATTCACTCCAGTGCCAAGAGCTGTTCCTCCAAGAGGAATGACCAGTAGCTGCTCCATGGCAGGTCGGAGCTCCTGAAGGACCTCCTCGACTTGCGCTCTGTAGACCCTGAACTCCGTGCTGAGGCCTATGGGAACCGCGTCCTGCAAATGAGTGCGGCCAACCTTGACAATGCCTTCGAACTCCTTCGCCTTGTCTGCTAGAGTCGACTCAAGGAGTCCGAGCGCAGGAAGCAAGTCGCTCCTGAGGGCCTTCAGTGTGGACAAATGCATAGCTGTGGGGATGGTATCGTTTGAAGACTGCCCAAGGTTGACATGATCATTGGGATGAACTGGAAACTTCTTGCCTCTGGGTTGGTCAAGAATCTCGTTGGATCTATTCGCAATGACCTCGTTCATTGTCATGTTAGTAGACGTTCCTGAGCCAGTCTGGTATACATCAACTGGAAACTGGTCAAGCATGAGCTTCTTCTCAAGGAGTTCATCAAGAGCCTGCATCATCGCCGTGCCCAGCTTCTTGTCGATGGCTCCAGCTTCTAGATGGGCTATGAGACACGCCTTCTTCACCTGCGCCAACGAGAGAATGAAGTCACGAGGCATTCGTTGCCCGCTGATGTTGAAGTTCTCTATGGCTCTCTGTGTGTGAATTCCCCAGTAGGCATCAGCGGGAACGTCGAGGTCGCCGATGATGTCTGTCTCTCTTCTGATTGTATTCAGCTACACCAACTCCAGACTATTCAACTCAAACGAAGGACATCCAGTATTCAAGAATCCTTTGAACTAGTCGTGGCTCTCGGAGAAGACCTCTTCCGGACCCTTCACCTTGAGGAGGAGAAGCAAGCCAATCAGAAACTGGAGGGGCAGCGGACCAAGATAGACAAGGCCTCTTCCGAAGCTAATCACAAGAGGCATGATAACAGGAGGAACCAAGCTGAGCACGCCGATGGATATCGCCGTGTTTCTGCTGGTCTTCCCTTGGTAATACCGAATGATAGACCAGAGGAAGACAAGATTCAGAGCACTCAGTATGAGCTCCTGGATCAAATATGCTGGGTTGAAGAAGAAGAATCCAGTATAACCTGCAACCCCGTAGTGGGTGAAATCGGTGGCGTATACCCAGATGGGGGAGTAGACCATTGCGACGTAGATAGTGAATGTCAGATATGGTGCGGGAATCGGTACAAACCCGGACGGAAGAAAGAAAGTGACGAGGACCATGAAGACCGCAATGACTCCGGGGCTTGTCCCGTATAGTTCTACTTCCTGCTTCGCACGCGAGCTGGCCAATTGACCACCCTATCTCTGGACGGAGAGCCAATCTGATAAGCTCTCCGCAAGTCTGATGGCGGTACTGGCCAGACCGGAATAGACCATGTTAGTATTGGACTCTTACAGGGACATCTCATCGATTGTCTTCTGCAATGCCTTCAGGTCCGTCCTGTGTTTGACCAGATTCGTTTCGGAGGGCAAAGGAAGACCGGATGCGAGATCGGGCTTCTCAAGCTCGAGGAAGACGCCAATTGGATAGCGGTCACCGTTCTCAAGAGCCTTCCCCAGCGCCTCCATTCGGTCACTGACATTGTGATCATTGTCCTGTAGGGAGTAGGTGTGTTCGTTGTAGAACTTCCAAGTGAGGACTCGATTCCAGGTAACACATGGTTGCAGGATGTCAATGACTGCGAACCCCTTGTGGCGGATGGCCTTCTTCATCAGCTCAACCAGGAGTCCCTGGTCACCTGAGAATCCTCTCGCGACGAATGACGCCCCGGCCACTATGGCCTGAGCTGTCGGGTTGACCGGATCCATTGGTGAGCCCGGCGGAGGAGGTGATGTCTTGGACATATAACCTCGAGGAGCTGCAGGTGAGAACTGCCCCTTCGTCAATCCGTTGACACCGTTGTTGTGAATCATGACAGCAAGATTGACGTTTCGCCTTGCGGCATGTACGAAGTGGCCGAGACCCTCACCCAGGCAGTCACCATCGCCTGTGTGAACAATGACCTTGAGCTCTGGATTCGCGAGGTGAATCCCTGTTGCCACAGGGATGGGTCGCCCATGCAGCGTGTGGAAGCTGTTCAGACCGCCGATGTAGTGAGGTATCTTCCCAGAGCATCCAATCCCAGAAGATATCACGGTCTCGCGTAGGGGATAGTCGAGCTCGATAATCGCCTTCTTGAGCGCAGCCAGTATTCCGAAGTTGCCACAGCCTGTACACCAGGTGACCTTCTGAGGTCCTTCTAGCTGTTCTTCAGTGATCATGCCAATCCCTCCTGTTTCAGTCTCTCGATAATCCATTTCGCAGTCAAGGGCCTCCCGTCGTACTTGTTTATTCGATGATTGACGCTAAGTCCGGTTTCCATGCGGACGAGACTGGAGAACTGTGAAGTGGCATTCATCTCAACTGAAACAACCTTCTTCGACTTCTCGAACGTCTTTCTCAGAAGGTCAGTCCTCAAAGGCAGGACATCGCAGAAGTGGAGCTGGTTGAAGGACTTCCCTCCCTCATTGAGTAAGTTCACTGCTTCATTGACTGCACCCCAGGATGAACCCCATGTGAGGAGTGTGACCTCCGCGTTCTCAGGTCCGTAGATTCGTGGGGGCTGGAGGTGTTCAAGAATCAGTGGGATCTTTGCCATGAACTTGCCCACCATTGCATTGCGCACAGAGGCATCCTCAGTGATGTGCCCATCCTCCCTGTGTACATTCCCCGATGAAACGACTGTCCGGCCCCCGCCTGGAAAGGCACGTGGGGATATGCCGTCCTCAGTGAGCAGGTACCTCTTGTACTCAGGGTCAGAACCCTCTTCCAGAACCCTACCCCGATCAATCCTCACTCCCGTAATGTCAGGACGAGGGATGTTCTTCACTGAATCTGCCAGGTACTGGTCGCCGAGAATCATGACCGGAATCTGGAACTTGTCGGCCAGATTGAATGCTCTCACAGCAACGTCCAGGGCTTCCTCCGGGTCCTTTGGGGCGAGCATGATCCTCGGAAACTCGCCCTGGCTTGAGAAGGCCATGAATAGCAGGTCTGCCTGCTCAGTCCGAGTGGGGAGTCCAGTGCTCGGTCCGGGTCGCTGGGCGTTGTAGATGACCACAGGGGTCTCGGCCATGGCGGCAAGTCCAACGGCCTCCACCATCAGTGCGAAGCCGCCGCCAGACGTGGTGACCATGGACCTTGCTCCTGCATAGGATGCACCAATTGCCATGCATATAGCAGCAATCTCATCCTCGGCCTGAAGGAAACCAATCTTGAGATCATTGGCGTTGTCCACAATATCCTGGAAGACAGAAGTCGAGGGGCTCATAGGATATGCTGAAATCCACTTGAGGTTCGCAGCCATAGCCCCCAGAGCGAGGGCTCTGTTTCCTGTCACCAAGAAGTCGTCTTTGCACGGACCTTCAGTCAATCCCGCGAGATTCTGGGTGCACTTCCCAGAGAACTTCTCCTGAGTCATCTTGTATAACGCCGCGGCGACTGCGACATTGCCGGACACCACTTTCTCTCCCTTCCTGCCAAAGATGCTCGCGAGCGTGGACTCTGCAAGCTCGAACGGGAACTGCATCACAGAGAGTATTGCACCGAGGGCGGCTGCATTCATCATTCGTGCATTTCCGCCGACTTTCTTGGCCGTCTTCTCCAGAGGCGCAGGATAGTGACAGGATTCCAGGCCCTCGAACTCAATCGAGTCGTCAAAGATAATCACACCATTCTCCTTGAGCTGCCCTCTCGGGCCCACAATCGCGTCTCTCGTGAGTGCAACAATGAGATCAATCTCGCTCACGGGAGCAACGATGGGTTTGTCGCTCACACGAATCTGAGTGAAGTTGTACCCGCCACGTATCCGAGACTCGAAGTCCTTGATGGTGAATGTGTAGAAGCCAGCCTTGACGAAGACTTGGGTCAGCAGGTCACCGATGGTGTCAATGCCCTGCCCAGCTTCGCCGCCTATGTTGAACGTGATATCCAATGTCTTGACCTTCTCTCTCTAGCGCTGTAAACACATGGTCTGGCAGATGCCCTTTATGTGCTTTGTTGGGGAAGCCACCATGTTGAGGAGCCGTCACTCTTCAAGCCAGTCGTCTTCGTCTTCAAGTTCCTCTTCTGAGGTGGAATCTGGTTCCGGAGAGGGATACTTGTGCCTTGGACGCTCCCACCAGTTCTGCCTCTGAAGCTGCCCCTCCCAGGGGGTCCTCAGTTCGGGCCCCTCAATACGGTAGAGAACGATGAGACCAATGATGAACTGGATAGGAACAGGACCATTGAACACAGTGAGCAGCTCTAGATTCAGGGTCGAGAGTGCCACAATCAGTGGAAAGACGACAGAGACTGCGCCAACTGAAATGGCATTGTACCTTGTTGTCTTTCCCTGGTAGTATCTGATGATCCATGCCAGGAAGAAGAGATTCGGTATTGCCAGCACGAGACTTCCGAACGTGAATGTGGGATTAAGCACGTAGAGCCCAGGGGGCCAGGAGTAGAACCAGATCCAAATAGGCGCGTAGAGTCCCGGTAGAATGAATATCCCAAAGGAGAAGAATTCCGTGTGGTAAGACGCAAAGGGAGAGAGAAGCGTGACGATTCCCATCAGGAACCCTATGATGCATGGACTTACGCCGTACATGTCAAGATACTCGTCGTCCTTCCGACTAGACACTGCCTACCCTCAGGTTGACTTCCAAACCCCAAGTAAGATAAAGCGTTCGACGGAGGGATGCCTGTACCAGCGCCCTACGAGCGTTTGCACTCCAAGACCCGAGACTGATTCCGCATCCGGCGTCCGTGTGGCAAGCTTTAAATGTTAAGTCCATGCACAGTTTTCTCAGAAGTGCATGCATAGTGCATGTACAGTTTTAGTAAACGAATGATAGGGTACTGTGGGTCAGAATCCCACACGCACCATTCATGAGAAGACTAGGAGATTGAGAAATGGCACAACTCTCTGGTACGCCCGTCCTCATACTGAAGGAGGGCACATCAAGAACACGCGGTAAGTCAGCCCAGGCCAACAACATAATGGCCGGGATTGTGATTTCCGATGCGGTCAAGTCAACATTAGGGCCACGTGGCATGGATAAGATGCTAGTGGACAGCCTCGGTGACGTGACCATTACGAACGATGGCGCATCAATCCTGAAAGAGATCGATGTCCAGCACCCCGCAGCAAAGATGCTTGTGGAGGTGGCGAAGAGCCAGGACCAGGAAACCGGTGACGGCACAACAACCTCTGTGGTCATTGCCGGTGAACTGCTCAAGCGCGCTCAGGACCTGCTAGAGAAGAAGATACACCCCACTCAGATTGTAGGCGGTTATCAGAAGGCAGCTGAGAAGGCCTCCGAGATTCTCAAGGAGATGTCCGTGCCTATGGAGGGCATGGACAAGAAGATCCTGATGGGAATCGCACAGACCTCGATGAACAGCAAGTCCATCATGGGAGCCAAGGACCACTTCGCAAAGATTGCAGTGAATGCAGTCCTGCAGGTGGCAGAGGCCACTGACGGACACAAGGCAGACATCGACATGATCGAGATCATCAAGAAGCAAGGCAAGAGCCTCGGAGAGACCGAGCTTGTCAACGGAATGGTCATCGACAAGGAGATTGTACACGCCTCGATGCCCCGCAAGGTCGAGAAGGCCAAGATTGCTCTGGTCAACGCAGCCATTGAGGTTGAGAAGACTGAGTTTGACGCCGAGATCAAGATTGACAGGCCAGACCAGCTACAAGCATTCCTCGATGAAGAGGAGCGCATGCTCAAGAGCATGGTCGAGAAGGTCGTTGCCACTGGCGCGAACGTTCTCGTCTGCCAGAAGGGCATTGACGATGTGGCTCAGCACTATCTGGCCAAGGCAGGCATCATGGCTGTCCGAAGGGCGAAGAAGAGCACCATTGAGAAGCTTGCAAAGGCCACGGGTGCCAGTATCGCCACAAGTCTGGATGAGCTTGACGCATCCTCACTCGGCTCTGCAGGTATCGTGGAAGAGGTCAAGATTGGCGACGACAAGCTTGTCTACGTCAAGGACTGCAAGGATCCCAAGGCGGTTTCGATCGTCATTCGCGGAGGCACTGAGCACGTTGTTGACGAGGCTGACAGAGCACTCCACGATGCGCTCTGCGTTGTCAGGAACGTCGTTGAGGACCAGATCTACGTAGCTGGTGGCGGCGCCACTGAGGCTGAGATTGCCAACAAGCTTGAAGTCTACGCCAACAAGGTGAAGGGCAGAGAGCAGCTTGCCATCGAGGCATTCGCAGAGGCGCTACGCATTGTCCCCAAGACACTGGCAGAGAACGGTGGTCATGACCCCATCGACATCATTGCCGACCTGAACAAGGAGCACTCAAAGGAGGGCGGCCTCTGGTACGGCGTGGATGTCATGAAGGGCAAGACCGCAGACATGATGAAAGAGGGAGTCATTGAACCCTCTCGTGTCAAGAGCCAGGCAATCAGATCGGCCGCAGAGGCCGCTCAGATGATACTGCGCATAGACGACGTCATCGCTGCAAAGGCAACCGCACCCCCAGCAGCCCCACCGGGCGGAATGGGTGGCATGGGTGGCATGGGCGGAATGCCCGGCATGATGTAGAGCCATAGGAACACATGAAGATAGGAGCCTTCGGGCTCCTCTCCGATTTCTTTTACGTGAGGCATTGCTTTGACCTACAGAGTACTGATAGTCGGAATGAACCCGTTTGACTCAGGCAAGACTGAACTATCCGTGCTCTTGGTTCGAGCGCTCACCCAAGCTGGACACTCAGTGGAGTACTTCAAACCCGTGAGTGGACACAACTACTGGCTTCAGCACGAGCACACAAGGAGATGCCTTGAACAGGGCATGCTCCTCTCGAGGGATGCCGCTCGAGTGAGAGAGGAATTCAAGCCACGCACGAACGCACTTCTGAGTAACCCTATTCATACACTCTATGTGCCTGCCAGGACAAGTAAGCCTCTGAAGGCTCCTGCAAACACTCTTGCACTTGCAGGATGGAGCTCTGTCCTGGTGATGCAGCGCTTCTCAAGGCCCATGAGCGGAAAAGTCGATTCAACCATGCTTGTTGCAGAGAGGCTTGTCGAGGAAGAAGACGTCATCTTGACGTACGAAGACCTAGGGCGATTGTCACATGATACAAGTGTAATCGAGGTAGACAGCCTGGAGAGTGTTCAGACATACGAGAAAGAGCACTTCGAGACAACTGTCAAGGAGTCATTCAGAGAGGTGGAGAAGCAGGCCGATGCTGTGATCATCGAGGGATTCAACGACTCGGCATGGCCATTCGACCAATTAGATAGTGTGGACTCGGTCTTGGTGACTGGCCCAGGACACGTCTACGCCTATGATCCTGAGAAGTTCAGGAGGGCCTCATTCATGATGAACCGAGGAGACCTTCCTATTAGAGAGGTGACCTTCAGCAGAGTCGTGGATCTTCTGCGACCAAAGCGCCTACTCCGGCTAAGGCCAGGTACCGATCTAGAAGAGAGCAACCTGAGGGAACTCGACCTCATCCTTCACACAGGAAAGAATGATTAAGAGAGAGAAGAGAAAGACATCGACAACACGGGAGCGAAAGACGTGACAGAAGACTTGGACTGGGAACTCGTTATCATCGGCGGGGGACCTGCAGGAATGACCGCCGCCATCTACGCGGCAAGGTATGGACTCAAGACGTTGCTCCTCGAGTCGAAGGTTCTTGGTGGAGCGCAGGCCACGAGTCCGGGCATTGAGAACTATCCCGGTTACACATTCATTGTGGGCATAGACCTGGCGAACAAGATGAAGGAACAGGTCAGAAAAAGCGGAGCCACAATCAAGGAGATCACTGAGGTCAAGAGCCTTACAAGAGAGGGCGACGATGGAGACTTCCTTCTGGACACTCGACGAGGCGTTTACAGAGCCAAGGCGATTATCATCGCCACAGGCGGAGGCCATCGCCATCTTGGTATACCGGGAGAGGATGAGTTCACTGGAAGAGGTGTTTCATTCTGTGCCACATGCGATGGACCTCTCTTCCGTGACAAGACCGTGGCAGTCA
>JAEOUG010000064.1 GCA_016839445.1 Candidatus Thorarchaeota archaeon
AGCAGTCACAGTCTTCCCCACGCGCTCATTCGTGATGCAGGAATGACCGAACTACCTCCTGGCACAGTGACTGTGCTTGGCATCGGACCCGGACTGGCAAGTCAGATTGACGAGGTAACTCGTGACCTCAAGCTTCTGTAGAGTGGTTTCTTTGAAACGGGCACATCCTCTCGAGATAGAGCTTGGAATGGAGTATTATTCAACAGAGGTCCCCGGAGTTGGAGGCAAGCTCAAGAAGCGATTCGAGGACTTCGTTGTGGAGGAGATCACTCCTGAGAGGCGGACCCTAGAGGCCAAAGACTGGGAGGAAGGCTCTGAAGAGGTCCAAGAGACACATGGAGAAGTCAAGAAGCCCAGGTTCGTAGTCTTCACGCTCCAGAAGATGGGACTCTCAACGATGGACGCAGCAAGAATCATTGCAGCATCGCTCAAGGTTTCACGAGCCCACATCACCTATGCAGGTCTCAAGGACAAGCGAGCGATAACAGCCCAGGCAATGTCCGCCCCGGTCCGAGTCCGGAGTGAGTTGGAATCCCTCAAACTATCGAGAATGCAGATCCGAGACCTCCATTACTCCCGCAACTCGGTTCAGATTGGAGACCTATGGGGAAACCGCTTCAGCATCCTTCTTCGAGACATAGAGGCGGACTGCGAAACTGCTGCGAGAGTGTCCGAAACCGTGCGGGAAAGCCCTCTCCTCAACTACTTCGGTATTCAGCGCTTCGGCCTCACTCGGCCCATAACCCATTTGGTGGGTAGGTCCTTGGTCCAGAAGCAGTTTGAAGAGGCTGTTCGCACCATGCTCTGCACTCCCGGTGAATACGAGCCTGAGAGTTTGAAGTCAGTACGAGAGAGACTCTCAGGAGACCTACAGCCAACGGAGGAAGCCATAGAGGTCTTTCCGCAGGATCTAGGATACGAACGAGATGTGATGAAGCAGCTTATTCGCTCTCCTAGGGACTTCGAAAAGGCCATCCATCGGATACCCCCTCGGGTACTCACTCTCTTTGTGCATGCTTACCAATCATACCTCTTCAACCGCATAATCTCGCGCAGAGCTGAATCAGGCTGGCCCCAGACCAGTCCAGAACCGGGGGACTTCCTGATTCAACTAGATAGGACCCACTCAGGTCGCGACTCATGGCTATACGTCACTGAGAGAAGCCTGGAAGAGCGTACACAACAGGTAGCCGCCGGTGAGTATGGCATCGCAGTTCCAGTACCTGGGTATTCAACACGTCTGCCGCCTTCTGCGCAGTCTGAAGCTATCAAGGCGCTATTGAGGGAGGAAAACGTGTCGTTGAGAGACTTCAGGAACAGCGACTCAAGAGCCTTGGATTCTCCTGGTGGCCTTCATCTTGCCACAATGGGCGTGCCAGACCTCGAGGCATCCTGCTCCGTGGAGGGACTCCACCTACGGTTCACCCTGAGGAAAGGATCCTATGCCACTGTAGTAGCGAGAGAGATAATGAAGAACCATCCCATCAACAGAGTGTAGCATTCTAGCTTCTTGGGCCTCTGCCGAGCTCTCTCATCTTCTGGTCGAAGAAGTCCTCTTCCTCTTCTTCGGCCTTGGGCTGCCTTGGTCTGTCATCTTGATACTCAAAGAGAACTGATTCTCCCATGATGGCAGAGACTATGGCCCTCAACTCGGTTCGAGTGTAGGGTATCCGTTCTCTGTCTTCCTCCTTGAGCATGACAATGCTCTCCTTTGACCCATCTGGTAGATAGAGGCTGTTCACACCCACTTCGATTGCTGGGGCAATGAACGACCTCACGATCGGCCTGAGTTTTGGTGGTCCTTCGACGATGATAATCTCCCCGTGGAGGTTTCGTATCTCGCTCATCAAGTCCTCCTGTGCCTCGAGAATCTCCTTGCTCTTCTTCTTGACAATCACCACAATTCGGCCATCTAGCTTGACGGCTCTCTGCAGAGCCAGTTTCTCAAGAAGGGGGAAGTCGGACTCTCTCTTCAGAAGCCACTTGCTGAATTCGATGTCAAAGCTCGTTATTTCTCCCCGCTCAAGCTTCGCCTGGCAACTGGGACAGAGCATATCTGATTCAATGTCAAACGTACAAACTGGTAGTTTCATTTCTGATACCTCGCCAGACTTCGTTCAGCTTCGCTGACTCCGGGCGAGGATCGCCAAAGAACCTTCCTATTTGGCCAGTGTGATATCAATTGTGGAAACGTTCAGGTCACTGCCTTTGTCTGTTTGAACCGTTGTTGTACCGATGTCGATACTCTTGACAGAAAGATCCTCGATGAATCTGTTCCGCGTTATCTCTGCTACATCAACAGCGCGACTGATGAGTCGCCCTCTCGCCTTTATCACGACCTCTGCGGCGCCCTTATTGAACAGAGTTACGCATGCCAGAACGTATGACATTACATTCTTGTTACCAACGAGAATGCAGTTGTTGCCATCCCTGCCAGGATCCGTGTCTAGTTCGGACTTTGCACTGCCTGCCTCTTTGCCACCTTTTTCCTCCGTCACCCGAAGTCACTCCGCCTCAACTGTGGCCGTACATTGCCCATAAACGGAGCGAGTCTGATATAGATTTCGATTCAATTAAGGCTCCCACTTTAACAAATGAGTCTGAACAGGATTCGCGTCATTGGCAAACCTTTTTCTAAGAGGGCGTAGCGGCTCAGCTCGGGAGTCATTCTGAATGGCACGACTGAAGTTCCTAGGCTCAACACGAGAGATTGGCAGAGCGGGTTTCTTCCTTCAGGAGAAGGATGAGAGTCTGCTGATTGACTTCGGCACAAAGTTCCTTGACCCTCCTGCCTTCCCAGATATGATTCCAACAGAGAACCTCCAAGGCGTCGCCTTAACTCACGCTCACCTTGACCACTCAGGAGGAATTCCTCTGATTCTCCGTAACTCAGAGGCGTCTCTCTTCTGCACTCCCGCCACTAGAGACTTGAGCCTTCTCCTGCTCAGAGACATGTACAAGATCTCTGGTGGTCGCCTTCCTTTTGACAGAAAGGACATAGCGCATATTCGCCGCCAGTGTCAGGCTACGGCCTATGAGGAGACCATTCCTCTAGGGCACAGGTTCGAAATGACGCTGTTCAATGCTGGACACATTCCGGGAAGTGCCATGGTCTCAGTACGTGTCGACGGGAAGCGAATCCTGTTCACAGGCGACTTCAATGCCACGGAATCCCAACTGAACCCTGGTGCCAGAAAGAACCTGCCCAAACACGACATTGTGGTGACTGAGAGCACATATGCTCGCCGCAAGAATCCTCCGAGAGAAGATATCGAGCAGGCCCTTATGGAAACGGTCCTAGGGACCCTGGAGAACAAGGGTACAGTTCTCATTCCGGCTTTCGGGGTAGGCCGCAGTCAGGAGATAATGTGCATTCTCGAGCGCTACAATCTTCCAAGGAAGTACAAGATCTACGTTGATGGGATGGCACGCGATGTTAACGAGATTCTCATGCGCCACCCTGAGTATCTACAGAGCCCTCAGGCATTCCAGCGAGCGGTTGGGCGGGTCATCGAAATCAATGACAACCGTGAGCGGTCAATGATTACCAAGAAACCCGGTGTCATCATTTCTCCCGCGGGAATGCTGAAGGGAGGGGCCTCTCACCTCTATTTCAAGATGCTTCATGATGATCCCAAGAACACAATCGTCTTTGTGTCGTTCCAGATTCCCGGAACTCCAGGAGCAGAACTGTTGGCAACTCGAAAGGTCACAGTAGGGAGTCGCACATTTGATGTGACCGCAGACGTTCGCCAGCATCATCTGTCATCGCACTCTGACTCGGAGGGAATGATGGATATGCTCGAACGGATACCTGGGGAGCCGGAGTTCTTCGTTGTTCATGGCGAATCTGAATCCTGCGACGCAATGGCTGAGAACCTAAGGTCACGTGGCAGGGTTGCCCATGTTCCAGAGCAGAATGAAGAAGTGAGATTCTAGACGGGCTCGTCTGTTTCGCTGCGTGCCTCTACAATCTGGCATTTGACCTGTTGGAGAACCTCTTCGGCCTTCTGGGGCTCGAGGATGATGGTGTAAAGGTACTTCCTTGTTCTGAGCTTCAACTTGACCTGATTTGTCCCTCTCTTAACTCTGCATTCCTCTGCGTCTTCCGAGAGCTCAAGGAACTTGTCGACATCGTACATCTGCTTTGGCATTGGTCTACACCATCTTGGCATTGTTGTGGTGGGCCGGGGGCGACTCGAACGCCCGATTTCCTCCGTTATCAGCCAGGTCCAACTGAATGGACCCAGCATGTGAAGGAGGCATCATAGCCGTCTAGATCACCGGCCCAGCGTCTCGGCTACTACTTCTTAGAACGCCTCTTCGGTCTGAGGTCCTTATTCTTGCACTTCCTGCACTTCTTCGCCTTAAGTGGATTAGTCGCTCCACAGTACCTACAAACTGACTTGTAGAGCAAGTAGTGCTGTGCAAGTCTTCTTTTTTCGATGTCAGCTACTGGCATCTCTTGGACCTCTTACGAATCTAGGCGGACATAGAAGCATCTAGTGTGCCCGCTCGCGTTCCCTCCGGTGTTGTGTTTTAAAAGCTTGTGCTCTTTCCACAGCCAGCTTCAGGAACTCACATCAGCTCTCGCAGATGCTTCGCAACGTCACTTGGCTTCTCAGCTACTGCAATCCCGGCCTTTCTCATGGCCTCTATCTTCGCAGCAGCTGTTCCTGTGCTTCCGCTGATTATGGCACCTGCATGCCCCATCCGTTTTCCGGGTGGAGCAGTCCTGCCAGCTATGAACCCGACAACCGGAAGGTCGTAGTTGTCTTTGATGAATGCAGCCGCCCGTTCCTCTGCGTCGCCACCAATCTCACCGACAAGAACTAGGGCCATCGTGTCCTTGTCTGCCTTGAAGAGCCTCACGGCCTCTATTGTCGTAAGTCCAACGCAAGGGTCTCCACCTAGTCCAAGGGCCGTGGATATGCCAATGCCTGCGTTTGTCATCCCAGCAGCGATTTCATATGTGAGCGTTCCACTCCGTGACATCAGACCCACATTTCCGTGTGAGAAGACGTGTCCCGGCATGATGCCAACTTTCTGTTTTGCTCCAGGAGTGATAATGCCTGGGGTATTGG
>JAEOUG010000065.1 GCA_016839445.1 Candidatus Thorarchaeota archaeon
AGCTTGAACGAGTGACTTGCTGGATCATAGTCATAGAAGCCAGCGATTATCGTCACATCGTACGATGCTGGGTCGATACGAGTCCATGCTCCAGGCAGGACGCCCTCCCAATAGCCGCTAGTTGAGTTGTACAGAAGCGGAACCTGACTGCCTCGGAATCTGATGTATATCTCACCAGGAATGACCTGACTCTGCAAGATAGCATCGTTGTTGAAGGTGTCATTCAGGTAAACCTTGATCGGCAGCTCAGAACCTCTACCAATTGTCTTGACAGCTTCAGTTGGCTCTATGGCAACCATTTCGGATGGGAGCGATATGATGACCAATGTCACAGTGGTCGTTGATGGGACATGATTGTCCTTTGTAGCGGTGATAATCAGAACGCGTGTTCCGGCCCCCAAGGCAGTCGTGTCGATGTAAGCCTCGTAGCTCCCAGTACTGCCAATCTCGCCAATGCTGCCACCGAAAGCGCCTGACTGCCATGTGATAGATCCACCAGACAGCGGGCTTCCATGAAGATCATCAATGAAATTAATCAATACGTGAGCATCAGTGGTCCAGTTCAGCGTGAGGACAGACTCGACTGCGTTCAGGGACGTGCTGATGAGCACTACTCCAAAGGAGGTCGTAAGGCTGGCAGTAGCGTATCCACTTCGAAGTGCGGTTATCCTGATCTGATGTGAACCCACAGTGCGGTCGGATGTGCTGAATGAGAGGTTGTAGACTCCCGGACTGCCGGTGACTGCAACGAATGTGTATCCGATGGGAACACTCTCGTCTGCTGTGTAGCGAACATTGATGGTGGCAGCGGTCACGCCGATCTGGGCATGGTCCAAGTCCGTGAAAGTGACCAGTAGCCAGACCACCTGAGATATCTGAGCTGTTGCTGGCTGAGGGGCTCCAGCCTGAAGACTTGTCCATATCTGGTCCACCAAGCCATTCAGAGTAATCATGGTCTTGTTAGCGTAGAACGGAGAGAGCACAGGATTCCACTTGACAGTTATGTTGAATAGATACGTGCCAGTGCCTGAGCTCAGCCAGTTGGTATCGACTGTTATTGTGTATACGCCAAGGGCTTCAGCTAGCCAGTATGATTCTCCCAAGGTGAGCGTGTCGTTCCTGCAGCTGAACACTATGATTGCACCCGATACTGGAGCGTCTGTGTCAACGTCAGTAACAGTGATAGTGATGGTCAGAATATCACCCTTCGGAGTGCGCTCGATCTGATCGGGCTCAACGAACATGGTCCTCTTCACTACAGAGAATCTGATTGTTGTGCTGTGGTCTGAGTAGTACGGAGAAGTGCCTCCATCCCAATCGACTACGAGCTCCAGCTCCAATCCTGTCTGCGGACTTGAGGTGATTAACGTAGATGGAATGGTCACTACATATGCAGAGCCACTTGGAGTGACAGTGTATCCTCCCACAATCTGTGTTCCATTTGTGAAGTAGAGGAGTACGTTCGCCTGGGTTATGCTTGTGATCGGAGCGTCTGAATCAAGATCCGTGTAGACGAATGTGAAGACGACATTGTCTAGGTACTTCGTCTGCGAGGGAGGAACTGTGATCTCCAGTGTTGTCTCGCGTTCACGGAGATTCACGGTTACGTCAACCGAGGCGCTGACGTAGTACGGCACTCCGCTCCAGGATGCCTGCACAAAGATGATGTGCGTCCCGAGGCCGCTGAGAATGTCAGTTTCAAGTTGAATCGAGTAGAACCCGCCTGCACTAGGAGTAAGTGTGTAGTCAACTCCCAGAGTCAACGGATTCGAGTTGTACTCAAGGTAGATTGTTGCCCCATCAATGCCGGCATCGCCATCATCGTCATCCGTGTATTGCAACACAAAGGTGGCATCGAATCCATAGGGTGTTGTTTCCGAACTTGTATCAATGCTGAGCGTTGATTCTCTCTGACGGAATCGGAACTCGATGATGAGATCATCTGATGCGTAGAACGGCGATATGGTGTCGTAGCTCATCCTGAGCTGCATCGTGTAGAAGATGTTGACATTGTATCCTTGGTTCCATGTCTCCACTGTCAGGACATAGTAGCCAAAGGTTGGCTTCCATTCAATCGTGTAGTACCATGTGCCAGGAGTCACTATTTCGAACGTAACGGGATAGCCTTCCGCTGATTCATTTGATATGTCCATCGAAGTGAACAAATCTTGGTAATAGAGAATTACTTCCATTGATGCATTGTGGGGGATCCTAGAGATGGGCTCTGAGGAGAGCAAAGTTATCCTTTGCCTGACGTTGAAGTTCCTTGTCGCAGAAACGTCGAGAATATAGAACAGGCCTCTGCTCATCTCGACTCTCAATGCGTAGGTTCCAGGGGAGGCTACGAAGGTCGTGTTCAGAGTCACCTCATAGACACCGGGTGCAACTTCCATCCAGCTGTACTTGCCTCCATCGACGGGCGTTGCGCCAAGGAAGAGCTCCAGAGAGGCGCCAGTGATCCCGACGCTGGACCCACCCGTGACATCGGTCCAGGTCACATTGAAGACAACCTCATCCAGATACTGCGTCGGTGCCGGAGCGAGGTACTCCAAGGATGTCTGTCTGGCAAGCACAGTCAGATAGACGGTCCTTCCGGTCCTGTTGGCGTAGAAGGGAACTCCATCCCACTTCACACTGAAGGTCATTGCCTTCGCCCCCAGAGAAACGAATTGGCTCGTGTCTATGTAGATAGTGAAAGTACCGCCGGTTTCGCTGTAAGTGAACGCCACGCTCATCTCGATGATCAGATTCGGGTCATCACCGATGTAGGTTCCAGGGCCCGCAACGAGGTCCTCCCACGTGAAGGTGAATTGAGCGGTCTCGTTCCAGCTTGTTGCCGATGGCGGTGAGATTGACAGTAGTGTCTCCCTAGAGAGCACTCTGACAGTGATTGTATCTGTTCTGTTGCTGTAGAAGGGCGCTACTCCCTTAGACCAATTGACATAGACGTTCATGTAGATGTTGCCGATGCGGTCGAAAATGTTCGTGTTGAAACTGATGGAGTAGTTGCCAGGCTGAGTCGCAGAGAGATCTCCGATTGTGACCAATCCAAGGTCCACCGACTCGGTCGGGAACGCAACATAGACGAAAACATCGCCTGTAAGGTTAGTGATCCCCACGCCGCTATCGCTGAAGAAGAATACATAGCTCATGCCCTCTCCATAGGCTGTCGGATCTGATGCCACCAGAAGCGTGAGAGCAGACTCTCTTCCAATGACGTTGGCTGTGGTGACGAAGCTCTTGTCCTGATAGATTGCTACGACACCCGTCCAGTCGGCATATACTGTGAAGCTCTGGAGACCGAGCCCAAACTGGTCGGCGTCAACGTAGATGAGATAGAACCCGTCGCCAGTACCATCATCGTAGGTGAAGGTCGACACAACTAGACCGGACGCATTGTGTACGTACAGGTCAACCTGCCCCGACCGGATGCCTACAGCGCTGTCCAGATCTCCGTAGTAGACGGATATCACGAAGGTGCCGATTGTGCTCACAGGCTCGATGGAACTGACCAGCCTGAAGTCTGTGCTGTGGGTTCGTATGGTCACAGTGATGGTGAAGGTTGCGGTCTTGTAGTTCGTTCCCTTAGAGAAGGTGAAGTAGTAGACCTGATTCTGGGAGATAGTGTCGGAGAGAGATGTATGGAAGGTTATCTGGTACTGCTGTGAACCAGGTAAGTACACAACAGAGAAGTTGCCCCAATCTGACACAACCTGCGTGTAAGGCGTCGTCGTGTTGTCAATGGGCACCAACCTGTCGAGGTCCGTGAAGTCCACCAGGAAGGTCGGCGAGTTGCCTATAGGAATACTGAGAGACCCAACAGATGGTACTGCTGAGGTGTAGGCCTCTCTCACTACGATTCGGAACTCGAGTTCCTTTGACTCATGGTTGGCCTTGCTCGCTCTAAGGGTGATGTAGTAGGTGCCCTTCGCGAAGCCAGTCACATCGATCCAGACGCTATAGAGCCCTCCACCTATGTTGGTGGTGTTGATGATCCAAGAGGGGTGGTCCGGTGATGTTATTGTGGCACTATCAATCCCCGCACTGCTGTACGCTTCTGTGTAGTTCAGGATGATTTCCAGATTCAGATTGTATGGCGTAGTAACCTGCGGGAAGTTGGGCGAGGACAGGAAGGTGGCGATTTCAGTATACCTGAACCTAATCACAATCGTCGCGCCATCGTAGATGGAGCTGCTGGATGTGAAGACGACAGTGATTTGGTAGTAGCCACCTGTGAAGTACGAGGTGTCGATGGTGAGACCATAGCGACCGATTGCCTGCTCAGTAGTATCAATGGCGATGGCGTATCCTGCCACAGAGAACTCTCCAGATGATCGACCAATGACTGGATTGCCGTAGTTCGGTCCCTGCTCACTCACATTGAGGCGGAGGTCGATGGTGAAGTCCACCCCAATGGCGAAGTAGAGGCTGGCGGGATCGTGGTACATCATGACATCCATCGAACGTATCGTGACGACGAACTGGTGGTTAGATGGGTCCTGATAGACGGTGCTGTCAAGGTCAACAACAAGCGTGACTGTGTAGGAATTCACTCCCCAGGTGCTGGTGTCAAGAATCACGTTCAAGCTTGATAGAGAGGACTCCACTTGCGAGCCGCTCGGGGGCCAAGTGAATGTCAGAGAAATGACATCGGTGTAGGCAACAGTGCCTCCTGTGTCAAGGTCCGTGATGACCACTGTTATTGGAGTAGTGTTGCCATAGGGTTGAGTAACGACCCCAATGACATTAACAGAAGTCCTGTGTGCCCTTATTGTGACGTCAAACTGGTAGTCGTCAGGCTGATAGTAGTCCGTGCTGGAGATCGTGACTCTGAGCGTCACCGTGTATACGCCAATATCCCATGTGTTGGTGGTCAGAGTCATATCATACGTGAAGAGGAAGCTCTTGATCTCCTGACCCTCTGAGGACGTGAAGTTGAAGGATGCAACGTCACCGATGTCGACGATAGTGCCTGTGTCGAGATCCAGCAGCACAACATGCAGAGGAACATTGTCGCCATAGGGAATTGTCATGGCGCCTGATACAGATATTGCGGTGTAGTGCTCTCTGATTACGACTGTAATGTCAACCGTCGCGGTGTTCATGTAGTCTGCAGACTTGGTTGCCTTCAGAGTGAAGACATGGTCACCGATGGACAGGCTAGCCGTATCGATGGATATGTAATATAGTCCGCCACCCTCCGAAACCACGTTGACTGGTGAGTCATCCCCGAAGGTTATGGTCGCTCCTTCTATCGGAGAGCCTGTATATGCGTCTGTGAACTCTAAGGTGGCTGTGAAGTCTTGTCCAACAGGAGTCGTTGACGCGTCGGTGTAGTCCAGATCGGTTTCATGGAAGAGATCGATCCAGAAGTGCTCTGTGGCGTCGTTGTAGTAGGTATGAGTTGAGTCTACCTCAACTCTCCACCTCTTAGCGTCGCCAAGGTCGTTTGTGTCAAGCACTGCGCCGTATCTGCCACTTCCATAGTCGTCGAGGGTGATGGTCGAAGGAGTGGTCCAGTTGATGGTAACAGTGGCTCCCGTGACGCCCGATGATGTGATGGAATCTCGGAGCTGATACTCAAGTATCACGGAGTCGCCAGCATTCTTGACAGTAATCCTATCGCCAATCGCATCGGTAGGCTTGTTCAGTGTCAAAGCAGAGTCATGCTTGACTATGAAGGTGCGCTCAAAGAGACCGGTCTTGTTTGTGACAAAGGTGCCTGAGTCATTGTAGTGCGCTGTGACGGTCCAGAGACCTGCTGGAGCGCTGGAGAGTGCCGTCGTTTCGACTGAGTGGTCGGGCGAGGTTGCCTGCACCTCCGAACCGGGAGCTGCAAAGGTGTCTGCGTCAGCTTGATTGTAGTACTCAGTTCGGTACCAACCTGCTGATCGACCAGATTCAGTGGATATCCTTATCTCATCCAGTCGACCTGGGAACCATCCAGTACTACCGGGAAACTGGTCATCTGCATCTCCGCCTCCAATCCCCCAGTCAGCTGTGAACCCAAGGCTAGCCCATGATGCGGACCCAACAGATCCCGAGTCTGTTACGTCGTTTCCTTGGATGTAGATCTTGTTGTTAGAGGGTGTGCTGGAGTCAAGGACACAAGCAAAGTGATACCAGCCGGGGTTCCAAGAGTTGATTGTTGTCCACTTGTACATCGGATCACCGGGCCCACTCTCCACCTTGAAGACAAGTGTACCATTCGGAACAGATTGACTATAGTCCCCACCGACCAGAGCGATGTGCATGTCATAGTCGCCGCTGATGTACTTCTCCATTATGAGATAGGAGGTCGGCGACGAGGTTGAGAAGGAAGTGGCGAGCCTGAACCATCCAGATATCACCAAGTCACCATCTGGGTTCAGTGTGTCAGGAGCGAGAATCTGATCATTGACACCGTCAAACTCCTGTCCAAAACCTGCCCTACCTGCGGCCTCCACGTTCCCGTATTGAACTGCATCATATTCGTTTCCGGAGGAGTCATAGTGTATGGCACCAGAGGCTTCGTTCACGACGTCTTCGCCCAAGTGATAGACGGCCTCGTATCCGTTAGCCGACCAGATTGCCTCGGGATTCTCAAGGTTGTCTACGACATCACTACCGTAGTACATTGTGATCGTGTTGACTTGACCATCGGTAAGGTTGGCTAGGACCCATGCAACAATCCGCGCTTCGGTTAACGTGTAGTCCTGATTGAAGTACTCAATCTCATGAGGCAAAATGCCACTACCCATTGCGAACATGATATCTGAGCCGTCAGATCGTACCTTGGCAGAGTTGTGCAGATCAGTATCGGTGAAGTCCACCAACACCGGGAAGTTCTCTAGATCATCAAGTACCAGCGCGTCTGGTATTGTCAGAGTCTTGTGATACCTGAAGGCAGGGAACTTGTGACTTGGATTGGTAGAGGTCGTGTTTGAACTCTGATACCAGATGGACCCCGTGGGGTCGGTCAGAGTGAAGCCCACAGATGCACCGAAGTACGTAGGAGTTGTTGCGAGGAACTTCATCTCGTCCCCAATGTTGAACGTGGCAGTGTCACCCAGAGCTTGCCCTGATATCCCCATTTGCAGATTCTCGACGTAGTTCTTGCTGATGAACTTGACAGTCCACATGCCCCAGAAGTCAATCGATGACCTGTTTATCGTGAGGTAGCCGCCACTGTACCACCAGTCTGTTCCAAGAGATTTGGGCTGGTTGTAGGGATTCAGCACTGCAGTGGGCTTCCACTCCGCCAAGGGATACTCAACGGTGAAGCCCATGTTGGTAACGCCTTCAGGAGGTGAAACCATCACCTTGCCAGTCCAGTTGACGATGGTACTTCCGCTCTCGATGTAGAAGTCAGTGCCTGGATTGAAGTCGCCATCAAGAGTCTGGCCGATGCCTCCTATGTCCATGGTCACAATGACGTCCATGGTGACTGGGGAGAGTGAACTAGTAGTGAACGAAAGGCTTGTAGTACCTGCATCAGCCCAGGAGTCCACGGCGTCCCTCTGGGGGCTCACTGAATAGAAGCTTGAGGGATCATTCTGGTTGTTGTACTCAGTGTCAAACCATGATTCAGAGCGCACTAAAGGCGTAAGTCGGACTTCATCTATCCTGCCGGCCCAGTAACGGGCATTCAGCAGGTCGTTGTTTCCTATGACGAACATGGCATCGGAATTGTAGATGGATGTACCACTAAACGCCTGATTGATTACAAGGACTCCGTCAAGATACGCCATGATTGAGCCTCTGGAGGCACTCCAAGACCATGCAATGTGATGCCAAGTGAAGTTTGAGGCGGATGCGACACTCGTGTAGCTTCCGCCGGCGCCATTAGGGTCAGTCCAGAGCCTGGTGCACACATGATTGTAGGGATCCATTCGCATAGTCATGATGTGGTATGCAGGATCTGTCGATGTCGATTTTGAGAATATCCTGGCATCCTTGTCCTCAGTGCGATAGACCCACGCACTCATAGTGAAGTCGGTCCAGTCATTTGTGTAGATTTGCCCAACAGAGATCAGGTCATTCGAGCCATCGAAATCCGTTGCATTACCTATCCTTCCAAAGACGAGATCTGAGGAGTCCATTCCTCCATAGGATGTACCGTCGTGGTTGTTGGACGTACTGTCATACAGGATGGAAGAGGGATCTTCATTCATGTGTTGCACAACCTCATAGTCGCTCCACACTTCGGTAGATGCGAGTGAATTCGCATATTGACTGCCATAACTCATTGTAATGGTAGTGTCCACAGAACCAGAGAGATCAGGAACCTTGACCCATGCCACGAGGTGTGAGTGCGTTCCATTGCCTTTGAAATCGAACATCTCGATTTCGTGGTATAGTGGCTCGCCATCAATCATGAAGAGAATGTCAGATCCATCCGTCTGGACTTGCTCTCTCAGATCCGAATCCCAAATATCAACTAGAACTGGAAAGTCGGTGAGGTCTGCCGCTACCTTTGTGTGGTCTATGATTATATCCTTCTCGAATTCGTAGAAGTTGATGGTGTCCTCTGGTAGGGGAACCATGTATTCCACAAAGAGACGTGCAAGGTCCGCCCCATCATAACCAGCAGAGCCCTTGATGTTGACCCACCGCTGGTAGTAGTCAGCATTCGACAGATCAGCCATGAGGCAGATGTAGTTGCCCGCGTTCCAATTGTCACGGCTCACAACATTCTGAAGCAAGCCAGCGATTTCAGGAGACCTATATCGCGTGTCTGGAGACGTTATCCAGGAGTTGAGGGCCCAATTCACACTTGTCGGCACCCAACTGAAACGGTCTTCTAGAACTGGTAGGCCGGCAGTGAACGCTGAAACGTCGTCTTCGTCTGCAACGTAGAGGCGCATGGCATAGAGGCGAGTCCCCGATGCACCCTGTGCTTCCATCTCGACCCATGCACTAGTTATGATTGCGCCCTGAGGTATGTCAACAGGAAACTGAAGTCCAAGCTGGAAGAGACCATCTGTGTACCATCCACTCGAGGAGTACATCCCCACTTCAATGGCGCCATCGTTGCTGTATCCATCTAAATCGATTCCAGCGCCGCTCGTCTGATCGTAGCAATCTCTGTTCGCATCGTCAGGAACGTATGGATAGATGCTGTAGGATTCAGACCCCACGATAGCAGTGCCGTTTGCCCTTAGGTCAATCTGCTCGGGGAATGGTCGAACAGTGAAGTCGACCACTATATCGTCGACTCTACCATAGACGCTATTTGCTGACGAGGTTCCCGTCAGGTCTGTGGCAATTCCAATCTTGAATTGGGTCACATGCTCGTCGAGGTTCTCCATGGAAGAAGCGGGGATAGAGATGGAAGCACTCAGCCAGGTGTTCTGCGTGTCCCCGGACTCAAAGACGTGGAACTTGTAGTAGTAGCCGCCAATCTCAACGAAGAGATGCAACTGGTCGTTCATGGACGTAGCTGATACTCTGTACATGAATGAGATATCGGCGGAGTAAACCTCTCTCCAAGGAAGTGACACCATCTGAGAGATGTAAATCTCATCACCAGCAGCGTGTGACCAGCTAGAGCTATAGCTTGCATAGAAAAGCGCGCTCCGTCCGGAATACCCGGTGGAGTCGCTGTCAGCCTCGTAGACGCCATGAATTGGGTGTGGATTGTCAGATGGCACGTCCTTGATGATTGTCCAGCCATCCGGAACATCTACTGTGTCGTCGTTTTCAGAGGTGGAACCAGTAACGACGAACTTCTCACTGTGGTAACTGTTGAGATTACCGTTGTCAAGCACATCCTCCATTGTGACACTAAGACCCTGGAGTTCCGCGGCAAGGTTCGTTCCAGTCCAGCCGTCCGTGAGTGTGACCGAACTTATGCCCGGAGTGCTCGAATCGAAGGTGAGAGTCCCATCATCAGAGAGAATCGTACCGTCCCTGACGACTCTCAGCGCAGGCCCCGTTCCAGTGCTGGGGTCACCAGCCTTTGCATAGGATTCGTATCCCTGCGGAAGCGGGGGAAGCCCCTCAGTTAGCAGACTAGGATCTGCTTCCGGAAGAGCCACTGGCATTAGAAAGACGATAATGAATAGGACGGCTATCGGAACACTCTTTCGCATCTGGTTGTCCTCCTCAGGTCGACCACCTGATTTCCATACTACACAGTATGTTGTTCGGAGTATCCACTCTCGACTGGCCTTCCAACGCGGACACACATAAGAAGTAATTCGCGACAGACTACTTCTGTTGAGAAAGAAGACCTTCGATTTTTCGAAGTTGTGTCGCGTAGCCCCTCGAACTAGCAGGAGAGATAGCTGGCATAGCTCACGAACCGATATCCAAGGTTGTCTTTGAGGTCAGCCAAGAAGTCAAACATCTCGTTGCTCCTATGGTCCAGAGTGTGAATACCGACCTGAAGCGAGCCGCCGAGCTGGACCTCCAGCATGGCATCTACGGTGGGCAACCTCCGCCCGCCGTCTGATATCACCCGTGCGGCAACGCTCAGAGACCTGCCATCCAAAATCGAGTCAACGGTGTTCTCACGGATGCAGTAAGCGAAACCGAGGTCTCTGGCCACCTTTGAGATCAGGGGTGGCGCTGCCCACTGGGGTGGCACGAATCCTTTCGGACTGATTCCGAATCCCTTTCGGATAAGGGCCCTTCCACTCTTCAGTCGTTTGAGGATCTGATCCCTCGAGAGCTTTGTGAACTCATCCTGAGACCCTGACTTGGTCGTGTGAGAGTAGCCGTGCTGTCCTATCTCCAATCCGAGCGACTGCAGGAACTGAGTGAACATCGAGTCGCGGGAGAAGGTATTCGTTCTCTTCATGAGATACATCGGCGTGACCAGAAGGGTGTAGTCCGATATCCCTAGGTCGCAAAGGAGATCGTAGGTCTTCACTACATCATCCTCATAGACTGGTGAGATGTGGTGCACTGAGAGAAGGGCTGTTCGGTCCTCTACGATATCAACTGCCTTTCCCAATCGGCCTCACCTCAAGTCTCTCTAGATAATGAGTGCTCATGCTCCCTGAAAAGCACTACTCAAAGGTACAGGTCTCAGAGAGGAGGCTTCCACTGCTTGTAGGCGAGCTCTATGTCCTTGTCTGTTATTGTCTTCCTGCCGGTGTGCTTTGTGAGGTCGAAGGCTCGCTTTGCGATTGTCTCCCCGATTTCCTCGAGGATCTTGGCTAGAGTCTCCGCACCCTTGTCACTGACTCTTCCAGCACCCGCCTTTCTGATCAGCCGGTCTATTGGCGCCACTGGAATGATTCTACCTTTTGTCGATCTAGGCAACGTTTCACACTCCGCAAATCGGAATCAGAGGCCTGATATGCTCGTTTCGAGTCCGTTTTCTATTTAAGAACTTTGTAATACGGGAAACGGATGAGGAGAATCGGCGGGCTTTGAAGAGAGAACCTATCCATGGTCCTAGCATCACTTGGGCCATGCTCGAAGCGTCACGATTCTGGCATCACGTATCTCTTGCTTGAGGATGTCATCGGACATGTCTTTCTCTGCGGCTTCGACCTTCTCCTTGTCAGCGAACACAGATGGATACTGAGGAGCAAGAGTGCAACACGTGACGCCCTCATCTGCGAACTTGTAGGTGCCAATCGCGCGAGCAATGCGGATGATGTCCACCTTGTCATCTCCAGCCAAGGGGCGCAGGATTGGGAAGTCGGTAACGGCGCTGTCTATGGCTCGAAGGTTGGCAGTTGTCTGTGATGCCTGCTCACCAATTATCTCTCCAGTGACGATAGCATGAGCGTCTTCAGCGATGGCGATCTCGCGGGCCAGACGTAGCATGTTCCTCTTGCAGAACAGGCAGGTCATCTTCTTCGGGCCGTGTCCTATTGCATCGTCAAGGTCAGGTCCGTGCGGCACTATGTACATCTTGACCTCATGTCCGTACACATAGGAGGCCAGAACGCGGGCTTGCTCGACGGCGATTTCAGAACATCGCTCATCACAGTGTGGAGTGTTGTCGAAATAGACGAAGATGGGAATGCACCCCCTCTTCATCACCTTGAAGGCTGCTACCGGGCTGTCGAGTCCCGTTGATACTGTGCAGACAACCCTTCCTTGGGTCCCAGTGGGCATTCCGCCAAGTCCCTGCACGGTCTTGGTGAAGATGTAGGCCTGGCTCTCCCTGACTTCGACATAGATCTCCTGATCTGGGGCATGGAGGTCAACAGGCAGTTTCATCGGCCCCTCGAAGATTCGCTCACCAAGCTTCTCCCGGATGTCTTGGCTTGAGTAATCATGAGTGCCGACTCGTCGGGCATCCACCTTGAAGGACCTGCCCTTCTCGAACTCGGCCAATGCTACCTCCTCACCCCCATTCAGAATCGTTCCGAAATCAGAGGATGTTACGACAACGGGGGACGTTGACACTACGCCAAAGATCCCCGCACACACCTTGGCTGCTCTTACCGCATCATTGGTTTCCACAAAGATACGTCCGTACTGACGGTCAATGGCAGAGAATGGAACGCCATGTTCCGATAGAGCAATCTCGACCTGACGAACAAGAAGGTCCGTCATCCGGCGTCTCGTCTGCTTGGATTTGATCCCAATCTCTCCATATCGCAGAAGTACGGCCGAATGCTCAGGGGCCATCGACTCTCACATCCTAGGGAAACCAACTCTACCGGGTTCTCATATGAATCTACTCAACCCGAATCTGGAATACTCATCTTCTCCTCAGAACGTAGACCACTGCAACGAGCACGACGATACCTAGCCCAGCTGACGCGTAGAGAATCAGATTCGGGTCTGTCGTGCCTCCATCTGTGGTGGACCCAGACGTTGTCGACGTAGTTGTGGAATCTCCCGTGGTCGACGATGTGCTGGTCGTAGATGTCGAGACGTCGGTGACTGAGAGCGGCTCTCCAGCGTAGTAGTCAGCCATCAACGTGAAGATGTCAGTGTTGTCGATTAGCAGGTCGCCAGGGAGTGACTCGAACACTGAACCATAGCAGAAGAGCCCGACCGGGGTCGCTGTGTGGTATGTTGAACTCCAAGTAGTCGTCACGTTGGTAGCACGTTCGACTCGAAGTGATCTTCGGTCAGATTCTTGCATGAGGCTTCCTGGTAGTACGTCATCGAGGTTGTGTCCCACAACCTTCATCCCGCCGGTTTCGTGGTCTGCTGTCACAATCAGGATAGTATCAGGATTGTCTTGTACGAATTCGAGCGCGAGAGCCACGGCCTTGTCAAACTCGATGGTTTCGAGGGCCACCCCGATTCGGTCGTTATCATGACCAGCGAAGTCGATCTGACCTCCCTCAACCATAAGGAAGAATCCATCTTCATCCTGTGAGAGGAGCTCAATTGACTTGTTCGTCATTTCCAGGATTGAGGGTGTTGCGGTGTAATCACGGTACCTCTCCTCATCCATATACGAATCCGCAAAGAGACCCAGTATCTTCCCTGACGTGAAGTCGAGCAGCGCAGTTCGATTGGTCACGAGTGTGTAGCCATTGGAGGCCATTGTGTTCAGCTGGTTTTGCGAGAAGTGCTGGAGCCCTCCACCCATTAGGACGTCAACTCCGGCCTGTTCAACAATTTGTGAAGTGATCTCTGAATAGTCGCTCCTACTCTCGACATGAGTCATGAATGCTGCAGGTGTGGCGTGTTGAATCATGGTCGTCGTCACCAATCCCGTAGACTTGTTCAACTTCTGAGCAATCTCCAGGATTGTCTCCAACGGCTCGCCAGATGGAGTCACGGCAATCATGTTGTTGTTGGTCTTGTTACCTGTGGCAATAGCTGTACCTGCGGCGGCGGAGTCTGTGATTTCGGCATCCAGGCTAGAAGTGATCACTGAGGCATTCCATGTCAGGGTCTCGAAACTCAGTGTGCCTGTGGCGTTATACTCAACCAGTCCGGCGAGAGACATATGCTCATATCCCATGCCATCACCAATCATCAGGATGATGCTACGGCTCTCTGTCTGTGCGATGTTGGACTGCACAGGAAGATATCCACTTGGAGCGCCGGTGGCGACGAAGATGGGAGCTGCAAGTAGAATCACTACAAGACACACTTGGAATCCAGAAGCACTCATGAGTCGCATACGGTGGGAGAAGGCAATCCAAATATTAAGTCACACCAATAGGCAAAGACTTCATATTTGGCTCAGGAAGCCAGTGCTTCGATGACAGTAATCGGCGTCGATGTCGGAGGCACCTTCACCGACATCATCCTGATGAACCCGGAGACAGGGCTACAGATTGTCCACAAGGTACCTACGACTCCGGAGAGTCAGGACAAGGCCGTAATGAGAGGCATCTCGGAACTCCTCACAGGTCAAGACCTCGAGCCTGATGATGTGGAACTCGTCGTACACGGAACCACGGTAGCCACAAATGCCATGTTAGAGAGGAAGGGTGCCAGAGTAGTACTCGTGACCACAGCAGGCCTCGAAGATGTCATCGAGATAGGAAGACAGAACCGCGAAGAGATCTACAGCCTGGTGGCTACGCGCCCTGAACCACTGGTGAAGAGGGAGGATAGGATAGGTCTCAGGGAGCGGCTTGACTACAAGGGTACCGTGCTAGAGAACCTATCTGAAGAAGAGATCGAGAACATTGTATCTCAGACCAAGGAGAGAAGCCCGGAATCTGTGGCCGTTTCGCTCCTCTTCTCATACGCCAACCCTTCACATGAGCAGAGAGTCCACGAGCAATTGGAGAAGTCGCTTGACGCCTATGTGGTGTCTTCCTCGAGAGTCCTACCCGAATTCAGGGAGTTCGAGAGAACCTCGACTACAGTCCTCGAGGCATACCTCGGCCCGCTGGTTGTAGGATACCTCAAGAAACTGGATTCATCCTTAGGTAGCCTCTGCAAGAACGCAAAGCTTGCAGTGATGCAGTCCAATGGAGGGACAATCCTCGCCAGGGAGGCCAGAGGAAACGCCATAGGACTCGCAATATCTGGCCTTGCAGGAGGAGCGATAGGAGGGCATCAGATTGCGGCACAGGCGAGTCTATCCAAAGTCATCACGTTGGACATGGGCGGAACAAGCTGCGACATCAGCGCCATAGATGGAGAGGTAGTCATCAGATCAGACAACGAGGTGGGGGGCCTACCCCTTCGCACACCCAGTGTTGATGTGAAGACAATTGGTGCAGGAGGAGGTAGCATCGCGTGGCTGGACCAAGCAGGGATACTTCATGTCGGACCTCAGAGCGCTGGGGCTGTGCCGGGCCCAGCGTCATACGGGAAAGGCGGAACTTCTGCCACAGTAACTGACGCAAACCTCGTCATAGGTCGGCTCAACCCAGATTACTTCCTAGGCGGGGCAGTCAAGCTCAACTACGAACTGGCTCATGGTGCAATCCAGAGCCTAGCAAGGACCCTCGACCTAACAGCCGAGCAGACCGCCCTAGGGGTCGTCAGGATATCTACCGCCAATATGGTTCAGGCAATACGAGAGGTAACCATCGAGAGGGGCAAGGACCCAAGAGGGTTTGTGCTCGTCCCCTTCGGTGGAGCGGGACCAACGCAAGGCGTCGACATCGCCGAGGCATTGGGCATAGGCGAGATGCTCGTACCGCCATATCCTGGAATCACGTCTGCGTTGGGCCTCATCTGCGCTGATCTTAGAACAGACGTGATGCGCTCTCTGATTGTGCCGGCAGAACCGGAGAATGTACGTTCGGTATACAGGACCTTCGTGGAACTGAGTGATGAAGCCGCCAGGAAACTGCTCGACCAAGGAGCGAGAGTCAATGAAGTCCAACTGGAATGGACCATTGACATGAGGTATGCGGGCCAATCCCACGAGCTGAACACACCTATCAGCGGCCGGGACATCGAAGCGCTGTCAAAGACGGTTCATGAGTTCCAGAGGATTCACGAGGGCTCTTACGGTTACTCGATGGACGGAAGATCCGTTGAGTGGGTGACAGCAAGAGTCTCAGCTCGGGCAGCACTCAGTAGATATCATTCTCAGGAACATATAGCCAGTTCGTCTGCGGAGTCCTTTGTCACTCGGAAGATAGTCCTTCCAGATGAATCCAGAGAAGAGGTCTACGTGTACAGAAGAGATACACTTGGCGCAGGATGCAATCTGGATGGGCCCTGTATCATTGAGCAGCTTGACACGACCGTCTATCTTGGGCCAAGCTGGCAAGCGAAGATGCTGGAAGATGGGTCTCTCAGGACGAGGAGGTCCAACTGATGATTGACGACCCAATCACCTTCGAGGTCATCAAGAACTCGCTCATTTCATGTGCGAGAGAGATGAGTCAGGCCCTGCGAAGAACTGCATTCAGCCCGAACATCAAGGAGAGAAGAGACTGTAGCTGTGCTGTCTTTGATTCTCAGGGAAGACTGATTGCCCAGTCAAAGGACATTCCAGTCCATCTAGGGGCCATGCCTCTCTCTGTGAGATCCTGTGTTGATACACTTGGAGATGAATTGACAGAGGGCTCGATGGCCCTCGTCAATGACCCGTACTCGGGAGGCTCCCATCTGCCTGACTTGACCCTCGTTAATCCAGTCTATGAGAATGGCGAGAGGGTTGCATTCGCAGCCAACCGAGCCCATCATGCAGACATCGGTGGAGAGAGCCCAGGATCTATGCCGGGCATGTCGTTGTCCCTCGAGGAAGAGGGAATCGTCATTCCGCCGAGAATCGTTGTCGAAGAAGGGGGTCTCAGGAAGGAGCACATATCGGATATATTACAGGCCACAAGAACACCTGACGAGAGACTTGGTGACCTATCTGCCCAAGTCGCCGCAAACCTTGTTGGTGCACGTAGACTGGCCCACGTTGCAGCGGAGCACGGATGGGAGGTGCTCTCCAGGTCCTTCGAGGAACTGAGGCTCTACTCTCAGGCAATGATGCGCTCAGCACTCGCGCAACATGTTGGCGGAACTGGCCAGTTCACCGATTACATGGATAGTGACGGCGCGGGATCATGGAGAATACCCATCTCCACATCAATCTCACTAACAGAGAGTGGAGCAACTGTGGACTTTGAAGGGACTTCAGATCAGGTCGCAGGCAACATCAACTGCCCAATCGCGTCAACCTTGTCCTCGGTATACTATGTCTTCATCACTCTCTTTGGTCGCGAGATACCGACGAACGAGGGGTGCTGGAGCGTGATAGATGTCAAGGTTCCACGCGGCTCGCTTCTGAATCCCGAGTATCCTGCAGCAGTATCTGCCGGAAATGTCGAAACCTCTCAGCGAATTGTGGACGTGACTTTGGGGGCGATGGCGAAGATTGTACCCGACTTGGTTCCAGCGTCCAGTCAAGGCACGATGAACAACTTGGTGATAGGTGGGATGGACCAGAGGAACGAGGCACCATTCTCCTTCTATGAGACCATCGGAGGAGGGAGTGGAGCTGCCAAGGGGCAGCATGGATCAAGCGGAATCCATTCACATATGACGAACACCCTGAACACGCCTATTGAGGCTCTCGAGATTGCGTATCCTCTGAGGGTTAGAAGATATGGACTACGGCGCGGAACCGGCGGCGGCGGCACCTGGAAAGGTGGCGATGGCATAGTCAGAGAGATTGAGATTATCGGAGAGCAATGCACAATCTCAATACAATCAGAACGTCGACACTCGCAGCCCTGGGGGCTCAAAGGTGGCCACCAAGGCGAACGTGGCAGGAACACAATCATCTACGAGGGAGAGGAAAAGCCGCTCCAAGCCAAGACCTCTGTCGTGGTCCTGGATGGAGCGACGGTGAGGATTGAAACACCTGGTGGAGGGGGATGGGGAGAGTCCCCGGAGTGACACTGGGAAGCACTTAGACGCCTAGAGAGACTCCGCCATCAAGGGCGTTGACCTTGATTGTCTTAGACTGCTCTCCAGCTGATGCGCTGATGTAGTAGACGGGAATGTAGAAACCATCAAGCTTCTTGAAAGTCAGATCGTGTGAGATGACTCTCTTGGCCCCTGAAGGCTTCTGGGAGGCAGCCTTCGATACTGCTTTCACAACCTTCGCAACGCTGTTGTACTTGCCAGCTCCGACACGTTGCTTCTTAATCCACGTCGGAGATGCGCTCTTCTTACCCGGACCCTTGACTGTCTTCTCCATGACTCTCGCAGGCCCCCCAGTCTTCCCATCCAGAATCATCTGATCGCTGCGAGCGAGTTCAAACAACTCAACGATGTCAATCTTCAAGGCGGGACCAGGAATGTCCTTCCCCTTCTTGGGAGTCATGACCTCTCCTCCCACAAGAGCGGCCTGGACCTGCTCATTCACACCGAGCTCCTGCGTTCTCAGTCGCAAGAACGAGAGCTCGAGGGCGGCCTCATAGTCACAATAGAAGTCATACTTGAGAGAAGGTCGTCCAATCTTGATTGCATCCAAGGACACCCCAAGAATGCCTGGAGCCTCCTGCTCAACGGTCTTGGCAGCCTTCTCAGGTTTGACCTTCGCAGCGAAGTAGTACGTCTTCTGCTTCTTATCATCAACCTTCATCTTCGCGTGAGCGCCAGTAGTTTTGAAGCTGGCCTTTGACGGACCGGACTTCTTTGCCTTCTTCTTAGCCATGATAATCTCCAGTACGGCCACTGGCAGTCCTGCTATATGTTCTCTTTGGCCGCTACTTGTGAGCGAACGCTACTCTGATGGCCCCATCAGACTCGAAGATTCTGCCAAAGCCTACCCTCTCGAACTGCAGAAAGGTGCCCACCGGGAGCGAGGCCAGCCCAGGCTCGGCGAAGCCCTCGGTACATGACCCGTCAATCTCAATTAGCTGAACGGGGATGCAGTCTGCTTTGGGAATCCAGTGGATGATTGGACCATTGATTCTCCGGACTTCATCAACGGGAACACTGTGAAACTCGCCTGTTGGTGGTTTCTTCTCTGTGAGTGTGAAGTTGGCGAGGTCTTTCAGACGAAAGATACTTCCCTTACTCATTCCGTCTAGGTCTCGACCCTGCAGACCGAACTCCGCGCGGCCTTCCGAAGCGCTAATGGGAATCTCGCGCATTCCTCTATCGGGAAAATCAGGGTGAACCGGCACAGAGGCGGTCTCGATTCCAGGAGGTATTCCGGTGAGCTCTGTCCATACCGGATCCCGAACGAAGAAGGCTCTAGGAGCATCAGCATCCCGAATCTTCCGATTCTCGGAGTAGACAGACTTCATGGATATGGTGATGTCGACAACACTGAGTCCTAGGTCTAGCATTGCCTTTCGGACTGCTTCCGGATCGATGCCTCGGCGCTGAAGGGACTGAAGACTCCATGTTCTCGGGTCATCCCACCCAGCGTATGTTCCATCCATGACCTCACGTCGAGACTTGCTCTTACTCAGTTTGGCGTCCTGAAACTTCAGCCGGCCGTAGTAGAGGAGCTCTGGATGCTTCCATCCGTACAGGCTCCAGATGTGCTGCTCAATCTTCCCTTCCTTAACAAGGTCCTTTCCTCTCACAATGTGTGACACACCAAGCTCGTGGTCATCGATGCCCCAGGAGTATTCCAGGAGAGGCCACACACGATATTTCGAACCGACACGAGGATGTTCGGTTTCGGAGATTCGCAGAATCACATGGTCACGCATTGCAGGGTCGGGGTCCTCCATTCCGGTCTTGAGTCGGACCGCTGCTGCGCGCTCAGGATAGGTTCCATCGAGCATCTTCTCCCATCGTTCGAGGTTTTCGTCAACTGACAGAGACCTACACGCGCAGGCCTTACCCTTGATCTTGTGCTCTTTGCGCCAGACGTTCGCGTCGCAGTCGCATACGTAGGCCTCCTGCTTTCTTATCAGATCGACTGCGTATTTGTAGAAGAGATCAAGTCGGTCGGACTTGTAGACCGTCCTGTGATACTTGACACCAAGATAGTCCAGGCCCTCAGGAATCAAATCAAAGGCATCAGGCTCAACGACCTTCTCGACGGATCCTATAGTGTCGTCAAACACCAAGATCAACTCACCGTTGTATCTCTTCACGTAGTAGTCATTGAGAACGACCATCCTAGCGTTACCTATGTGGAGAGGACCTGATGGGAACGGAGCAAGTCTCATCACAACCTTGTCCCACTTCTCCAGATTCGGCAACTCAGGAGGCGCCTTGTCCTCCTCCGTATCAGGCTCAGTGTCGACCTCCAGAAGCTCAGGCGCGACCCGCTTCAGCTCAGCGACCTGCTCCTCAGGGCTCATCTTGCTTATTTCGGCCACGGACGCGCTCACCAAGTCCTTGACTTCCTTTGCTCGAGACCTGAGATCAGCTCTTGAGCCAAGAAGCACGCCCATTACTGATTTGACATCCGGGGTCCCTTCATACTTGACTGCATTCTCTAGAACAGCCTTCCGGACCACATTCTGCAAGTCGCTCATCAACAACAGCTCTCGTTCCATTCTCTTGGTGGTTCATTTAACTTTGACTCACATTGCACAGTTTCAATGACGTTGAGAGGTTTGTATCTCACGGAGACGCTTATTTGGGGAATTTGGGGAACCTAAGTAGTAAATCTCGACTCAGGTGCGAAGTAGTGTCCGAGCTCAAGTGTTGTAAGAGATGTGGTGCCTTCTACACCTGCACGCACAAGGGCGAATGCTGCCCTGAGTGCCAGTGGTATGATCCCTCAGACAATGTCTGTCTGGCACTGCCCGAAAAGAAGAGGTTGAAGCGCCGGGAATCAGTGGAAGAGGGTAGTCCCGAACTCGACCCGGAGACCTTCCTCTTCGAGGACGATGATGAGGACGAAGACCTGGATGTAGCCGAAGATGCGGGCCTCTCTGATGATGATGATGACGAGGACCTGGATGAAGACTTCGACATCGATCTGGATGAGGACTGGTAGCTCTAGGTTGGGAGATTCAGGAAGTACAGCCCCAGCAGCGCAACTGCTACCCACACAAGTCCTGTAGCATGACCCACGAGCCAGTTGCGAGCCCCTTTCTTACCTATCTTGATTGGCCCAAGGGGTTTCAATCCTGCCGGTGCACTCTGATCCGGATCTACTGCTCTCCATACTATCTCCAGCGGGTTTGCATCACTTGGGAAAATGTCCAGATAGAGATGCGAGGCATATCCAAGAAGGAAGAGGGCTGTGACATAGTACTCGACCTCAGCACCTACTGCAAGGGGAGAGCCGGCATCCGCTATCCGAGCTGCTACACTAACGATTGTAGTCATCGTGACAAGAAGAGGCAAGATCATGCTGTGGAAAATGATGTTGCGATGACGCGAGATACCCAGGAAAGGAATGTCCCAATCGGGCATGAGTGCCCCGGTGACTGTTATCAGGGCCCCAATGAAGATGGAGATGTTGCCATAGACCGCGACGCCAGTGGTATACTGGTAGACGAGGGTGCCACCAAGCGAGCCCAGACAGAACAATACAAAGGACATGGCGCCTACAGCCCCCTTGTTACTCGTGGTCCGAATCTTCATGTTCTTGTGGGGTGCTTTGTAGTAGAGTATGGGGACGCAGACAATCACTGCCACCACTCCACCCGCACCATAGTAGAACATCAGTTCAGCCAGTGAGCCGAGGTCAGACATGTACACTGAGAAAGCGTAGAGCAACGTGTACAGGCCAACGAATAGCGAGAAAGCGAACACCATGTGCGATACTCTGTTCATCGTGCCAAACTCCGCGAAGCCTAGCGAGCTCAGTGAGTACGACTATCTTATTTCTTTCCCCGTCGCAGGCCCGGAAACCAGTACTGTGTACTTCGTGAATAACTCCTTTGCTCCTTGGCGACTCCGGTTTCCACAAGCAGCGACAATGCCTTTCTTGCTCGCTCCTCAGTCCAGTTCAGCCCAACTACAACATCCTCGAAACTAAGATTCCCCTCCCGCTCCGCTGCGAGACCAAGTACTAGTTGAGGATCGTCAGTGAGCGCAACTGGCACGAATTCCACAAGAAGCGCGCCTCCCTCAAGTGTTGAGAGGCCTTGGATCAGCCCTTCACCAGACATATCGTTGATAATGCTCTCAACCTCGTCACTTTCAGTTGCCCACCCGAGATTGTCAAGTCGAACAAGAAGCTCGGAAAGCAACATGATCCCTCCAGACTGCTTGGACTCCTCGGCTGTGCGGAGGATGTCCCTCCTCAAACCGTCTCTCCGGTCGTCCCTCTTCAATAGCCTTCGAACCATGCCTTGCTGCTTCTTTGCCTCTGCTATCCAGGCTTCTGGCTCGTATCCGAGCTCAGTAAGCAGCTCGGAAAGCGCGCTGCGATATGCAGGGATGGATAGGAGGGTCTGCCCCTGCGTCTCAAAGGCTTCTCCAAGTCGCTCGCGAATGACGTCGAGTCTCCTAGCGCGGTCAACGAGCTCGTCCAGGCGGGCTGCCACTTGCTCCTCGTGCGAGAGGGGTGTCAGAACGATAGGGATGGTCACATCATCAACAGCATCAAGGACGAATTCAAAGACACGATCGGAGTGTCCTCTTGCTCTCACAGTACCCTCGTAGCGGCTCTTGGGAAGGAAGGTCTCAACGATGCCCCTTCTGTCCGACTCAAGGACCAACGCGCCAAGTTCAACCTCTGCACCCTCAACTGCTCGGCCTGACTCATCGTGTATGTGGAATCTCACCCTACAGCCTGAACCGTCAATGGGAGAAATCGTGTGCCGCCGAGTCCGTTTTCTCAGGCGCCCCTCAGGAATCGAGGAAATCATCTTCTCGAGATCTTCGAGCATCTGAGGCTTCAGTAGACCATCAGCTACAAGGGAGCGGGCTCCATCAAGAATGATCCTTCGAGAGGACTTCAATGACAAGAGATTGTGCTGACTTGACAACTCCCGAATGCGTTTCCTGAAGGTGACATCTGTGTTGGCATAGTCCTCGAGCATGGCTCTCAGGGCGTCTATGGCGTGGGACGAGGACGTGAACGTATCAACGAAGTCCTTCCTTCGCCCTATGGCTTCGTCGGTGTCTACGAGATGAGAAGGTGGATAAACGCGAACCTGGAGAAGGCCCTTCTTCGTATAACCCACAATTACGAACGGAACAAGTAGGCTTGTGTCAGTTCCTTCAGAGTCTAGGCTGGCAGTAATGGAGATGTTTGCGATATCGCGCTCCAATCGATCGATTGCCTTCTTGGCCTGCTCAGCCTTGGCCTTCAAGTTCTCTGACTCTGATAGGATCTTCTTAGAGCTCTCTCCGATAGAGCCCGAGATGGATTCTCTGCGGCCCAGGTCTCTTTTGAGAGCGGTCTTCCGGGCATCCAGAGTCCTCATGACGTCTTCTTCCTTGGAAGAGTCTGATCCTGAGGATCGAACCCGCACTAGTTCTGCTTCAAGCCGCTCTATCTGGTCTTCGAGGGATGAGATTCGTTGCTCCAGTCTTGACAATGCAGGACCTGCATCGGCTTCGAGGACTCCGACGATGGACTCGACCTTTCTAGATATCCTAGCAGGGATTTCATCTACTAGCAGAGGGCCAGATTCCAACGACTCCATAGTGGTTCGTATCTGTTCAACTGCGGCATCAAAGTCCTGGGACTGCAGAATCCCAGGAAGTAGTATCGAATAGTCCTCTGTGTCTTGTCGAGAGGGGCGCTCTATGAAACGGGCCACACCCGGGGCAAGAAGGCCGCTCAGCAGTCCGAGGAATGAACGGTCCTCGGACAGACTGATCTTGTCTAGCTCAGCATTCGCACGTTCGATGCAAGCAAGTACATCCTTGGAGTCTCGCGCATCCTTAAGGCAGTTCTCTATGTCCTGGCAATCTATCCGAGGGACTATTCTAAGGGACTCACTAGCTATTCCTACTTGCTCAATGAGACAGTGACGTCCTGAGCTTGAGGCAGGAATCAGTACGACAGGAAGGTACCCCTTGAGAAGGAACTCCAGGTCCCTTCCCTCACTCTCCTCGATGGCCCTGATCGTCATCGAGGCCAGGAAGTATTCCTCTGGTACAGCCTGCTCCATAGGTTGACCGCCCGCCAGCTGCAGCTTCCTAGTGGCTGCGGCTGGAACAATGAGTCTTCGGCGGTCCATCTTCCTAAGTATCTCCGAAGAGAGAACCAAGGCAATGCTTTTCATACTTTCTTATAGAGATTCAAGTCGCGCCCTGTGCCAACATGCCGATGGAAGGTCTCAGAATGAGCGAGGAAAACCATCTCCTTCTTCCGTATTGCCCCTACTGCGGCAACTACAAGGGAGTCGGAGTATGCCCCGATAGGAATTGCCATGGACACAGCCAAGAGAAGCTCATGTCATACAGCGCCTCCAAGATCGAGACACAGCCCAAGGACCGCAGAGGAATGTGTGCAATATGCGGAGAAGTGGCTGTCAGCATCTGTGGCTCTTGCTACGGGTTCTATTGTGAGAAGCACAGCCAGGGCCGAGAAAGAGAAACGCTTGACTCTATGAACCAAAGGCTCGGCACATGCGCCGTGTGTGGAAGGCTGGTATGTGAGCATTGCTGGATTCTTGACAAGAAAGGCAAGATTATGTGTCTTCAGCATCTTGAGCATGTCCGATAGCAGAGCACCATAGTCCTTCTCTAGGTCTGTGGAGCAATCTAGCTACGTAGGGGTCAAACTAATATGCCCTAGGTACATTTCCGAGGTCGGGACAGGATATGCCAGAAGCAACCTTTGTAGTCCAACTTGATGACCTGCATGGCTTCGTAGTGAAGCATCGCCATCCCGCGAAACTCACACTGAATGAGAGGATTCTCAATCTGCTCTTCTATGAGCAGCAGAAAGCGACTCGTGAAGAGGTGAGCTACGCGGAGATAGAGGGGTTGAAATTCATCACCTACAGCTCTCCCGCATATCCTGGAATGATGGTATGCTCCATTCTCGGCCCTGACGAAACCGTGGCGGACGTTCGCAACGAAGTGTCAGGTTCCGGCAGATTGATTCTGGCCCTCATGGCCGATGATCCTGAGGCTGTAGACTTGGCCGAGATCCTCAAGAGTGGTAAGACACTCTCGGGGCTAACGGACGAGCAGAGATTCGCAGAGATCTTCTTGACACCATCATCCGCTCTTCTTCTCGAGAGGATGCAAACAGAGGGCGTTGAGAAGTCAGCCAAGCTCTCAATCTGGTTGAAGAGCCAAACACAGAGCGACGAAGTGGACATCCGTGAGGCTATGGACCCTCTAATGAAATCAGGCGTAGTAAGGGTCGAGATGGTTGGGAAGACAGCGGAAACAGTATTCCTAGTGAAAGACCTCTTCGGATTCAGAGAACCTCCCGTCGAGTCTGTGGCAAAGGCAATAGAGATGATGCCATCAATGGCGCAGAAGTATCGCAGCTTCGTGGCCGAGTTCTTCTCTCCACCACCTCCGAACAAGGGCTACAATCCGACGATTCCTGTGTATGACCCCAACTCCCCCATATTGGAGGACCGAGAGCACATCTCAAAGCTACTCTCAGACAGGCTTCACTTCATGGTTCTGGACTGCCTCAGGGAGCAACCACTCACTGCGGCCCAGATCTCAGAGAAGACCGCCCTTCCAGAGGCGGCTGTCATGAAAGTCCTCTGGTCACTGGAATCAGAGAAGGTCGCGGTCAGATTCGAGGAAGAGGATGTCTGGGCCCTCCTGACGAACCCAAGAATCCAGGCGTTCATGCCCGAGTATCTATTGCCTATAGTTGCGAAGAAGCTATCAGAGAAAGAGATTTCACCGGAGGCTGCTCGCCGACATATCCAACTCCTAATAGAGAACTGGGGTGAACAGAGTGATTAGAAGCGTCTATGTTCTCGGCGAACAAGGGAACATGATATACTCCAAGGACTATGCCAAGAGTGAGCACAAGGATAGCCTAGTGGAGTTCCTCGTGAACCTTTCACAGTTCCTCAGGACAGTTGACCTTGAGGAGAAGACCGAGCATATGAGCGCCGCAGTTTCAAGGATATTCTACACCAAACGAAATCCGTTCACCTTCATGTTCGTGGCCGACAAGGCAGACGACGCCACACAGATAGACGAAAAGATGGGACAGATGGTTGACTTCTTCATGAAGGACTACGCCAACCTGGCCCTCGCGAACCAACCTCTTGATGGCTTCGACGAGAAGGTCGACGAGATTGCTGTCACCATGGTCAAAGTGGCAATCCTTGGCTTCGCAGGCGTTGGCAAGACAACCACCCTCCACCTCCTCCGTGGAGAGACCCTACCACTCGTACACGACCCGACGATAGGCGTTTCAATCAAGAAGTTGCCTGAGGAAGTTGAGAACGCCAACATCGTGCTCTGGGACCTAGCAGGGCAGAGCCGCTTCAGCATACTGTGGGCCAAGATGATAGCCAATGCGCAAGTAGTCATCATCGTCACAGATAGTACTCTGGAGAATGTTCTCCGTAGCAAGAAACTAGTGACGCTTGTCAAGGAGGAAGTCCCTGATGCGAAGGTCATTGGCATTGCGAACAAACAGGACCTTCCAACGGCGCTCACGCCAGAGCGAGTGGGCCAGATTCTCGGCATCCCAACCTACGAGCTTGTCGCCATCGATATCTCATACAGGGACCGCCTGATTTCAATCATCAGGAGAGCCATTCTTGAGGGCAAGGCTGAGGCAAAGGCAGCCTAGAAGATTCAGTCCAGCCGCGAAACCTTAAGTCTGCTCAGAACAGAGTCATACCCGGAAGGGAGAACCTGGTGAGTGTCGAAGACTCTGGAGACAAGGCAGATCTCAAGTGTATATTCTGCGGGAAGACCATCTCAGCTAAGGAGGCGGTCAGATACAGCGGAGCACTCTCATGTAATGACTGTGCGATGAAGCAGGAGCCAGTTAGGCAGTTCAATGAGCGACCGTACTACATCGCGGCTGCGATTGGCTGCCTGCTCGGTGTGCTAGCTATGGCATATGCTACAGTGCATGCCGCGCTTTATGCACAAGTTGGCCTAAGCTATTACTATCCACCCCTAGATCTCTACTTCATCTCGCTGATCGTGGCAGTCCCGTTGCAGTCACTAGGACTGTATGCTCTGAATCACAGTGAACCGAAAAGGGCGTCTCTTCTATTCCCAGTTCTTGGACTATTCGCCTGCATCGTATTCGGGCTATCTCTCGCTGATTTCCTCATTGCAGGGCCATCATACGTAACCGAGGGGCATATTGACGTCTTCGCAAAGGGATACAGCTACTATCCCTCGGTGGGGACCGTTCTGGTTCTCTTCTACCTGGGGGCAGGATGCTCCATATTGCTTGAAACAGGTCGCAGCAAGATAGAGTACAGGTCTGTCGCGGCGGGAGGGCTATACCTACTTGCCAGCGGACTTCTGCTGTTTCCACTGGCGCTTCCTCCAGTCGGGTTCATTCACTCCACCATGTACTTCACCGCTCTGTTGTTCTTTTCGACGAAGAGAGATGTCAGAGAGCCGCAGCCACTGGAGACCTTGGGATACACACCTGTGGGCTCAGAGAGCTAGCCTTCCACCTTGAATCCGTCAAGACAAAGGTTAAGAATGATTCAGAGGACAATTTCCTAGAACACAGGCCACGATAGGTGTGAAACCATGTCTTTTGACCTTGATGAAATCGTGAAAAAGCTCAAAGAGATTGAAGGCTTTGCTGAGAACGTAGCAGAGACCAAGATGCTTGCGGATCAACTGGCAGCGAACTTCGCCAACATGAAGATGTCGCTGACCAAGACGATGAACGACAGCTTCACTGAGATTGCCAATCAGATAGACACTCTCCGCAAGAACATGGAGAAGATGGAGAGCGTCAAGACCGAGGCCCCAAAAACGACCCCTCCGGTTAGTGAGCCAGCACCAACTCCGGCTCCTGAACCGGAGATTACGCCAGCTCCGGAACCTGAGCCAGAGCCAGAACCCGAACCCATGGCTACTCCTGAACCAGAGCCAGCTCCCACTCCTACAATGGAACCAACCCCAGAACCTGAGCCGGCCGCAGTGGCTGCACCGGCAGAGGGCAACGACCAGCTTGACTTCCTGCTCCAGCAGAAGGACAGACTGAAGGCCCAGCTGACCGATCTCAGATTCGACTACATGCGCGGTTACATTCCAGAAGATGAGTACAAGAGCAAGGAAGCTGATCTTGATTCTCAGCTCGAGGATCTTGACAAGCAGATTGGCGCTCTGAAGTAGAACAGCATCCAGAATCTATTACGGATGATGCGGCTACGAAAGGAGCCGCAACCCTCTTTTCTTGACAGACGCAATGATGATGCAGAAGAGAGGAGGCTAGCAGTGCCTCCCACTCAGGATGGTTTGCCCATCACTTCTTACCCTTTTCGTATTCAGCCATCAGTTTCTTGGCATGCTCGATGTATGATGCAGCAGTGGTTTCTGCAACGCCAGCAACCTTCTCTGAGAGCTTCTTAACATCGGCTTTGGAAAGGGCTGCAACGGTCTTGAAGCCACCATCTCGAAGTGCCTCCGCCGTTTTTGGACCCACACCGTCAACGTCAGTGAGTTCAGGCTTTGTGACCTTGGTCTTTTCTGCAGTCTTCGGCTTCGCGTCGGCTTTCTTCTCGTCCTTCTTTGGTTTGGACTCAGCCTTCTTTGGCCTGGGTTCATCCTTCTTCGCCGGCTTCTTCTCATCCTTCTTTGGCTTGGGCTCAGCCTTCTTCGCTGGTTTCTTCTCAGCCTTCTTTGGCTTGGGCTCAGCCTTCGTGGTCGGCTTCTTGACTGGTTTCTTAGCCGCTTTCTCTTCCTTCTTCGGAGGCGCAGGTTCTGATTCAGGCTCAGTTTCCTCTGACTCGACGAGTGGTTCTACGATCACTTCAGGCCTCTTATCGCGTCGCTCCTTCTTCTCTCCGGCTTCTCGTCGCTTCCTCGCAAGTTTGCTGGGTTTGACCGCGCCAGGTGTAGCAGCTGCGGCAAGAGCCACATCCATCTCATCAGTAATTACTGAACTGTCGGGAACAGATGAGGCGACCTCTTCCAATGCATCCGCTAGCATCACTGGGGCACCCACTTCGCGCTTCTTTAGCTCGCCGGGAGTCGTATAGACAACAAACCCACTCTCTTTGACGTAGGGGACAACTACTCCCTCGTTCTCTTTGTCTCTGAGTATCTTCCTGGCGACGCTCATCCTCACGTTGAACCTATTGGCAATGTCATAGCATGTGACCGACCGTGCCTTCCGAAGGTACTCATCAATTCCCTCGAGCACTTCCTTCTTCGGAATCGCATCTCGGATTGTTCTCTCGGTCTTGGTTGCTGACTTGCCCCACTTTTTACGACTGATGGTGATTACTCTCCTAGACTAGGTTCACTAGGTCACCGCGAAACGGCAGAGTTCGACTTTTAAAGATGCTCATTGCTCTGTATCGTGAGAGCGATTAGCGAGCCAGAAACATGGTTTCCAACGAAGAATTGGCCGGCCTTGCACATAGGCTTGTCCAGGCCGCGTATCCTGAACTAGCGGAATCGGAATACAGAGTCAGGTACGGGAAGACCTCGGCCTTCGCGTCTGTGTCATGGGAGAATCTGCACGACGGAATCGACATCGTCTGCAATTCATCTGTGAAGAAGTGGCATGAGGCTGCTTTGCTTGGACTTCTTGCGCATGAGCTGAGCCACCCTGCCCAGAGAGAAGGAACCACATCAGAAGAGGGAACGGACTCAGATGTCCTTAGACGATGCCTCGGGCTGTACCTCGCAGTAGAACGACTCCTTGCAGGCAAATACGAGGATCACATTGTCAAGAGAGGCAAGGACAGATACATGGGGTACCGGACTATCCGTGCCAATCTCTCGCAGCCCGAGCTGGTTCAACTTGACCGCCTGCTTGCTGAGCTTCGATTGATTCCAAGAAAGGCAGCCGACAGAGAACGAGGAGTCCACGACATGGCCAGAAGGACACTGCCGGACAGAACCATCCTTCTCATCGACGGTCTTCAAGTAGAACTTGAGGGCATTAGCTCTTCTGCTCAGATTGAGGCAATCGAGGTTGAATCTACACTCGTCGTTACTGTTGATGGAATTGAGTCTCTGAGGCTTGAGCGCACTGATTCGGACTAGTCCTTTCTCTTTGTGACTTTGACCTTCTGGACAGCAGTGACCTCGCTGTCCGGTGGGATATCTTCGTCAATGACGCAGCCTGCGGAGATCACAGTGTTTGAGCCAATCCGCGTAGCGGGGTAGATAGATGAGTTGACACCAATCACAACATCGTCTCCAACTATGGCGCCGAATTTCCGTAGTGGTATCTGTATCTTCTCATCCTCACGTATGAGGTAGAGCGGTTCAGCTCCGGGTCGCCAATTCCATAGCTGAGCTCCTGCCTCAATGCAGGTGTCTGAGCCGATGATAGAGTCGGCAAGATAGGTCATTCTGCCAACGTTCACTCGCTCAAAGACCATGCAGTTCCGCATTTCCACAGCATAGCCGATTCGAACTCCGTCACAGAGGCTGCTGTAGTCACGGACCAGTGAGTTGTTGCCGATGTAGACGCGTTTTCCAATGTACAACGGGCCTCTGAGAGTCACGTAGGGCCGGATGATGCTCCCCTCGTCGATGTACACAGATCCTTCAATCACCACACTAGGATGGACATCAGCAGACTCTGCGATGAAGCTGCCCTTACCACGTAGCAGCCGGTCCATGACTATCCGATTTGCGCTCAAGATGTCCCAGGGCCACGTGAACTCCGCCCACTCTTTCTCCCAGACGGCGGCCGAAACCTTAGCTCCTCCCCCTATGAATTCTTCATACGCCTTCTCCATGCCCTTATGCTTCTCAAGAAGAGGCAGTATCTTGGTGCTGAAGACAGTCACACCAGCAACTGCGTAGTTGCTGACATACCTCTCAGGACCGCCCTTCTCGACGAGCTTCTCGACAATCCCATTAGCACCCATACGAACGGTACCGTATTGCTCGGGGTTTGACACTAGAGTGACTAGCATCGCGACATCCGAGTCCATGGTTTTGTGATTGGCAAGAGTCCGGGCTACCATCTCGGGCTCCACAAGGACATCGCCATTCACCAGAAGGAATTCCTCTTCACCTTCGAGCTCGTCCTTCGCGCAGAGTATGGCATCCTCCGCACCCTTTTGCTCCATCTGAATGACATATCGAATTCGGACATCTTGGTCCCCACCCATCTGGAAGTGATCCATGAGATCCTCTCTGCCATGGCCCACAACTATCACGATATCGTAGATGTCGTTCTCTTTGAGGCTGTCAATGATGTACTGCAGGACTGGCCGCCCTGCAATCATTAGCATGGACTTAGACCGAGCTGCCGTTAGAGGGCGGAGGCGTTTGCCCTCGCCTGCCGTTAGAACAAGCGCTTTCATTTCCGTCACGCAAGAACTAGACTATCACATGAGCAATAAAACTGTTGGCTGTGGAGGAGCGTCACTTGATGAGGTGAAAGTAGATGCGTCTCTTTCCAGCCCCGACGTTCTTGGACTTGCCGATTGCCAGCTCGCCAATCTCACTTGTATTCTTCACATGTGTCCCCGCACACGACGCCGCATCGTAGTCCCCAATCAGAAGGACACGGAAGCTCGTTACAGAGGATGGTACCATCTCAAGATACCTTGTTGGGTAGCCCCTGGTCTTCAGGTACTCTATGGCCTCATTTCGTTCCATGAACTCGATGGAAACCTCGAGATTCTCAGCAAGCTTCTCATTCACGCCCGCTTCGACCTTGCGCTTCATCTCATCATCGAAGGACTCAAGCGGAGAGTAATCCGCACGGCTCTCCCCGGGCTTGATCATGTTTCCCACTGTTTCTATTCCATAGTGGATACTCAAGTATCGAGAGAGCACATGTTGGGCGGTATGGAATCTCATGCACTCGTATCTGTGGTCCCAATCAATGACTCCGTGCACTTCTGCTCCAACCTCGACTGCAGGACCACTATAGAAGTGACGGACCTCACCATCTTCCTTCCTGACCTCTGTGATGCTCAGGTTTCTCTCCCCAAGTGAGATAGTCCCCGTATCGCTTGACTGACCCCCTCCCAGTGGGTAGAATGCAGTCCGATCGAGCACAACATACCCTTCACCAGACGCAATGACCTTTGCATCGAATTCCCTCAGGTAGTTGTCCTTCATGTGCAGTAGCTCAGTCACGGGACACATCCCCAATCACGAGATCTTTCTCAGATTCTTCCATTCCTGCACAGCTAGGTTGCGGGCTTCCTCAAGATCCTTGGGGCCTAGGTCGAATTCGGGAGTCTCAGAAGCGGCATCAATGATGGCCCTGACATCCTCCTCGGTCTCTTCAGCCATCACCCCTTCTAGGATGGCACTAGCGATATCATCTGACACACCACGATCTTTCAGGAACCGGGCCAAGGGTGTATATGACACGGGCACGTAGCCACTATCGGCGGCGGGCTCAAGCCCGAGGGCCTTCATCTTCGATTCAAACATGTTCGTGATGATCTGCTCACGCGTCTTGACGGGTGGAGCATCGGCCGGCTTCTCCTTGTCAATCTGAGCGATCATTCGCTTCATACGCTTCACTATGTTTGAGTCCCTAGGCCCTTGGGGCTTGACAGCCAAGCGAGCAATCAGGATAAGGCAGACAACTAGGACGACAAGAAGTATGAACATTGTGTCCGTTACGAGATTGAGTATATCGATTGACTGCATTAGGAGCGCGCCCCGTGTACGTAGCCTCAGCGTACGTCAGTTTTCAACGCAACGTCAACTTTAAGGTTTGTCCTGACAGGACTAGTCTACCCAAAGAGCGTGAGTTCCGTGACTGATGATAGACGAATCTTGGAAGAACTAGCGGCTGGCAAGATCACAATAGAAGAAGCAGAGAGGCGACTAAGACTTACATCAGTTGTGACGCTTGAGGGACTGGCAACACTAGATGCAAACCGTGATGCAAGAAGCGGAGTCCCGGAGGTCGTGATGGCGGAAACGAAGACCTCGCAGGAAATCGAAAGAATAATCGCCAAGATGCTGGAGAGTCAAGGTTTCGCTCTTCTCACACGGATGGATGAACAGAAGCTCAAGCACATCGAGTCATCCTTCAGAAGTACGAATGTTGTCCGATACGGACGTGAGCCACTGATGACAGTCCTCGTTCACAGTGAGGATTGGACTCCCAAGAAGACTGGTGCTAAGATTGCGCTTGTCACAGCAGGCACATCTGACATCCCTTATGCCGAAGAGGCGAAGGCAATTGCCTATGTGATGGGAGTGGATGCACTGGCATTCTATGATGTCGGCGTGGCAGGAATTCATAGACTCATTCAACCACTGAAGCAGATCTTGGAAAACGACGTGGAGGCCGTCGTCGTCTTCGCGGGGATGGAAGGAGCGCTCCCCACTGTAGTTGCTGCACTGGTGGATATTCCAGTCATCGGAGTTCCAGTCCCAGTTGGATATGGGCATGGTGGGGACGGCGAAACTGCGCTTGCGTCAATGCTGCAGTCATGTGCACCTGGACTCGCCGTTGTCAACATCGGCAACGGCTTTGGTGGCGGTGCAATGGCATCCATCATTGCGCTCCGAACAGCAAGAAACCGGCGTCGTCAAGACTAGCCCGAGAAGTGGTCTGCGATTCTGCTGTATACTCCCACGGAGGAAAGGAGTTCATCGATCCGGATGAACTCGTCCGGCTGATGTGCTTGCTCAATAGAGCCGGGTCCGCATATGACATGAAGAATCCCAACCTTGGGCTGCAGCACTGAGCAGTCTGTCCCATAAGTGGCAGCACCAAGATTCCGCCTCTCTCCTGTTGCCGATTCGACCGCATCCCAGGCTATATCCACAATCTCAGCTTCCGTGGGAGTACGCACCGCGGGCTTCCCGTGAATGTACTCAACACGGGCACTATCGGCGAAGCCTTCTGCTTGAAGTCGTTGATTCATTATCTTCAGTATGCTCTCGGGAGTCTGGCCCTTCACGATTCTCATGTCAAGGGTGGCCTCGCATCTATCAGGTACAACATTGACTTTGATGCCGCCGGAGATCTCTCCGATGCTCAAGGTAGGTGTTCCAAGAAGGGAATCCTCTTCGTGAGGATAGGGAACCCCTGTCAGGACTCTTATTGCATCCATGCAGATCTGTATGGCATTGACGCCTTCCTCAGGCCTAGAGCCATGTGCAGACTTGCCCTTGGCAGTCACTCTCGACCAGAACAGGCCCTTCTCACCAACGAGAACATTGAGACTAGTAGGTTCAGCGCAAACGCCGAACTTGATTCCTGTAAGCAAGCCGCTCTTGGCTACCTCTTCGGCTCCCGAGCAACCACTCTCTTCGTCCGATGTGGCTAGCATGACGAGCGGCTTCTCGTGCTTCGTCTCTGTGTACAGAATCAGGGTCTCGGCAAGAGCGGCAAGGGGACCCTTCATGTCGCAGGCTCCACGTCCATACAGGCGGCCATTGACAATCTCTGGCTCAAACGGTCGATACGTCCAGTTCTCCAAAGGCCCGGCTGGGACTGTGTCCATATGCCCGTGAACGACAAGATCACCGACTTCTCCATCATGGCTTGAAAAGATGAGATTAGGCCGCTCTTTCGGCCCGACAGAAACGCAAGAGATGCCGTGAGACTCCAGATGGTCTCGTAGTACCTGAGCAACCTCCATCTCACGCCCAGGCGGATTCTCAGACTTCGTGGAGATCAGTTCCTTGGTGAGCCTCAAGACCCTTGCTTCGTCCAAGTTTCCAACACACCTAGCTGGAGAATCAGAGCACCCTGCTATGAAGGTTCCTCAACGGCGGACATCATGCTCTCTAGGACTCGACATCAGCCCCCTGCTTCACTCCTTGTCACACAGCAGCGAAGACACAGGCTTATCTGCACTCTATGTTTCAGAGATTCTGCGAATCGATGACGCGGATTACCCCTGGCGGAGCTAACGCGATGAAGACCTAAGAGCAAGCTGAGATTCGCACTAATGCTTCTGCGTGTAGAAGAAATCGGGTTGGGCTGAGGCCTGTGCCATCCGGGGCAGGGGTCACGGGGGAGAGAGATCTTAGGACACCCATTCGTGCGCATAGACGAATGCGCTAAAGCTCATCTCGTTCGAACACGAGTTCTTTCTTCTTCAGGATAACTCCAAACCTCTGCCCTGCGTCATCAACCAAGGAAACATCCTCATCTTGAAGGAAACTCCGGACCCTCTTCCTTAGGCTCCTTGAAGGGATATCTCCCATGCGAATGACGTAGGCCTCAGCCATTGTAGGGAACTCCGACGGATGCTGTGATGACGCGGCAGTCTAGAGGGATGCAAGACTACCTCTGAGGTGCAAACACCTCGTTGGCATGAGTGTAGAGACCTCCCAACTATTTATAGAGAAAGCAGAGATAGGCGTCCCACAGAACGCCCCCAGAGAGCGGGAGAGCTAGGAAATCGACGCCCTTGATTCACGCAGACCCACAGAGAGCTCTGAGTAGACCGGGATATTGTGAATAGTGAGATATCTAGACATGAATACTTAACAAACGGCCACTGCCTTCTTGCGACACACAACATCCAGAGGGCTAGGGGTTGTAAGCGAATGGATGCCTTGCCGAGTCCTTTCTTGAGAGGATCTCCTCAGTCGACTGGCGTCCTTCGATGGCTCGCCTCAGAGCATGTCGTACTGCGATGAAGTTGTTGATGTGCACACGCTTCGGGTTTGCCGCACTTGGGTGGACGAACACATTGACTGCAAGAATGAGATCACGAACGAGCTCTTCTGGTATGATTCGGTCTGTAATCGTTCGTCGCACTGCATCAACGACTGCTTTCTGAGCAACATCATACACCATTCTCCGATGGTCTTCCGATGTTATCGTCACAGTGGGAGCGAACACCGTTGTGAGTTCCAGGTCCTTGATTTTGGTCGATGAGTGGAAGTTCTCCGAGATCTTCCCTGCGTGCTTGACAGCTTCCTTCATTGGACCGTCCCGCAGGCCCATAACAAGATCAACGTGGGCAACCTCAGTTCCTCCGCCAAAGAGTGATTCACCATGAAGTAAGGTGAGGTCAGACACTGTATCTGGAACCTGCCCCACAGCTCTCGGATAGTCCTCCGCGACAATCGAGCGATTGCCCATCCTGAATGTGACAGGCCCACGCTGGATCATTTGTAGGTCCTCCAGGCAAATGCGAATCTCATCAATGTCCCCGTAGCCGAGAGAGTCGCCCTCCTGGAGGGGCTTCCGAGCGTTGCCAACAGGAACTCCAAGCATGTTCAGAGCTGCCTTGACAGCCAGCCCGCCGCCACGATTGACGAAAATGCGAACGATTCTCTGGATGCTTCTCTGGGCGATGCGAGCCCCTTTGAGGTCACCCTCCTCCAGCAGAGTCATCATCCGAATGTAGCGATCCGGAAATACGTTTGCGCTAGCCAGAATAGCTCCATCGCAACCTGACGCCAAAGCTGGCAGAGCAACCTCGTCGTGTCCAACCACTACTTGGAACTCGTCAGGCTTCCTCACAAGAATGGTCGTGAGATTGATCAAGTCGCCGCTCGAGTCCTTCATGCCTGCGATGCCATCAATCTCTCTGAGGCCATCCACGAGGGTCCAGTGAAGTGGAACCCCTGTGACCTGAGGAATGTTGTACAGGAATATGGGAATCTCTGAACTCCCTGCCACCTTCTCGAAGTGCTCATAGATCTCCTTCGCTGAGGGCTTCAGGAAGTAAGGGGTCACTACCAGTGCAGCAGAGGCACCTAGCTCGGCAGCTCTACGGGTCAGCTTGATGACGTCTCCCGTGTATGCAGCGCCAGTGCCCGCCATGACAGGAACACGCCCCTTGGCTGCTTCGCAGGCAATCCTGATGGCCTCAACCTTCTCCTCGAAGCGCATGCTCGTGAACTCCCCGGTCGTGCCGCAAGGCACTATACCGGTGGCTCCCGCCTTGATAGTGTAGTCAATGAGATTACGATACTGCTTTTCGTTGACGCCGCCCTCAGTGAAAGGAGTAACGAGAGCAGGGTACACACCTTTGAATCTGAAATCACCGTCGTACACTGTCTTCACCCCCACACATCTGCAAGAGCAGCTTCCACGGCCTCCTGCGTAGCCTCCGTCATTCGCCGCCTGTTGCGGGAGTTCAGGTTAATGTCCAGCGCCATGATTATGACCTGCTCGTCCTGCTCCGATTTGGGAATCAAGCCCCTTTCCAGATACGCAGCCACAGCCTTAGCCGCTCCTGACTGAACCGGCCCGTAGAATAATGAAGCCTGCCTCATGGACTTGATTGTCCGGATAGGAAACATGAGGCTGCTTGGTCGTACCGCGAGATTAGGCTCTAGAATGACACTGAGTGCCTCATGTCCAACTCTGGGTGTTGTGAGAAGCCTGACGAACGCGAAGCCGAGTGACTCTGATTTCTTGCCGACAACCAAGGCAACTGAAACAACTTCATTGGAGCTGGATCCTGTACGCAACTCGGACATGTCGGCTTTGACTCCTTGGTCTGAAAGAGCGCTCATCATGTCGATTTCGGTTTCTAGTGGAGCTGAAGACTTGGGCTTCACGAGTCCAATCTTCTCGAGCTCGACCCGAATCTCATCCTTGAGTTCTGGCGTCAGTGTGCCTCCAGTGTCAAGAGGCATCCTGCTCTTCCCGCCTTTGATACCGAGCATCTTCAAGGCTGCCTTCACTGGAGGAGCTCCGCCATTTCGAGTGACAATCCTAGCAAGGGTCTGCACTGATAGCTGAAGCTCCGCTGCTCGCTTCATGTCACCGGCCCTAACCTTCTCCATGATCTCAAGCCAGATGTGTGGTATCACGTTGCCAGAGGCAAGAATCGCAGCCTTGGCTCCCGCTGCGACAGCAGAGAGGAAGCACTCGTCATGTCCTATGATCACAGGAATCTTACCTTCGAGCTTCTGAATCAGCTCGACCGTGTGTCCTATGTTGCCGCTGCTATCCTTGATTCC
>JAEOUG010000066.1 GCA_016839445.1 Candidatus Thorarchaeota archaeon
CGCCGTCTTCATTCATGAGGAGTTTGTCCTCAGGACTGGAACCCACCAGACTCTGACCACAGTGTTTGAGTCAGTTGAGGGAGAAACCAGCAGCAAGGTGACTGTCGTTGGCAGTGGGGGAGGCTCGGGTATCTTCGGGTTGGATTGGGGCTCGCAGGCTGACGGTGAGCGGACAATCGCGGTTCAACTAGAGAATATGACGGCCGGGCGAAGAGCCTAGCCTTGTCTTAGTCCCGCCGATCCTCGTCCTTGTACTGCTCAGGTCGCTCGTCGAACACTGTCTTGCAGTAGGGGTTGCAGAAATAGTAGCGCTTCCCCGCGTAGTCACTGTAGAGCTCCGCTGTTGCAGTGTCAACGTCCATTTTGCATATCGGGTCAACGGCTATCGCAGGCTCTGATGACTCACTCGCCTGTTCCTTTGCCTGTGGCGCTCTTTCCGGGTTGTACCGTCCTAGAAGAAGCGCATTGGTCACAACGCTCACAGATGATAGAGCCATTGCTAGTCCTGCAAACTCGGGTCTCAGGGCTAGGCCTGTCGCGGGATAGAAGACTCCGGCCGCAATGGGTAGGAGTATCATGTTGTATATCAATGCCCAGAAGAAACCCTGCCGGATCTTCGAAACCGTCTTCCGTCCTAGCTCCATGCCAGACACGACATCGGTAAGGTCGTCTCTCACGAGGATGATGTCCCCGGTTTCTACCGACACATCGGTTCCTGAGCCGAGTGCAATCCCAACATCGGCCTGAGCCAGGGCAACTGCATCGTTGATCCCGTCCCCAACAAACGCCACTGTGTGCCCAGACTGCTGTAGGGACTTCACTTGCTCAGCCTTGTCTGCGGGGAGCACTTGGGCCATCACATTCTCTATGCCAACTGAACGAGCTATGGCCCGAGCAGTGGGCTCTCTGTCCCCAGTAATCATCCACACGTCAATCCCTGAGTCCCGGAGCCTTGTGATTGCGTTTGCTGATGAGTCTTTCAACGGGTCAGATATTGCGAGCAACGCCAGTAGGTTGCCATCAGCAGCTGCGAAGACTGTCGTCTTGCCCTGACTCTCAAGCATCTCAACATGTGGCTCCAGTTCAGAAGTGTCCACGGAGTTGTCCCGCATGTAGAGGTCGTTACCCACGAGAATCTCTCTGCCCTCGACCGTGGCCCGTATCCCGAGACCCGACTCTGCGACAAAGTCTGTCGCTTCAAGGACAGGGACCTCCTTCTCCTGAGCTCGCCTCACGATGGCGTCTGCGAGTGGGTGTTCGCTCTTTCTCTCAGCCGACGCCACGACTGCGAGAGCATGTAGTTCCTCAACATCCCTAGCAGGTATCAAGTCAGTGACCGACGGTTCACCCACGGTTAGCGTTCCGGTCTTATCAAAGACCACTGTGTCAACTTGAGGTATGGTTTCCAGGCCAGCACCGGTCTTGATGAGTATCCCGTTCTGAGCCCCCTTTCCAAGCCCCACCATTATGGCAGTGGGTGTCGCAAGACCGAGGGCACAGGGGCAAGCTGCAACAAGGACTGCAATGGTGAACCTAAGAGCGACCGTCCAATCTACTCCGCCTAGCAGAAGCCATGCGGAGAACGTCACAAGTGAAATCAGAAGGACTACCGGGACGAAGACCTCGGCAATAGCATCGGCACGCCTCTGAATGGGCGGCTTCTGCGTCTGAGCCTCTTCGACAAGCCTGATGATCTGAGCAAGAGCCATATCTGAGCCAACCTTCGTGGCCCGGACGCTCAGCGAACCGTTCTTGTTGATGGTTCCGCCCACAACCTGGTCATGAGGTTCCTTCTTCACTGGAAGTGATTCGCCTGTGATCATCGATTCATCTACAGACGATTTGCCGTCTACAATCTCTCCATCTACTGGTATTCTGTCTCCTGGTCTGATCACGAAGATGTCGCCAATCTCCACATCTTCTGCGGGAACAATGACTTCCTTACCGTCCCGGATAATCGTCGCTGTGGCGGGCTGCAAGTCCATGAGGCTGCGGATAGCTCGACTAGTACGACCCTTAGCCATAGCCTCCAACCACCGGCCGAGAAGAATGAAGGTGATGAGCATAGCCGAAGTATCGTAGAATGTCATGAAGCCTGTGAGGAAGAAACTAGCAGCTACAGAGTAGGCATAAGCGACGGTTGTGCCCAACATGATGAGGGTGTCCATGTTCGTCTTTCCGTGGGCTAGGCCTCGTAGACTAGACTTGTAGAATGGGTATCCGCCAATGAATTGGATTGGTGTGGCAAAGACAAACATCAGGAGGTTCGGGTCGAGTCCTGGAGGAAGGAAGGGAGTGAGGACTCCGAACATTGTCAGGGTCACTGGTAGAGTAAGAATCAGCGAGAAGGCGAACAGATACTGGTAGTATCGTATCTCACCCTCCCTAGCCAGTGCTTCTCGATCGCCCCGAGTCGACGACTCCATGATTTCAAAGCCGTTGCTCCGGACCTCGTGCTTGATGGCCCTTGAATCGAACACTGCCTCATCGTACTCAACCAGCAGGCTCGCTGAGCCTCGAGACCCTCTCACACTGAGAACACCGGCAAGGGGAATGAGCGACCGCTCTACTCTTTTCCACCCCTCTTCGTCAGGGGAAGGCTCCAGATTGTATCGCATTACAAGTCTCCTAGCTCGGTACCCTGTGCTGTCAACTGCGTGCTCAAGGGTTTCTCTGCTCGTCTGGCTCGAGTCATACTCCACGACTGCCTTTCCATCAAGTAGACTCACAGTGGCGGTGATGACACCATCTTCAGACAAGAGAGACTTCTCAATGGTTGCCACACAAGAGGCGCAGTGCATCCCCTCTATTTTCAGTGACGCCTTTGCCGATTTCTGACCTGCGGTCCGCCCACTCATTTAGTTTCACTATAGTTAATATTCTCTGTATTAATAACGTTTTGGATAGAGTGAAGCGGTCGATCGTCAAACCAGAGCTAGCCCATGTATATGTCTGGGTCTTCTTTTGCCTGCTGAGCCTCATCCATCATTCGAAGGAGCTCTGTGAATGTGTCCAGGATGTTTGCTCCGGTCTTTGCAGAGGTCTCGCGGAACACTGCAGGAACACCCAACTTGTCAATGAAGTACTGGGTGAACTCCTTTCCCTCATCAGGCGTTACGTACTTGGTCCGGTCCAAGGAGGCCCTCAGGTCAATCTTGTTGCCGACAATCACTGTCGGAGGAAGTGGTCCCATGTTCTTGTAGGCTTCAACCAGCCACTTGGAGGCGTTGTCAAATGATGACCTATCATTGACCGCGTACACGAGGATGATGCCATTGCAGCCTGCGTAGTAATGCCCGCGGACTTTCTCAAACGTTGGCTGGCCTGCCAGATCCCACAGAATGAACTTGACTATCTCCTTGTTGAAGAGAACGCGCTTTGTGGCCAAGTCGACGCCAATTGTAGCCAGATGGCCTTCGATGAAGTCGTCTCCCAGGTAGTTGCGACGGATGCTTGTCTTCCCGACAGCTCCGTCTCCGATGAGAACGGCCTTCATGATTTTGCTGCCGTCATCCTGGTCTTTCACTTCAAGCTCTCCTCATTGTCTGGCAAGTGGTCCACTGGTGGTGCTCCCTTCCGCATTCTCCGTTGCACATCCAATGACTCAGGCAAAATAAGGTTAGTGTTCCAAGCTCAAGCTTGAAAATCGGACGGGCAGTGTGGATCGCTAGATAATCTCTCTGCACCGCAGCTTCTGCCAATCGTTACATTCTAAATCAGGATGTGTATCAGCTCTGACCATGGAGTCGGAAAGATTCGCCAAACAGATGGAGTTCATTGTCAAGATAGACGAGCTGAAGAGCGTCATCAGGCAGACCGCCCTAGTTGACGGCTCCCGCCAAGAGAACGTTGCAGAACACAGCTGGCACATCGCTGTAATGGCCCTCCTCCTTACAGAGTATGCGAACACAGAGGGTCTCGACCAACTGAGAGTCCTCAAGATGCTTCTACTACATGATGTAGTGGAGGTGATTGCCGGTGATACGTTCCTCTACGACGATGACTCACGTGTAGACCAGGAGAGCAGGGAGAGGGAGGCCGCAGGACGGATATTCGGAATTCTGCCCTCGGACCAAGCAGAGGAACTCCATGGCATTTGGAACGAGTTCGAAGCACAGAGAACACCTGAGGCGATGTTTGCGAAGGCTCTGGATGCACTTCAGCCTGTTGTACTCGGATATGCCAATCGAGGGTGGTCATGGCGAACTCATTCAATCAAGAAGCAGGAAGTCCTCGACCACAAGAAGTCTATGGCGAAGGGCTCAGAGTATCTCTGGGCTTACGTCCAGGATCTGTTGAAGAAGGCTGTGAACGAGGGGATTCTGAAGGAGTAGAGATGGGCAGACGCCGCAACAAGAATCAAAAGGCGAGCCCCGATTCTCAGACTCAGGAAAATGGTTGACCTATACATAGGAGATCTTGTCCCGTTGGACATTCTCCTTGCGGGAGTGACTGCATTGATAGCTTCTGCAGTCCTTACCATCGCCTACTACTTGTCAGCCCGTGGTACCGCGAAGTGGAAGCCGAGAAAACTGGTCCACATCACGATGGGCACAATAATAGCATTCACAGTGTTCTCCTATGACAACCTCTCAGGCCCTGCCTTCACAGCAGGTCTGTTCCTCACAATCCTGATGTACGCCTGGGCCCACAAGAGTGAACTCGTCTGGGAGCTTCTCTCAGCGGGAAGTAGGGAGGGCGAGAGTCGTCTCAATACTTTTGCCTCGGGATTCATGGGAGTGGCTAGCTTTGCGCTTGTCTTTCTTGTGTTCTTCTCGAGACCTGAGATCTTCGCGGCTGCAATCCTTGCGGTCTCTTGGGGCGATGCCGCGGGGGAGATTGTGGGCCGGCCCTTCGGGGGCAAGATCTTCAAGAAGAGATTCAAGAACAAGTCAGTCGAAGGAAGTATCGCCGTTCTTGTCTTGACGATGGTGTCAGTGATTGCCTCCCTCATCGGGCATGGATTCCATCTGATGATTGTGGCAGTTCTACCTCAGATAGTGCTGGTGGCAATCCTTGTGTCCATTGCTGAGATTCTGAGTATTGGGTGGACCGACAATTTCCTGATACCTTGGGTCACATCCATATCGATGTGGCTTCTGCTCTTTCCGGGTATCCCTCTACTCCCTCTCTAGTTGGGTTGGCTCCACTTGTCCCCAGTCACTGATTCTCTCGATACCAGACTCTCCCAGCTCACAGACAAGCTTCAATTCGGCCAGTATTCCAGACCAACCTACGTCGTAGCCTATTAGCGCTTCAGGGCTTCTGAAACCACTATGGTGAAGCGTGACAAGTGTGGACCCATTGACTTCCTCAAATCTGACATTGACGAGGGTCTCTGGTTCATCTCCCAGAACCCAAGAGAACTCCAGTTCTCTGTCTTGTTCCATCTTTTTGAAGACGACCGGGCCATGGCCTTCAGACCACCATGTGTAGATTCCGGCATAGGCCTTGTGTACGCGTGGCGCATCAGCACGGATGAAGTGCTTCAGCTTCTCCGGGTTCGTCCATACGTCGAAGGGCAGCTGAGGAGGCACCTTGCAGACAACACTCAGGCGCACATCAGTGGGGTCATACCTTGTGACGATGAGGGGGTGGTAGTTTGAGAAGTCGAACCGCAGGGCGGGCTGGCCAAGCTCTACTGCAGATTTGAAGTTCGCCAGCAAGAGAGTCCAGTGCTCGGGCAAGTGGTAGTTCTTCGCAGACACTGGCACGGCGCCGTGATTCACCTGAATCATCGTGCCCGGCCCGATCGGATTGAATCTTATCAATAGCAGAGTGTCAGAGCCCATTATCCGCCAGCTCAAGAGAAGAACCTTCATCTCTTTGATGTCCTTGATCTCCCAGTAGTTGGCGAGTTCAGCTGTAGTAGGAGCATTGGGGCCAAGAAACCTAATGGAGCCGCCAACCTTGAGATCAGCGCTGATCTCATTCCCAAGCCATTGGAGCATGATTATTGGATCAAGAAACTTCTCCCAGACTTCCTCTAGCGGCTTAGATACACGGATTCTAAGATGGATTACCGGGAGTATGTCTTCTTTGGGCTCCGCCAGTGTCCCTCACTCTCGACCCAAGACTATGCAGACAGTCCTTATTTCTGTGTCGAAAGATTGATGCTGCACGACTAGAGGGAGCTCATGAAAACTGTAATATCGAACGACTACTATCTTCTCTAGGTCAGGAGTGCGAGTTTAGGGTTCTGAGGAGAGTGGTGTCATGAATATTCGTGTCCTCGTTGTTGATGATGATGAAGACCTTCTATTCCTTGCAGACAAGTTCCTCAAGAAGGCAAACAGGGACTTCGAACTGGTGTCAGCCAAGACTGATCAGGAGGCACTTCAGGCCCTAGAAGAGAGTCGCTTCGACGCAGTGGTCTGTGACCATTACCTGGGCCCGGATAGCATGACCGGACTCGATCTCCTCGAGTGGGTTCGGAACGCAGGCAGGACCGTACCCTTCATCATATTCACAGGTAGGAGCGAGGAATCTGTAGCAATACGTGCCCTGAACATGGGGGCGGACTACTATCTCAAGAAGGAAACAGATGAATTCCGCGACCTCTTCAACCAGCTTGCAGAGAAGATACGCTTTGCAGTAGAAGAACGGAGACACGATGAGGAAACGGAAAGGAACCATCAGGAGATGGAGCGACGCGTTGAGGAGAGAACGAGAGAACTCCAGGAGGCGAAGTCGCGTCTGGAGGAGGAGGTGGAGGAGCGCAGGAGGATAGAGGAGGCGCTTCTGCTTCAGAGGGACCTAGGGAATGCTCTGTGTAAGGCTGCTAACACTTCTGAAGCCTTGGACTACTTGCTGAAGGTCATACTACAGCTGGAAGGTATAGATTCAGCTTCCATATCGATTCTCAACCAATCTAGTTTAGGGAGCGACCTCTCTGTTTCACACATGATGCCTGATGCAGTCGCAGAATACTTGGTGAGGAAAGCAAGCGAGCTGGAAGAGATAGCTGAGTTCAGCGTATCGGAGATTGAGGCCCTCAACGAAGAGAGTAGCACGGATGCAGGACTCATGGCCCTACTCGTTGTTCCGGTGAGTTACAAACCCGGACTTGGAGCAGTTATGTGCGTTGGTTCCCGTACTCTCAGCGAGATACCTCTGAGAGATAGATACGTGCTTGAGGCAATTGCCATCCAAGTGGGAGCCTATTTGACAAGGGAAGACTCCACGAGAGCAGTAGTAGGTTCGCAAGAGGAGTTGATTGGTGTCTTCGAGTCGCTTCATGATGCCCTCTTCATTACAGACTTAGACTGGAGAATACTAGAATCCAATGGTCCAGCTCAGAAGCTTCTGGAGAAGAACGAACGAGATCTGATAGGACTGGATGTGTTGACCTTGTACAACATCGACACAACCACGTTCGTCGAACAGGCAGCCAGACATCTCAGGCAAGGCGGAATCTTCGAAGTGGACGCACTGCTGAGGTCTTCAAGAGGCTCGTCCATTGCGACAAGGTCCAGAGTTGTCAAAGGCCGCCATGGCGGAGAAGAGGTGTTCTTCTTCGTTAGTCGACCGTATGCTGGTCCTTGAGGCTCATGCGCCAATCTCAGTAAGATTTAACAATCAATATGATTCAGAAAAATTGATTCAATAATCTGTTGAATCAATGACTAGAGGTGTCCACACGGATGGGAGATGAAAGCCTACTAAACGACCAGATGGTCAGGCTTTTCGAGAAAGTAGCAAAGTGGATAGGTCTATCATCAAACGCTGGACCGGTCCTTGCAGCACTATTCGTCGAGAAGTACAGAACTGGAGGCAGACTGAGCTCAGAGGAGATATGCGATACGACCGGATACTCCAGAGCAAATGCAGGTCTGATTATCTCGCAGCTTGAAGGGCTCGGGATTGTAGAAGGGCAGCGAGACTATGATCAAACCGGCAGAGGAAGGAAACGCGTTCTATATACTATCCCCGGCGACTTCTCGGATGTGTTTGGTCTTGGCGTTCTCGCACTCCAAGACAGACTGGACAGCATCCTCAAGGACATAGCAGGGATTGAAGGATTTGTAGGTGAAAAGAGCGGCCCAATCCCTGAGCTCGTACGCGACATGAGGCGCACGGTCAGTGCTCACTCGCGAGAAACCGAGGGCATCACGAAGGCTACCAAGAGATAGCTGCTCGACCCTAGGTCACTCCGTCCGTGATCGGTCGATCGGCGCGCAGAAGTCGAACAACGAAGCGTGCACCCTTGGTGTAATCTCCGTCTACACGGTCTTCAACGTACACCTGTCCGCCGAATGACTCGGTCAGCGTCCTGACAACTGATAGTCCAAGGCCTGTTCCTTCGGCTCCGGGCATGAACCTATCGAACAGATGCTTCTTCCTCTCTGGCGATATGCCTTGACCGTGGTCGTCAACATGCACTTCCCAGTAATCATCTCCTTCAACAGAAGTCTGAAACAGGTTCACAGCGATTCTCTTACCATTGGCGGAGTACTTGAGTGAGTTCCTGAACAAGTTGACAAAGACTTCCTCGAGGAGACGGTGAGCCAAGACGTACGCCTCCCCAGGCTCATGACTGATCGAGAAGGAGACACCTCCTCTTTCGACAACTGGACTTGCAGAGTCATATGCGCTCAGAACGCACTGAACTAGGTCTATGGACATAAGAGACCTCCTACCAAGAGAGTGCGACAGTGCAAGCTGTCTAACATTCCGGATTACCTGGTCCGCACGACGGAGCTCATCTCGAGCCTCTCTGACAACTTTGTCCTTCAGGTCATTCCGCAAGCCTCCTACTTTCAAGAGATCCAGTGATAGCAGAATGGCCTGATGATGGTTTGAGACGTCATGTACCAGTAGATCAGAGAAGACTCTTGCGCGAAGGTGTTCCGATTCAGCCCTGTTGAACTCCTGGAGATAGAGAACACCGAGGACACATGGCCCTAAAACAAGCGCCACGAGCAGGAAGAACTCAGCAGTCCACCATCCAGCTGTCCAGTCCAGATAGTTCGCTTTCAGAGATCCAGACACAATCCAGAGAGAGAGGAATCCTACCATGATCAGTTCAGGAGTCAGGTTTCCGACATCGCGACGAAGCATATAGGTCATAACATATGCGAATACGAACATGACTAAGAGATTGACGACGAGAAGCACTGAACGGCCAGAGGGGCTGTTGACAAGAACTTCAAACTGATTCATGATGACCTGCTCAAGACGCAACCCGATTAGCACCAGAGATGATTGGAGTAGCAGGCCCATGAGCATCCACTCACGTGGGAGGATTCTGGCAGCCCACCCAGAGACTCCCTCCCTCCACCTAACCACTAGAACAAGCGAAGCCAATGAAACGAGGCCCCCCAATATGTAGGGTACAACAGACTCCCCCGTGTAGGGAGCGGGAACGAAGGCCATAGCAACCTGGGACACCTCAACGATGACCCACGAAGAGTAGAGAAGCACTACTGGATACAAGTATCCGCGGCCCCTCATCCTAGCGTATGCATAGGTCAGGAACATGATGAATCCCGAGAGAGAAGCGGCGCCAATATGCGTAATCAAGTAGGCGTCTTTGTCTACTGCATAGAATCCCGGAAGAATCGCTTCAACAGAGAGAGTCACGAGAAAGGGTATCAAAAAGATAACAGCAATCAGCGACGCGCGAACTGTGGCGTAGTGCACAAGAATGCCAGCTTCTTTGAGATACGGTACTGACAGTGACAGAAACACCGAAACTAAAGCAACTGACTGAAGTGTGAGAGACAACGTCCAGATCAGAGACCCCGTTGCCAAGGATGTCAGTATAGGCACGACAGAGATTAGGAGCAGCAAGAGCGATACTGACAGAGCCACAGGATCATGCAACCTCGAAGAAGACGGAACCACCATCGATCGCCAAGCACAGCCAAGAAGGATGGCGACGGTGGCAATAGACAATGTAGTGCCAATCGGAAGCAGAACAGCGCCGGATAGGTTCTGCACTGCGACACCGATTACTGAGATTACCACTGATGCTAGGAGTCCCATCACTAGGGATGCAATGAGCAATGAGTTTCTTCCACGTCTAGCAAGAGCTCGCTTCTGCAGCACGAAGTAGCTCATTAGGAGCACACTTGTGAGATGCAGCTCTAGGAGATCCAGAAAGAGACGAGGCGCACTCCTAACAAGGACAGATTCAGGATGGAACAGCCCTTGAAGCGCATAGCCGAAATGCGCAGTAAGAGTGAAGACAAGGAATGAGAGAAATGGCACGACCAGGTTGGCTTTGGTCTGCCTGCTCACAAGGAAGCAAAGAGCAATGCAGGTGACGGTGATGAAGGAAATGAGCGACTCAAATGCCACACCCGTATGGTACGTGTTCCATGACGGAAGCCCGACGAGAAACCAACCGACACTAGCCAGAACTGCAACTGAGGTATGCGTCGCAACCCGGGCTATTGTGAGCGCTTCTTTCTCTTGAGGCATTGACAGCTCACGAACCGAGCATTCTTTGGCTGACTAAAACCTTTGCTGGGATAGACACCACTGGGAGGTTCACTCCAAAAACATGCTTAAGCGGATTGATGGCATTCTGATGCAATCTCAGCTCGACCCACACGCACGAATCCAGAAGCGAGGAACATCAACTTGTCAAAGAATCCAGCGATTCGCAATCCATCAGTCACCAGCATTCGCTCTCAAGAAGAACTCCTGAGGTACTCAGCTTTTCTCGAATCAATCCACGACGCGTTTGGAGTTGTAAATGAGGAGAACAGACTTACCTTTGTGAACGAACGCTTCGCGATGCTGCTCGGATACAGTGTGGACGAGATGATCGGAAAACCCACTTCCAAGTTCCTCGACGCTGAGAACCGAGAGATGCAGAAACGAGCACTCGAACTAAGATCTGCAGGAGTGTCGTCTCAATATGAGCTGAGCTGGACCACGAAACAAGGACCAAAGGTACACACCATCGTATCAGGAGTCCCAATACTCGATGAGGATGGCAGACACAGGGGCTCCTTCGCAGTGATCACTGACATCTCAGACCGAATAGATGCCGAGGAGAAATACAGGTCGCTTGCAGAGAAATCGATTCAGGGCCTATCAATCATTCAGGATGAGAAGTATCAGTACGTGAATCCTGCGTTCGCGGATATTGTCGGATACTCGGCCGAAGAGATTCTAAGCATGCCTTCTGACCAGGGCTGGAGTTTAGTCCATCCAGAGGACAGGAAGTATCTGCTACGATTGGCTGAAGATCGTAGAGCAGGTCGCGCAATTCCCCTTCCGTACGAGTACAGATTCATCAGGAAAGACGGCTCGACGCGTTGGGTTCAAGCATACTCAAGTGAAATCACCTACAGAGGCCGTCGCGCCATTCAGATACTCAACATAGACATCACTGACATGAAGATAGCTGAAACCCGGCTGCGGGCATCACAGGAGATGCTTGGGACAGTGATGAACACAATCCCGCAGCACATCTACTGGAAGGACACGAACTCAGTCTACCTCGGATGCAACGAGAACTTCGCCGTGGCGGCGGGCGTTGAATCTCCAGACGATATCATTGGCCTCACTGATGAAGGCCTGGCATGGAGGGAAGAAGAACGAGCACGGCTTAGGAGCATAGACCAGGATGTCATCAGGAGCGGCGCTCCGCAGACATCTGTTGTTATGACTCAGCTACGAGCGGACGGAAAGGATTCATGGATAGAGCTGAGTGTTGTGCCACTTCATGATGAAGATGGAAGAGTCATCGGAGTTCTTGGAACGTACGAGGACATCACGGAGAAGCGAGAAGCACAGGACAGGCTCAAGAGATCAGAGACGAAGTTCCGGAGTCTTGCTGAGCAATCTGTGCAAAGCATCACGATTCTGAATACTGAGAGACTACTCTATCACAACCCTGCCTTTTTGGAGCTAGTCGGATACACGGACCAAGAACTGGAGGGAATGTCTGCCGAGGATGTCTGGGACCTTGTGCATCCTGATGACAGAGAAGATGTACAGAAGCGAATGGCGGATAGACTTGCGGGCCGGCCCATACCTCCGCAGTACGAGTACAGATTCGTGAGGAAGGATGGCGTCGTGAGGTGGGTGGAGAGCTTCTCGACTCGCATAGACTACGAAGGCAGTCCTGCAGTTCAGACCCTTTTCGTCGACGTCACCGACCGCACGGAGGCGGAGAGAGAACTGGGCATTGCGAAAGACAGGGCTCTGCTCTATCTCGACATTATGGGCCACGACCTAGCACAGCAGCTCCAAGTAATTCTGAACTCAGCTGCTTTGCTAAGAACGGCCACTGAAGATTCGCAGAAGGACTCGTTTCTTAGAATCATCGGGGATGCTGTCCGGAGGTGCTCTAGGATGATTGAAGAGGCCAAGAGCACTGAGCAGCTTCTCTCGGTACCCCTGCAAAGAAGATCACTTGGAGCCGCAGTAGGTCTGTGTGTAGAAGCACTCTCAAACAGGACCGAAGATGTGAACTTCGAGATGAAGATCAAAGTTGTCGACTCAGATGTCTTTGCGGACGAGTATCTCGAACTCCTTCTGACGCAGATAATCATCAACGCTATAGAACACAATCCCAATGCCAACAAGAGAGTCTGGGTTGAGCTGTCTGAAACTGCAGGGGGATATGTTGTGTCAGTGGCTGATAACGGACCAGGAATCCCCGACTCACTGAAGGCGAGTCTGTTTGACATGTCTCGCCGCTTCGGAGGTCTCGGGCTGCACACAGTGAGCCAGATTGTGGAGAAGTATCGAGGCAAGGTCGAGATAAGAGATCGAGTTTCAGGCGACTCAGCCAAAGGGGCCGACTTCAGGGTCTTCCTGCCTAGGCCATCAATACAGAGAGATGTTGACTAGCGGGACTATTCCAGGACTAGGACTTCCTCATCACACGTTGCGCCAAGAGCAATCTCTGCGGCATGACGAATCTGCGGGACATCCCATGCATCCCCAGATAGCCGGTTATCCCCGTTACAGCACTGGATAGTACGAACTCCTTCAACATCAATGGACACCATGTCACCGCTGGCAAGTATGACTCCAGGAGACGAACACGTCCCGGTAGCAGGGCCCCCTTCGATGAAGCACGTTCTCGCATCCATAACTATCAGGTCTGGACTGAAATACGACGCCAGTTCCGGTATTTTCTCACGCAGCTTCCGTGCATGCATCCTGATTCTCTCACGATGACGAATCCATCCGACAAAGAGCTTCATGCTGCCAGTGAAGTCTGCAAGAAAGTGAGTCTTGAGACAAGGGGCCAAGACTAGCTTCTGAATGTCAAGCAAAGGTCGACCTATTGACCCACTCTTTAGATACCTGCCCTTAGGAAAGTCGACTCTGACCCAATCGTGTTCATCAAGGAAGATTAGATCTGCACCAAGCTCAACGGCCACTTGTGCTAGGCCTGTCTTTTCGGCGACTTCGCGAGCCTTCAGTCTGAGTGTAGAACTCTCAATGATCCTGAGCCTTGATGCGCCGTGTTCAAGAAGCAGCTCTCCAAGCGCCTTGATGAAAGCCGGGTCAGATGATGCGGGATAAGGGTCAGCCGTGTTCAGGTTTGGCTTGATGGTCACAACATCGTCCTGATTGATTGACCGTTCGAAGCCGCCTATGAGATCAACTGCCCTCTTGATGGATTCCTTGAGGTCTCCTGAATCTCCAGCCTTCCCGACGAGGAACTTCCCGTCGCGCACGTAGTTGTTGGTCATCGCACTGAATCACTCAGACTCTAGAGTCAAATAGATTTGGTTTGCGCAGTCACTTGTTATTCCGCTATCGCTTCCGTGGGAAGAATCCTACCCGTTTTCTGTACTCCTCGTATGCCTGGCCGTATCGTATCAGAAGATCCCGTTCCTCGAAGACGCACATTATGTAGAATATCGGAATCCACACGAACGAGTAGAGAAGCAGGAAGGGGGAGTTGAGTACTAGTGCTATGGGGAACCAAAGAAGAAACTCCCCAAGTGCCTGTGGATGCCGCATCCTCTCGTAGATGCCTCCGTACATCGTGTGTTCTTTCTTCGGTTCAAGCGTTTCCCTGCCAGCATCTCTCACACCTATGTACATCAGATACGTTGAGGGAGCGGCTATGACTAGAGCAATGGCGATTGAGAGGAGCCAAGACCAGGGTAGGACCAACGGGAATCCGATCGGAAGTGGGTAGAGCCAGTAGATGACATAGCTCAGAACAGTGACTCCCTCGAGGACCCCTGAAGCAATCCTGTAGTGCATACAACGACGAAATGCTTTCTCTCCAAGCCGGCGCTCCAACCTGGCTGGACTGACGCTCATTACGTAGAAGAAGAGGAAGAACACCGAAGAGAGCACAAGGACTGCTAGGTTGAGCCACGCGATCAACTGAACCATCTCTATGCCCAGACATGCAGCCCGATATAAGGGGAGCTACTGCGCCCGCAGAACCAAGAACCTCTCTATATCGTCAATCCACTGAGATAGTGATGGACTACAGCCCCAGAATGAGGAGCCAAGAAATGGCGGCATCACCGAGGATCACGAGAAGCACACCTAGAGTGGTTAGAATGATTCCAACACCTGCGACAGGCGTCAGCTTCTCTTTGAGGAATATGATTGATACAGGTACGGCGAAGAGCGGGGCGGTTGATGAGAGAACGGACATGATGGCTGCACCGACTGAAGCTACTGCAATTACATAGAGAACCGAACCAATGGCCATCCCGAAGAATCCCGCCACGATGACGTACTTGGTGGCACGTTTGGATGGGGTCCGCATACCCTGATATCGAGCAACGGCAAGCATTGGGATGAATGATAAGGAGCCAACGGTCACACGAATGAAGCTCCCGCCGATGGGGTCAACTCCCTCGATTCCCACCTGCAGCAGGACAGTGCCCGTTGCGTAGAGAATAGCCGTCATCACAGCAAGTCCAATCCCGAGTCTGTCGTAGTGTGTCACTGTGCCATCGCCATCAGACCTGTTCTGCTGGTTGGAGATCGCGATAACGCCGACTACAGCTATGATGGCCCCAATTAGCCTTGTCAACACAATGGGCTCAAGCAGAATGAATGTCGTCATGAAGTAGGTGATGATTGGGAACGACATGGCAATAGGAAACGCATAGGACACTCCAATGCGTTCTTGAGATGCAAGATAGAGAGTGTCACCGATTACCGCGCCAAGAATCACAGACAATCCCAGCACAACCACTCCAGCAAAGGGGACGACGAGGGTATCAAGGCCCACCGTCATGAGAACGAGGATTCCAATGAACGGCCAAGCCACGAACATCTTGATGGCGCTGACTGCCACGGGCCGAATCTCATTCGCCTGTGATCTGTAGACAACTACAGAGAGCCCGTACAACGCAGCTCCCAGAAGGCCAATCAGACTGCCAACGATGATCTCTGGAGTGGCTTGCATGCTGTCTGCGATGACTGACGTCCCTAAGATAGTATCGCTAGGGCATGACTCCTCGGCACGAGAAAAATCGGGAGGAAGGGTGGCGGAAGCCACCCTCCTCAGTGGATCATTTCGGCTTCATTCGTGGAATGACTACGAAGACGACAAGTAGGATTCCAGCAACTGCAACGACTCCCACAATGGCCAACCCCAACAAGGGATTTCCACCGCCGGCAGTTGTCGAACCAGAAGTGGACGTCGTTCCAGTGGTTGACGTTGTGGATGTCGTTACCTCCTCACTCACGGTGACAAGCACCGTGTCTGATGCCCAGTTGCCCGCATCGTCGAAGACTACGAGAGTAAGGTTGTAGCCACCCACCAAGTAGCCATCTAGGGAAACGACAATGAAGTAAGACTCAGCAGACCAGCTACCCGACACGTCCTCACTCCCATTTGTGTAAACGGAGAAGTTGTGTGGGCGAAAGTCGCTGATGCTCCAGTTGACCGCAAGACCCGCTTCACCTTCAGTCATCACGATATCATCAGGAGAACTGACAACTGGGTCAGTGTTGTCGACCACTGTGATGTAGTGAATCTTGGTGACGGAGTTGCCAGCATTGTCGTAGGCGGTCACTTCGATGAAGTGAGGACCCAAGGGCTCATCATCAAGATTCCAGTTCTGAGAATACGGTGAAGTGTAGTCGTTGATGGCGCTGACACCGTCAGGATTGAATCTCACATAGGCAATATCAGATCCCAGGTCTTCTGCAGTCGCAGTAATCACCAGGAGACCCTCGAGCTCGGTGTTGTTTACGGGGTTCGTTATGGTCAGCGTCGGGTCAACGTCATCGCCAACAGTGTAGGTGTAAAAGAGACCCCCGTTGTCGTCAATTGTCAGGAGGCCACCGCCGTCTGTGGCTACTACGTAGAATTCGACATCCGTGTCGTAGGGTAACGCAGGGATGAAGGCATCAAACCAGTCACCAGTATCATGGGATGCGCTCACTGTGCTCCAAGATGACCAGCCATCGGTTGTGTAGTTGACCACTATCGATGACAGCCCGGGTCTGGCATCCGTTGCCTCCACGGACACCTGCGTCAGCTCATAGTAGACGGGGTCGACAGACTGATCCACGGTGGCTATGATGGGAGCCTCAGCATCGGCGAAGTTGATGTCATCGAAGAGACAGGATACCGTCAGACCTGGCGCTGCGGTTGCGTATAGCAGGATCCCTGTGAGTGCGAAATCCGCGGAAGACATGCTAAAGGCAGCCTCGAAGTCAGCAGTGAGATTCCTGGCAAGATTCGTCCATGCGCCTGTCTGGTTGAAGCCTTCAGCCAGGAGGTTCCGGTAGTAGGTTGTGTTCGGTGGATTCCATGTCCCCGACTTGCCCAGGAAGTATCTGATGTGGTAGAAGTTCAACGAGTTGAAGAATTCAAGTTCGATGAAGACGCCTGCTCCGCTGCCTGAGTCCATACGGTCCAGGCGCCACCAGAAGTCTGTTCTCAGTTTGCCGTCGAAGCCGGCGTAGATGCCACTTCTGTAGACGCCGTCCTCCTGATCATTAGTGACTGTCAGATTGCATGCAATGCTGCCGCTGTGAGAATCTGGAGTTTCTGTGACAGCACCAGATGCCCCAACATACCGTGGCCAGCCCAAGAACGGTTCAGGGTCACCAGCGAGATTGTCGTGTTCGAATGTTGGATCGCCGGCAGGATAGGTAATCATCTCGAAGTTATCTACAAGAAGCTCATTGGTTGCCCCAGGCGCGTTCTGGTAGACATAGAGACTGATTCCTTCCAAGCCCACATTCACAAGACCAAGTTGACTTGTTATAGTGTACAGATCAAGTGACGAGTGTTGCCAAGTATCTCGAATGTTATACCCTGGCATCTTCATGTAGTAATTGCCGGTTGAGTTGCTTGACATGAATCCGGAGCCGAAGTAGAGGTGAACCTGGTATGTACTCCCATTGCCGAAGGTGAAGCGAAGATACGCATATTGAGAGACTCCAAGTCCGATTTCATCGCTATACTTCCAGTCAACCTCTACGGTCGTCATTCCAGAATAGAGTGCATAGTACTCATTCGTGGTTGAGAAATACCTGTATGTCCTGGCATATCCGCTGCCAGTTCCAGTATTAGGCACAGTGATGTTTACTGAGTGCGATCCCAGTATGCTCTCTGTACTGTGCTCCACGTATCCAAGGGGCTGCTGAGAAATGTACCATGGGCTTCCAAGTCCAGACTCGAAATCGCCATTCTGCAGATATCCGGTGTAGGTGCTGTTGTAGAGCACTACATCATCAAGGACAGCTTCTGCCATTCCAGTTGCGCCGCCAGGAGAGGTGACGTAGAGGTAGAAGTGCGAAACATAGTGAGAGCTTGTGAGAGCTCCTAAGCCAAATTCATCTATGAAATCCTCAGTTATGTTCCGGTCGAAACTATTCCACTGGTTGATTGTGTCGTTCAAATCGATTCGTGCCCAATTACCACTGGATGTGTGTGTCCCTGATGAACACAGATAGTACAGGAAATAGTAGTCAGATCCTAGCCCGTTCTGCGTTATTACATAGGCATAGACGTTGGAGCCAATCTGAAGATCTGGCAGTGAAATAGCATTCCAGTTGAAGCTCAGTGACACGCCTTTCTCGAGCATTGGCCTATTGGATGGTGATGGATAATTGTAGAGATAAGCGCTCCCGGATGCCAGTGGTCCGCCACGAGCCTCAGCAAGACCGCTGTAGACTCCGTTTGCCACAACGTCCGTATGTGCAGTGTCACCGCCCGTATAGCCACTTGTCTGTCCATACCAGGACTTCGGAGAGAAGGTCGCGGAGTCCCACTCCTCGAAACTCGGGTTCTGAATGACATTCAACCTGAGTGGCTCTTCAGGGACCAGACCTTCAGCGGGAGTCACCAATTCCTGTGGAGTTGCTTGTCCCACTAGGTCTTCGTCATTGAGTAACATGGACGGATTGTCCATCTGGCCCACAAGACCAACAACCATTACTAGCAGCAACACTGCTGCCAAGGCGTGCTTCCTCATCATCTTGCTCGTTTCTCCTAGGCTGCATCTGGTGCAGCACAACGGCATGCCGTGTTTTGTGTTATTAGTTCTCGCATTCTGAAAATGGACAAGAAAGGATTAGCAGGAAGAGGAGAGGGCGACGTGCTTCGCCCTTCTCATCTTGCGTGAGTCATCTTCTCGTCTTGACGTAAATGACTAGGACAAGAGCTATAATCCCTCCACCCCCCAAGCTTGCAATGAGAAACACAGCAAGCGGTGGTGGACCGAGAATCCTCTGTGCAACGTTCGAGGCAGAAAGACCGGATGCATCGTAGAATGTCGCACGGAACGTATGAGTTCCCCACCCAAGACCCTCGAGCGGAGGCGCAATCATATCCCAGGTGGAGTTCCAGAAGCCTCTCTCTAGGAGAATGTACTCTGAACCCCGGACCAGATGAATCTCGTATGCTCCGGGGTTTTCATCAACCCCCATCCAGTAGCGGAAGGGATCGGGCACATCGGTCTGGATTAACGTGTAGACCTCCGGTGCTTCTCTATCGCAGACGACGGATATGTTACCGAGATATTCGCCCGTGCTATCGTCCCAAGCCTCAACGGAGTAGTTCACCATGAGCCCGGTGCGCTTGTAGAAGGTTATGTCAACATCCCACCGCTCGGGCGCAAGGTCTATTGAATAGCGGCAGCCCCACTGGAAGAAGTTGTCAATGAAAACCTCGGGCTCGGCCGCGTTCGGTCCGACCTCAGTGAGGTCCTCAGCAAGCGCAGTGAGGAGTGAGAAGTTGCCAACTGGCACAATGACATCAATGGCCTGATTGAATATCCAGGACAAACCTAGACTCGAGCCGTTAGCCCAGTGCCCATAGACAATCGGACCTGGGACATCGGCCCATTCGTCGATGACCTCAGGGATCGATGGAGCGTTAGTGATATTCAGATAGATGCTCTCGTTCACAGGGTCGAGCCAATCGTAGACTGCACTCGCATTCACCTGTATGAGCATGTCCATGTTGTACGTGAGGGGCGTCACGACACCCCACTCTAACCCTTGGTCAGTCGCTGCGTCGACACCCGTGATGCTTACAGCGACTAGAACCAGCGAAAACAGAATGATGAAGTACTTACTTCTCAAGTCCTCACACCACTGGTACTCAGGTGCAAGAAAGGCAAGATAAACCAAATGGAGCTATCGTACATGTCCGAGCGTACACAAGGGTGATGACTCCCACCGCTTCCCACGTCGGTCGGAAAACTCTTATAGAAACGGCGGCCCGATTCGCGCTAGGTGTTTCGCATGCTCAGACTCCATAGACGGGTATAGACCCGAGCAACTTGTTATCACTCGGGCCAACAAAGCTCCGAGTGAACTTACTGGGCCACACGAACACCGACGGACTCACCCGCTTTTGGGGGAGGTACCAAACGTTGAATCAAAACGCTGTAGAGATTGAAGACCTTTCAAAGACCTTCATTAGCATCAGAAGGCGAGCAATCGTCGTTCCAGTTGAGAAGAAGAAGGTAGAGGCACTCAGGTCGGTTTCATTGGACATTCCGAGAGGTCAAATCTACGGCCTTTTGGGACCCAATGGGGCGGGGAAGACCACACTGATCAAGTGCCTTGCCACTCTCGTGCTCCCTACGTCAGGGACTGCACGAGTCAATGGGTATGACGTGCTGAAGGAATCAACATACGCCAGAGCATCAATGGGCGTATGTCAAGGAAACGAGCGGTCCATCTATTGGAAGCTGAGCGCGAGAGAGAACCTGATCTTCTTCGCCAAGCTCTATCGGATGCCGCACAGTGAGGCCAGGGAAGTCGCAGACGAGCTCCTCGGTCGAATGGGCCTCCTTGAGAAGGCTGACGAGAAGACAGAGAATCTATCGCATGGTATGCGCATGAAGATCGTCTTCGCCAGAGCCCTCATACACGACCCGCCAATACTGCTCTTGGACGAGCCCACACAGGGTCTGGACCCGACCTTTGCGACCGACTTACGCCAATACATCCGAGACCAGCTGAGAGACCGGACGATACTACTCACGACGCACTACATGCATGAGGCGGACATGCTCTGCGACAAGATTGCCCTGATCAACGAGGGCGAGTTGAAGAGCTTTGGCAGCCCGAAGGAGCTCAAGGAGGAAGTGCGCAACTACGACAGTCTTCACATGAAGGTGGCCGGGTCTCCTGACATAGAGACCATACGGGCAATGGACATGGTGATGTCTGCCACGGTGACCGAGCGCAACGGACACTCCGAACTGGTCGTCACTGCACAGGATGGCTACGAGCTGGCATACCGTCTGCTCAACATCATGCATCAGTCGCCTGGTGTACGAGTTGAGCACTTCGAAGTGAAGGAGCCCACGCTTGATGACGTGTTCCTGAAATTGACTGGCAGGAGGATTGAGGATTGACCGTTGCAGAAACAGAACACTTTGAGACTGAAACGCCCAATGGAGCCTATCTCAGGAGCCTCCAGCCAAAGCTGATGGACTGGTCGGCGGCGCGGGTCTTTGCCTCAAAGAACCTGAGAATCGCTATACGATACCCTGCCAACTTCCTAATCTGGGGGATATTGCCCCTGCTCTGGTACGCTCCGTACCTGCTGATGATGATTGCGATAGCTGGACCGGGAACGAGCCAGAGCTTCACCGAGCTCTCAGGTTTTGATGGCTTCATCACTTTCTCAGTGATTGCTGTCTTCGTCTACCAGTACGTAGACAAGAGCGTCTGGAGCGTTGGAAACAACTTCCGCTGGGAGCAGTTCTCTGGCACACTGGAGCCGCTCTTCGTGACTCCCGTGCCAAGGATTAGCATACTTGTAGGGGCGGCGTTCTCAGACACGATTCAGTGCACGTTCTCTGCAGTGATCCTGTTGATTATCTCCTCGCTCGCATTCGGCGTTACCTATGCACTGACCATGGTGGCCCCCATAGTGATTCTGTTGACGATGATGGTCTTCGCACTCTATGGATTCAGCTTCCTTATCGCCGGGATGATTCTCGTATTCAAGGACCCGAGTGTCCTCACAGAGCTCATTTCCAACATCACGTATGTGCTGTCGCCAATAACGTACCCATTGCAGGCGCTTCCCGCGGCCGCAAGATACGCGGCGGTGCTGGTGCCTTCGACGGTGGCAATCGTAGCCATCAGGGAGCTCGCCATTACAGGCGTGTTTGACCCCATCTCGTTCCTGCAAGCCTTTGGCTGGATCTTAGGACTCATCATTGGCTTCTGGACCATAGGTATACTCGCTTTCAGATGGGGTGAACGTTGGACCAAGGATAGAGGCAGCATGGGAGGATTCTGAAATGACTACACATGATACCGAAGCATTCCAGAAGATGTGGAGCCGCCACGGTTTCAGAGCTGAGCTGCGGGCCGCTTGGGCAATATCCATCAACATCTGGAAGATAGAACTGAGCTACCCCTTGAGCGTGCTGTGGTTCGTGGTCATGCCGTTCCTCTGGTTCATACCTATGCTGATCACAGGTTCTGCAGTTGCTGGTGGAAGCGAATCTATCGTCCTCAACGAGCTAGCAGGTACTCTAGACTGGGTCACCTACATTGCCATAGGTACCTCAATCCTAGGCTTGACTATTAGCCTGATGTGGGGAACAGGGTTCTCTCTGCGTCGTGAGCAGAACGCGGGTACACTTGAAACACTAATGACTACACCCATGAGCAGGAGCACTCTAGTCTGGGGTTCCATGCTACACAACCTGCAACATGGAGGACTGGGTGTCATCCTTCAGCTGGGCGCCGCCATCGTATTCTTTGGCGTGACTCTCGATGTCTGGGGGATCCTCCCGGCCCTTGGAATCATCGCTCTCGCAGTCATCGGTCTCCAAGGGATAGCCTTCGCGGTGACCTGCGTTGTTCTTCTGGCGAAGCAGGGGTGGATGATTGTGGAGTTCATATCAAGTGGGCTTCTGCTAGTCGCGCCCATGGCGTATCCACTCTCAGTGCTTCCACCCATTCTTCAGTATGTGGCATACGCGTCTCCACTGACCTGGAGCACAGAGGCCTTCAGAGGATTTCTCATGAACGGGCTCGCCTACCAAGGAGTAGTGCAGGCAGTGTTTGCTCTGATTATACTTGATGCGATATTCTTCGCCTTCGGAGCCCTGATGTTTAGGTATACCGAGAGGTATGTTCGGAGCAAGGGAGCATTGGAGCAGTTCTAGGAACTACCTAGAATATGTTCCTAGCTTCCACCTTTCGCCGCCAGAAGACGCCCCACACCAGCAGAATCAATGAAGCGACAATCGCACCGAGTCCCACGAAAACAGCGAGGAAGACGCTTGCATCCTGCAGAGTTGCAGGTGTGAAGACATAGGCAATGCCGCCGTAGACAAGAGCTACGAACCCGATGACTACGCCCACAGTGGACAGGATGATAAACCTTGTTGCATACCACTCTATGCGATCGTAGACCTTCTGCGTAATGGCATCCCAAGAAACGATCTTTGGCTTCTTAGTTTTGGGAGCTTTCTCGGGCTTTGCTCGAGGCGTCTCAGCCTCTGGCATCGCTGGTTCTGTACTGCGATGTTTCTCTTCTTCGGATCGGACCTTCACGATGAAACACCTCCTTCAGGACGAGGAACCGTGATGCCGAAGCGTTTCCGTAGTCGTTTGCCCTCCGTACGCATCCAGAACAGACCCCATGCTCCTATGAACAGGCCGATTATTATGAATGCTACACCAAGGAAGAATCCGCCAAGAAGCAGAAAGGCCCCATGGAGCATTCCGTATACTAGGAAATCCAGGATTGCGTAGACAGAGGACACTGCTCCGATGGCAATCACAAGGACGCTGATTACAATGTATCTTGACGCGATGGAGAGAATGTCGGCGCTGGTCTCCATCTCAATATCACGTGATGACATAATCCTGACCACGGAAATGAAGTGTGCGTCTCCTGTTATAAGCTAACAGATGTATACCAACGAGTATACAATTGTATGCATACCTCACGCCACGAGTCCGGCTCGGGCCCTTCACTCGGTGACCACAGGGATTCCACCTGCGGAAATATGTGAGGATTGGCGCATTGGGGAGTTCCTCGAAAGTCAGATAGTCAGGCCTGTTGCAGAACTGTTATTAGGAGGTCGTAGCGGCTTCGACATCACTGGTCTGGCGGATTGAGACGCATAGGCAGACGGTATCAGGGTGTAACGATGATATCCCCACACGGCAATCGACTTATCGATAGGAGAAGCAAAGATTCGGACAGAGAGAGAATTCTCGAAGGATTCTCTGACTACCACCAGATTGACATCTCTACTGAGACTGCTCAGGAGATAGACAACATAGCGAACGGAGTGTTCAGTCCACTCGAAGGTTTCCTCAACCGAAACGACTTCGAAAGCGTTCTCAACGACGGAAGACTGTCTTCGGGGATTGCGTGGACAATACCAATCGTGTTCGATGTGGATGACAAGGATCTTGGCAGAACCAAGCCAGGAGACTATCTTGGCCTCCGGCTGAATGGTAAGAGTGTGGCCCGACTTCTGGTTGAAGAGGTGTACCCCTACGAGAAGTCCGATTTCGCAGAGAAGGTATACGGGACAGAGGATCCGAAGCATCCGGGTGTCGAGAAGATATCGGGAATGAAGGAGCACCTAGTCGGTGGACAGGTGGATCTCTTGGACGACATAGGAAACCCATACCCCGAGTACACGCTCGCGCCATCTGAAACTAGGGAGTTGTTCAAGAAGAAGGGCTGGAAGACAGTAGTAGCTTTCCAGACTCGGAACACCCCACATCTTGGGCACGAGTATGTCCAGAAGACAGCTCTATCCATGGTCGATGGGCTGTTCATCAATCCACTCATTGGCAAGAAGAAGCCAGGCGACTTCACTGACGAGGTCATTCTGGAGTCGTACAAGGCATTGATGGAGAACTACTATCCAGAGCAGACAACTGCAATGTCAGTGCTCCATACTGAGATGAGGTACGGGGGCCCAAAGGAGGCCATCCACCACGCCATCATGCGAAAGAACTTCGGCTGCACTCATTTCATCGTTGGACGTGACCATGCAGGTGTAGGAGACTACTACGGCCCCTTCGATGCGCATGAGATCTTCGACGAGTATCCGGAGATAGGAATCGCACCAATCAAGTTCAGGTCGTTCTTCTACTGCAAGAAGTGCAGCAGCATCGCGAACGACAAGGTCTGTCCTCATTCAGGTGACGACATCGTCAACTTCGCAGGCAGGAAGATCCGAGAGATGTTGTCGCAGGGTCAGCCTCCACCGCTGGACATGATGCGTGAAGAGGTAGCAAAGACCATTCTGAAGTACGATAACCCCTTTGTAGAGTAAGTATAGGTGATAGCACATGGAAGACGGATTCTGTATTTGGCTGACCGGTCTCTCAGGATCGGGAAAGACAACGATAGCAAATGAACTAAGAAGAAGACTCACAGGGCATAGATTCCTCGAGACAATGGACGGGGATGAGATACGGAAGGGTCTCAGCAGAGACCTCGGATTCTCAAAGGAAGACAGAAACGAGCATAATAGACGCGTCATCTTCTGCTCGAAGCTTTTGTCAAGGAACGGCGTCATTGTGGTTGTGGCGCTCATTTCGCCGTATCGAGAGACCAGAGCCTACGCCAAAGAGCAAATACCCAACACAATGGAAGTCTTTGTGAAAGCGCCTATCGAAGTCTGCATTGAGAGAGACCCGAAGGGCCTCTACAAGAAAGCTCTGGCAGGTGAAATCAAGCAGTTCACTGGAATCGATGACCCGTACGAGGAACCCATCGAACCCGAGCTTGTTGTCGAAACTGACAAAGAGTCAGTCGAGGAGTCCGTGGACAAGATTCTTCAGAAGGCGGCGGAACTAGGCTACCTGAATGTCGAGAAAGCCAATGCGCTAATAGGCAGGTGAGCTTCCCTTTTTCGGAGCTGTAAGACGTGAGAATCAGACTTACCAAACGCAGCAAGCAGCCGCAGTTTGATTTTCCAGCTCCGATGTACTACGTAGCCAAACTGGTCCAATCAGTTCCTGCTGTCGCTGACTTCCTTCATTATCTGGAATCAGCAGCTCTCCGAGACAAGATCTCCAGCATCGACGTGAACGCGCCGACATATGTTACGGGTCTGGCCAGGGCGGGCACTACAGTCGTGCTCGAAATGCTCGGTCAACATCCCCAGGTTGCCACACATCGATACACGCACATGGTCATGCCATACCTTCCTCACTGGCTCAAGGTCTTCGCTGACAAGACCCCAATAATGACATCGCCCGTAGAGAGGCTCCACAAGGACGGCCTTATGGTGACAAGAGATAGTCCTGAGGCAGTCGAGGAACAGATCTGGCAGAGGTACTTCAGAGATGCTCTTGATGAATCAACATCTGCCATCCTTGATGGAAAGACCACCAACAAAGCCTTCGAACGTATGTATCCTGAGACTATCAGGAAACTCCTCTACAACCAAGGAGCAACTCGGTACGCCGCAAAGAACAACTACAACGTGTCCCGCATGGAATACATCCTCAAGCTCTTCCCGGATGCGAAGTTCGTAATCATGGTCAGGAACCCCTTCGACCACATAGCATCACTGGCAAAACAGGATGCCGTGCTCAGTCAGCTAGAAACAGCAGACCCACGCTTGTTGGACTGGACGAAGATAATCGGACACAGGGAGTTCGGCTCAGCAAAGGTCTGCATCAACATGGGCAACCGCGAACTCGTTCGAGAAATACGTAGATTGTGGACCACTGAGGAAGGCTACGTGCGCGGCTGGGCCAAGTATTGGGCAAGCATCTACTCCCACGTTCTGCACAGACTGAACAGCAGCAAGAGCCTGTCTGACGCAGCTCTGGTTGTCAGGTACGAGGAACTTTGTGAGCAGCCTGCTGCAGCAATAGACAGGATACTACAACATACTCAGCTTGACTCTGATGCTTTCAGTGATGTGCGGGAGCACTACATAGCGAAGCTCCACAAGCCTTCATACTACCGCCCGATGTATACGGAGAACGAGCGCGAAGACATCATCAACGAAACGACATCAGTAGCAAGGAGATTCGGATATGACCTTACAAGGTCTGAGTCTGTGATTACTGAACCTGTTAACTGAACTGGAACTACTCCCCGAGCCCAGAAGCATGTCACAAGAAATGGCAGAAGAGAGGGATTGCTCCCCCTCTCCTTTGTGAGATTAGAGGTCGCCTCCGCAGTTCTGACACTTCGAGAGACCCTGCTCAGTCTTCGCACCACAGAATGGGCAGATGACCAACACCTTGACAACCTCACGCTCACGCGTTGTGGTGGCGGGAGCCGCGTATGTGTGAGTTGGAGTCACCGAACGCACAAAGGTGTCACCCTCCATCTTCCCGTGTAGCTGTCTCTTGCCTATGGCATCGTACAGCGTGTCTCTGACAGTCTTCTCCTGAAGTCCGGTAATCCTTGATATCTCAGGGACAGCAATACTGTCGTGGGCGGATGCCACTCCTATGATCTGCGATCTTGCGCCCTTGCCACCTTGCAGGCAGACGCACGGCCAAGCCAGACACACAATGAAGATGAGAATCCCGCCCCCTAGGAGGAGAGACCCGAATGTGTAGTACATGGTTGCCAGGCCCGTAAGCGCCACTGCGGCTCCAACGAGGAGTATCGCTCCGAGAATCCGGCCTCTGCTGGACTCTGATACAGTGGGCGTCATAACTCCGGAGATAAGCATAAGGAGTCCGGAGATGATGAAGATCGCACCATTGATGATCATAACCATGCCCCAGTCTTCCTCTACCGTGTAGAGGGCGACTGCTATGGCCCCAGCTATGATGACTAGAAGAGCCGCGAGAGGGAAAATCCGCTTTGAGATAGATGACATGGGGCTGCCGGTGTAAGAACCACGTTTTAAATCCTCTCGGAAACCTCGTCACGAACGTCGGACCGGCTAGGCATCGCCGGAATAGGTGGGAAGGTCTTGTGCGCAGGTTCAGGAGTCAAGGACCAATCCGCAAGCCCCTTCGTTGTACAACCATGAGTGGTCCTTCCTAACGGCGCCGAGAAGAGTCAAGTCCCTCTCAGCAGCAATCCTCACTCCGAGATCTGTTGCTACCGCGCGCGACGCCAAGAGAGGCACTCCTGCATTCGCGCACATTCTCACAAGTTCAGAAGTCAGACGGCCAGTGGTTGCTGCCAGGCAGTGTGCCAGATCAATCTTCTCCGCGGCGGCGGCTCCAATAGCCTTGCAGAGGGCAGCAGTCCTGCTTACATCCTCAACCGAGATTGTCCAATCGCTGCGGACGTCCTGCACTAGAGCCGCATGAGTTCCACCGGTCGCTGAGTGAGTCCGCTGCTCATGCAAGAGAGACTCCACGGCGTCCACCACCATCCGGAATGAAACAGCACGGAGAGGTTCGTGAGGAGTGACCGCAGGGTCAGTGACGTCCGAGGTAGTAATCCTGCACACATCATCAGACACGCGGCAGGATTCGATTGCAGAGTAGCCTGAAATCAATTTACCAGTGACCAGAAACCCAACTGCAAGCTCCTTCTCCAGACCAGGACTGCAGCTGAGCTTAGCGACAGAAGAGCCATTGAGCGCAATCTCCAGACTTCTCTCCATGGCAATGAACTCGCTTGCCTGAATCCTGCCGCTGGGTGTAATGGACTCGATGTCAATTGTTCGTATCGTCAAGAGAATCGTGCAGGAAACTGCCATCTCAGTGATAAGGGTTGAGAGTCTTATGCAAAAGACTTGGCGAGCTCGAAGCATTTTCGGAGGGTGTAGTATCCGTGCCGTGTAGTTTCTCTGAATGCTCCCAGATCAGCGAATCCTGAGAGAAAGAGATTCCATCCTTGCTCATAGAAGCCTCGGTAGTGCTCTAGGATCTCGCCGTACCCGATTGCGTTGAGCTCTGCGCAGATTGCCGTTCTATTGAACGACCACAGCTTGAGAGGTGAGTCGTGAGTCTGGGACAGCAGTCGGACTGGAGCCGGCGAAACCCGGAAGGACATCTCACGAATCAGCTGCCAGAAGTCCATGCCCACTCGATCGTTCACCCGGTGTGGCATTCTCTCAAGGAAATCCTCCAGCTGGAAAAGGTTCTGGAGGTCTATCGCCCTGATCCGCTCATCCTTCGGGAGTTCTTCCTTGGGAGGATTACCGATGAGGACTCTAATCTGATCCAGATCAGGAGGGACGAAGTCGACGAGTTTCATCAGCCTGTCTATGACAATCACCTGACTTCGAGGGACGTGAAGATGCTCGGGTTGCCTCTGCAGGAACTCCTGCTCATAGGATTGGGACATGTCAACTGCGTCAGAGAACGAATCATCTGAACCAGCAAAGAGAGACTCATCCCGCTTCAGATTGATGTGGACGTCAACATCCGAAAGGATGGGGACATAGTCTATCGGGGAGTCCCAAGCCTTGAGAGCGGATCCCTTGCCATAGGCATACGCAAGCTTATCCCCAAGAGTCTCAGAGAGGACCACTGTCCAGGCATCGAAGCTTGCAAGGACGTCCTCCTTTGCACGTCCCATAAGAGAATCCCAATCAGGCATGAAGGAAGGCAGGTATTCTCTTGTTAAAAAGAACGCCCAGAGTAATCCACACCACAAGAACAAAATAGGACTGCGTGGGCGGCGTAGGAACCTCCAAGTCGTACCACAATTGGTGATGCATGATTGACGACGCTAGCGCCAACCACACAAGTAGTGCCTGGCCCCTACAGGATTGTGCTGGCGACCAGTTTCGGCGTCTTTCTCTCGGCCTTGGATAGCTCAATCGTCAACGTTTCGCTTGTAACGATGGCGGGAAGCCTAGGAGTAGACATGACAGTCATTCAGTGGGTGGTAGTAGCCTATCTCCTTGTGATGACGTCCGCGATGCCCCTGATGGGCAAGTTTGGCGACAGATTCGGTAAGACTCGTGTCTTCCAAGCAGGGATGCTCGTCTTCATTGGAGGTTCTTTGTCCTGCGCACTCTCAGTGGGTATAGAGATGCTTGTGGCATCGAGACTCTTCCAAGCTGTGGGTGCGAGCATGATGGCAGCCAATGGACTTGCTCTTGTGACCTACTTCACTACTGATGAGAACAGAGGAAGGGCCATTGGCATGAACTCAATAGTCCTAGCAGCTGCTCTTGGCGTTGGACCCGTCCTCGGAGGGCTCCTAAGTCAGTTCTACGGCTGGCCTAGCATCTTCCTCGTGAATCTGCCGATTGGGCTCGTGGGCTTCGCAGTAGTCTGGAAGATGGTACCCGCAACCGAGAGAGTTCAGGAGATGAGGTTCGACACTCTGGGTGCGGCTCTCTTCTTCAGCTTCTTGTTCTTGGTTGTGTATTACGTGTCCGTTTCGGTTGACGGTAGCTTCCTCACTAGCCTAGTGCTAATCTCGGGGATTCTGCTCAGCTTCATAGCTTTCATTATCAGAGAGAGAACCTTCTCCTCTCCAGTGATCTCGTTGGATGTCCTCGCTGACAGACGAATCTCGACGGGCATCTTCTCGGCCATTCTTGCATACATGGCAATGGTTCCGGTTTCATTCCTTATGCCTTTCTACCTGCAGAAGGCACTTGGCTTCAATCAGTTCTGGACTGGTGTGTTCCTAGTAGTGCAGCCAATCATGATATCAATCACAGGCCCCGTGGCTGGGTTCGCATCCGAGAGAGTGCGGGCAAGAACCCAGACGGTCATTGGGCTTCTCGTTCAGCTTGTGGGTCTGCTAATCATCGCGTCCGGAATTCCTAACATCATACCTATGGCAGTGGGAGTCGCAGTGATGGGAACAGGGCTCTCCTTCTTCAGCGTGGGGAATGGCAACTTCATCATGACCTGCGCTCCAAAGAAGTACATGGGGGTCATCAGCGCCCTGACGAATGTGGCCAGAACCACAGGATTCTCGGTGGCCACGGCCGTTGTCACGACAGTCTTTGGCATCTTCTTCGCCTCCTTCAATCCAGGAGGGGCCGAATCTGGTCCTGCCTATGTTCTGGCATACTCACTTGGCGTTCAGTCCACCGTTTGGGTGTTCTGCATCCTAGCCTTGCTAGCTGCAATAATCTCCGCATTCCGGGGAATGAGTCCTGCGGAGCAGGCCAGATGTGAAGAGGATGGAGTTCCACTGCAGATGGGCTAGAGCTCAAACTCGTCAGCGATGAAGAGCACACGCCGACGGAAGTCGGGATGGTCAAGCAGCATCATGTTGATGCCCACTTCTCTGTCGAACATCATCTTCTGGGGATTCTCTCTAAGTATCTTGAGCAGGTCTGTCAGCTCCTCTTTAGAGAGCCTCCTGTCTTCGTCATAGTCAGCTCGCCGCCAGTCTATGGTCTGACCCTTTTTCCGGAGGTCGGATTCGGTCTTCGATTCCGAACGCTTCTCCAACAGCCCTTCTACCGCAGGCTGTACAGCCTTCTCAATCTGCGAATCGTCAAATGCCACTCCATAGACCTTGCGCAGGTGACGGAGTCGAGTTGTCAGGAAGACGTAGGGTGCAACATCACGAGCATTCATCTCATCGATCTCATCAAGAGGGTACTGGGTTATCATGCGCATTAGCTCAGCGTTTGATATGGGAGCACTTCGTTCAGGATTAAGTGACTCAAGCCAGCGTATCTCTTCAATAAGTGCCGTTATGGCCTCGACACGCTGTCCAAGACGAATCAGAGCATTGATGGTGACTTCGTAGCCGAGAATAGTTGCGGCATGATAGTCGCTCATGAGCTCAGCCGCACGTGATGCCTTCTGCATGAAGATTCGGGATAGGAGGGTGAGGAATCTTGAGACAAGGAAGAACCCGAAGAGGACAAGAAGTCGGGTACCTGCAAGGATAGGATCCGCGCTGACAATAATCGCAGTCGCAGCAGCCAGTCCAAGGCGGACGTAGATGTAGAGGTAGATGATGTCAATGAAGAAGGAAGGCATTCTTGCCAGAAGCTGAACAATGGAGTCGCGGTTCTTGATGTGTCCAATCTCATGTGTAATGATGGCCTTCACTTCCTGCTTGTTGAGGACGTCAAGTGTGTTACTGTGGACTACTACAATCGCTCCAATAAGAGGAAGGCTGAATGTGAATGCATTCGGCAAGGGCGACTTCATCAGGTAGACTCTGTTAACCTGCACCTCGCTTGCCTTAGCGAGTTCCATCGTCCAGTCTACAATCTCCTTTCTTGAGTACCGAGTATTCCAGGTCCTACTCTCATCGTACGTGGGGAAGAGCTCTGTAAGGTCCTCTTGCCTGACAATCCGAGCAGCAACGATATACAGAACGATGATCTGAGTTGCTGCTATGGCGAGGAAGAGCCCTGCTGAAACGAGAGGATTGCTCTGAGAGAAATCTATCCCGACAACAAGGGGTGTGTTTTCATTCATTGTTAGAATCGAAACCATCAGAATCTGGAGGAAGTCCATTATCAGGAACATGTAGATGGCAGTCCACTTCTCGCGATTCACATCTTCAATCATCAGCGCGCCTCGATTGGTCTTCTGGATGTGCGGTTTTGAATTATGCGGTTGCGCCTACGTTCTTCGGAGTGCTTATCTGGAGGATTCGTGTCAACCCGTTGGGAACTGCTCATGAAGAATGGTAAGGATCTGGCTGAGTACTCTATCAAGTACGCCATGGACCAGAACTGCGATTTTGCGGAAGCGCGATATGTTGAAGACCTAGCTCGAGGCCTCGCGTACAGGAACGGTCAGCCGGTGTCTGGTGGCATGACACCTACTTCAGGTATTGGTGTCAGGGTTCTCGTCGAAGGGTGCATGGGCTTTGCGGCGTTCGACCGGCTGGAAACAGAGCTTGCAAAGAGAACGATTTCTACAGCTATCAAGATGGCGAAGAACTCCAGAAGGAAAGAACCCATTGATCTAGGAGAACCAGTCACGAACAAGGCCAAGTGGAAGACGGAAGCGAAGAGACCACTGCAAGATGTCAGCATCGATGAGATGATGGAAGCTGCAGATGAGCTCAACAAGAGGATGGAAGGTCTCTCATCCTACATCCTTACGCTCAACCCTAGAGTTCAGAGCAAGTACTACATCACAAGTGAGGGCGCCAAAATCGAGGGAGAGCACTCATACCTCCTCATGAGTGCCATTCTGACAGCTACATCAACGAGGGGATCTGAGCAGAGGTACCTGGACATGACACTTGCAGGAGGCTGGGAGAGGATCGACGAATCTAACCTCTACGACATGCTATCTGATGAAGTGGACCGGTTGAAACAGGCTGCTGAGAGGGCTGTGGCTGTGAAGGAGTTGATGGACCAGCCCATTGACATGGTAGTGGGTCAGGAGGTGGCGGGGATAATTGCACACGAGAATGTTGGCCACCCCAGTGAGGGTGACAGAATCATGGGACGAGAGGGAGCCCAGGCAGGAGAGAGCTTCTGGCGAGACCTGAAGATGGGCGAATCCAGGGTCGGCAGTGAGGCTGTCAATGTAAGCGAAGACCCTACAGTCCCAAAGACCTCCGGTTTCTACGGCTATGACGACGAAGGCGTGAAGGCCAGGAAGCGAGAGCTGATCAAAGAAGGCATCATCAATGAACCACTCCTGAACCGTGAGTTTGGCACGAAGTTTGGGCGGGGCTCGAACGCCGCGGCAAGAGCATCAGGCTACAATAGAGAGCCAATCATCAGAATGGCAAACACCTACTTCGAGCCAGGTGACTACAGCTTCGAGGAGCTGGTGGAAGGCGTCAAGCTCGGGGTCTTCATGCGCTCCTTCAAGGAATGGAATATCGATGATAGGCGTTTCCAGTCCAAGTATACAGGCTCTGAAGCCTATCTCATCAAGAATGGGGAGGTCACTGACACGATGGTAAAACGTCCTATCATGGAGACAACTAGTGTTGGCCTTCTGACGGCCGTCGATGCGGTCTCAAGGAACCATACCTTCGAGTTTCCAGGGACATGCGGGAAGTCTGATCCTATGCAGGGGGTCCCTGTGTATGCGGGAGGCGGGGAGATACGATTCCGCTCTATCCGATTGGGAGGTGTTGGCTGATGTCAGAGAATCTCAAGTCGCTCGTGGACCATGCTGTTGACATGGGGAAGAAGAAAGCAGATGCCATCATCGCAAGGGGAGTTGCGTCCTCGGACTCGCAGGTGAGATTCTCTGAGAGTAGAATCGACATTGCGAAGAAGTGGGAGTCACAGAACCTGGAGATATTCATTGTAGTCGACGGTGCGAAGACTGGAGCGACAGTCAGACCTGCGTCAACAAAGAAGGATGTCGAGAAGGCAGTAAACGACGTAGTATCATTCTCACGCACACTGCCCGACTCGATGTTCTATGCAGGAATAGAGGAGGAGGCCAAGAGATACCACGAGGCCCCTGGGAACTACGATACGAAGATAGATCAATTCACCGAAGGTTCTACCGAGGTCGTCAACTCCATCATAGCAGCCGCCTTGGACGAGGGAGCGAAGAGAGTCGCAGGATCAATCATGGTAACGAAGACGGAAACCTTCTTCCGCTCAAGTCTAGGACCTGAGGGCTCCTCGAAGTCTACTGGATTCGAGCTGAACGTCAGAGCACTGCAGGACGAACTCGACTATTCCGGACAAGGCTTGCGCAGCGGGACAATCCCATCTGCTGAGAAGGATGAGATGATCAAGGCCGGGGCCAAGGCGGGAAGGCTCGCGAAAGAAGCAGTCGGTGCAGTTCAGGGCGAGCCGGGTGTATACGATCTTGTCTTGACGCCAACTGTGGCCGCCAGTGTTATTGGAGACGTTCCGACACGGGCCAACCCCTTTGTTGCGATGATAGGGCTATCGCCGCTGCAGGACAAGATGGGTGAGCAGATAGCACCCGACATGATAACTGTGCACGATGATTCGCTTCTCACCGGAGGCATGGGAACTACTTCATTTGACTGGGAAGGAACACCAGGGAAAAAAACGACGATTATTGAGAGGGGTGTGCTGAAGTCCTTCCTCCACAACACGTCAACTGCCAGGATGTTCGAAACAGAGACCACTGGAAGCTCTAGGTTGGCTTCTGTCGGGATGGGGGCTCGGCTGCTACTGCCGGGTGCGTCCAACATCGTCTTCGAGAATGGCACGACAAAGGTGGACGATCTACTGGACGTGGACAGGCCCACCATTCACGTCACGTGTAACTGGTACAGTCGTTTCCAGAACGCTCAGACAGGCGACTTCTCTACCATTCCAAGAGATGCTATGTTTCTCCACCAGAAAGGAGAGAAGAAGCCCATCAAGAACATGCGTATTAGTGACAACACCATGAGGATGTTGGCGAACATCGATGCCCTAGGAAATGACAGAACACAGGTCTACTGGTGGGAAGTGAGGACTCCAACCCTCATACCATCGATGCGTATCAGAGATTGTCGGATGACGGCTGCTACTCAGTAGAACTAGGAAGCTCGCCTCAATCGCATCGACTCAGCTGCCGCGAAGTGGAAGAGCTCTGGCACGTTCTTCCCGGTCAGTGCTGAAGTCATGAAGAACTCAAGTGTGAGAAGGTCGGCAAGAAGGCGTCCCTCCTGTTCAGTGACTTCCAGCTCTCCATCCAAATCGCACTTGTTTGCTACAAGGGACCCTCCGAGGAAGTGCTCACGCTGAATACATATCTTCTCAGTGAGCGCCTCGTAGAGCGGCGTTATCTTCTCGAAGGATGACCGACTTGTCGCATCGTACACAAGTATGAGATGATGGGCACCCTCGTAGAACCGATTCCTGAGTCCCGCGAAGGTTTCCTGTCCGCCAATATCAACAATGGTCAATACGACCTTACCCTCAGGAAAGTCAAACTGCGACACACTCAGATCGGCGGCGACAGTAGCTGTGTAGCCATCTCTGAACTCGCCCTTCTGATACCTTCTAACGAGGCTAGACTTGCCTACATTCGGAGGTCCAACGATGATAGCCTTGTAGAGTTCTACAGCCAAATCTGTCCCACACAGCCTTTTGTCCGTAATTCACTTACCTGCGCATCTCGGATATTAGTGTTGACCCGACATCATTGTAGAAGCTGTTTCAAGCAAACGTTTTTAGACTTCATGCCGCGCCGAATCATCTATGATTGACTTCGAAGACATTCGCAGCAGGACGACCACAGCAAAAGGGTATGTCGAAGCGCTCAGCGATAAGGACAAGGACCTCGTTCTAGAGGCTTACGACGAGTACAGAATCAATGAGAAGGTCGTCGAAGAACTCAGAGGCATCATGGAAAGGATGCGTATTGTTGTCTTCAGCGCCCCATGGTGCGGCGACTGCAAGCGGGCGATGCCAGTGATGCTGCACTTGGAAGAAATGCTGGGCATAGAGTTCATGGTCTTTGGCTCAATCAAGACTGCACCACTAGATCCTAACAAGCAGTGGGCCGTCCCGCCTTCACCCCCTGAGATCAACGATTGGGGAGTCAAGGCCATACCCTGGTTTGTGTTCTTTGATGACTCCGGAAAAGAAGTGGGTATTCTGATTGAGAAGCCCAGAGTAAAGGACACACTCGAAGAGGAGATTCTGCACATCCTCAAGAGTTAATAGCTGCATCGCTCGAGTCATTCTAGCGTTTGGGAGGTAAACGATATGGATGTTCCAGTACTGACGGATTTCATTGAAGGCCTCAAGATCTTCTTCTCATCAAAGCGTCTCAAGTGGCTCACACTGGTCTTCGTCATCGGTGCGATTCTCATCACAATCTGGGAGAGGTTGGTCTTCCAGTTCTCAATACTCACAGGACTCGCGGCCCTTACTGGGGGTATCTTTCCGGTTTATTTCATGCTGGCAGCATTCGTATCGCTGATTGGCCTCTCACGGTTCGTCGCAGACGATGAGTCCTACTTCAATTCTGCAGTCATGACCGTAGTCTGGTTCGTGGTGTCCGGTATCGTCTTGCTAGGCTTCCTATTGGTGCTCAGACCGCTCTTCAACTTGATCTTCATTGGAGTGGCCTTTCTAGGCTGGATTGGATTCCAGTCGTACTTCGCCACAAGAACTTCACTGAGTTACGCTGAAGCAGTCGTGATTGAGGATCGATCTTGGCTTGTCCGAGGGCTTTACGCCTTCATTTACTTCTTCAACTACGTTATCATAATTGGCGGGTTCATTGTCTCAGTCATCCTGAATCCCTCTGTGTTCCTACAGGCAGCATTCTTCTTCGCCCTCTTTGGTGCGCTTCTCGCCGTAGGATTCAACTTCCTCAATGGAATGATACTCGTCGCAGAGCGCAACAAGTCTACGGCCAGCAGCATCACATTCCTCGGATTCTTCATCTCCGCCTATTCGGCATACTTCATGTACAACGTGCTGAAGCCGTTCGATGGATCTCTTGATCCCATCAGTCTCGCCATCTCGCTGTTCTTCATTCTCTATACTATGAGTGCTATCGGAAGGACGCTTTCAAGTCGTGCCGACCTTGAAACAAGATGGAAACTCTCCCGGGAGTTGGCTGCAACCGCAACCTACTTCCTAGCCACGGGATTCATGTTCATCGATGCGATGTTCACAGTGCTGGTACTCGACCCAAGTCTTGCTGGTGCAGTGGGAGACGCAGTTAAGCTAATCGTCTTTCCATTCGTTGCGCTAGTGATGGAGCTCGTCTTCATCAGAAGGTCTCGAAAAGCTCCCACTGAAGAGCCTGTGACGACTGAGGTTCCGACCACTGAAGAGGGAGAGATCTCTGAGCAAGAAGATGTCCCAGAAGAGCCCGAAGAAGTAGAGATGGGTGAGGAAGACTCATCAGAGGGCTCTGACGAAATCGGAGAGCCGGAGGACGACGAGGAAAGCAGCTCAAGCGAACCCTTTTAACCCGCTGGCCCATGTCGAATCGAGATGGACCACTGGTCCGCGCATAAAGCAATCATTCGGTGAAACCAAAAATGGCAAAGTATGAGTGTTTGGTCTGTGGCTGGGTCTATGATGAGGAAGTCGGCGACCCCGAC
>JAEOUG010000067.1 GCA_016839445.1 Candidatus Thorarchaeota archaeon
AGGGCCAGGTCTCTTGGCTACAAGGCGAAACAGGGCTACGTCGTCGTCAGAGTGAAGACTGGACGCGGTCCCCGAGAGAAGCCAAGGCCTCGCATGGGCAGGAAGCCGAGAAGCCTGGGTGTGACCAAGTACACGCCGCAGAAGTCGAGACGCTGGATTGCAGAGGAACGGGTTGGCAGGAAGTATCCAAACCTCCGAGTTCTCAACGCCTACTGGGTCGGCTCTGACCACAAATGGGTCTGGTACGAGGTGATCCTCGTAGATCCGAATCACCCAGTCATCTACAACGATCCTGAAATCAACTGGATATGTGATACAGTACAGAAGGGCAGGGAGAGTAGAGGCCTGACTTCTGCAGGAAAGGGTAGCAGAGGACTGAGGAAAAAGGGTCGCGGAGCTGAGAAAGTCAGACCCTCCCTAGGCGCAAAGGGCAATCTGGGCAAGTAACCGATGTGCCCCAGACCCGGGGGTTATTGCTCTTGTTCGTAGGAAAGATTGAGGCACGGGCCTACTCGAGGTCCACAGAGGTCGAGGACAGAGTGATTGCCGCAGTCCTCAATCTGTTTCCAGAGGATCTCAGAGAGGAGGTGCCGATTGTGGCTACGAGAACTGAGGGGCAGTCAGGAGATACGATACTCGTCATTGCCGCGGTGATTGAGAAGAGAGTGGCCTGCGAGAGGATGCTGAAAGAGCTGGCACGAAGACTCCCTACTGACAGCCGGCAGCTGATTCTTGACACCTTGGACCAGCGCCTCGATGAGGACTGCACACTCTTTCTTAGGATTGATAAGCAGGCAGCATACCTTGGGAGAATCGAGACCCCGTCCGGTCCTGATGTGATCAGCCTTCGTGTTCATCTTAGGGATTATCCGAAGTGCAATCGAGATGAGGCGATACAGATGCTCGAGGAAATTCTTCACCCAGAGGTGGAATGAACATGGTGATAGACCTCGGAGTGAACGTTACCGACCGCGGCGCTCTTGATTCTGTGGTGAGCTTCTCCAGAACGCTGGGCTTCTCAGGTATAGCGGCATCAGGTCTCGTATCAAGCCCATTTGAAAGGTTGGAGGACGGGTTCCTTATTCTCAGACGAACCGATACCGCGGGCAAACGGCTCCCGAGCCTCAAGAAACGTGTAGCACAGGAGAGAAGAAGAGCTGCAATCATTGCGGTCCCGCTCTCAAGTAATCTCGAGATGGTCAATTGGGCGGCCGAAGACAAGAGGATTGACCTGATTACACTGGACCCGAGAAGCACGCATCAGATGAAGGACACTACTGCGTCACTCGCGGCTCAAGGAGCTACGGCTCTAGAGATTCAGTTTCACCATCTTCTCAAGACAAGGGGCAATGCGCGCTCCAAGATTCTGAAGCGCTGTCGTGAGGCTCTTAGGACCGCCTTGGATGCCACAATGCCGGTCGTTCTAACGAGCGGGGCGCAGATGGCCCTGGAGATGAGAGCGCCGGTCTCAGTCCGGCACATCGGGAACCTGCTAGGAATCGATTTTGAGGGGACCAAGACTGCGCTGCTAGAATACCCCGAATTTCTAGTAGAGAAGAACCTGAAGAAGCTCGGCAGGGATTTCATAGCTGAAGGGATTGAGCTAGTAGAGGAGGGGCAATGGGAGTGAAGCGGACAAGAAGACGATACGTCCTCTTCCAATTGCATTCCGGTGGAGCCAGAATAGAAGAGAAGGAGCTGACAAGCGCCCTCTGGAATAGTCTGCTCTCCATATACGGGGAGCTTCAGGCGGCGGATTCTCGGCTCTACATGGTCGAATACGATGAGGACCGGAACACCGGCATCTTGCAGTGCAATGCCTCCTTACTTCGACCCATCATAACCGCTGCTTCGCTTGTGCATGTGATCAGTGGCAACCCAGTATGCTTTGAGCCAAGGAAGACGGCTGGAACTATCAAGAGCCTTCATTGACCACTATGACTGGCTTGAGCTCACTCTCATGTAGGACGAACGCCCCCGTTTCCCAGGCGCCGCTCATCTTGGAGGCAATCAACCAGACCACCGGGTTCAGTCGCATGTTATGAGTATCGGCTTGCGATGGGAAAGCTGGGGCAGGATGGGAGTGGAAGATGCAGACCATAACTCGTCCATGTTGCTCCTCTTCCATCATCATGTGGTACTGAATCTCTGGGTCCACCAGGAACTTGGTCCTTAGCGAAGTGGAAACGTTCTGGACAAGTCGGACTGACTCCACATAGACCCTCTTTCCTCTGACGCGACCAAAGAGAAGCGCGACAGACTCTGAGGGAAGGGCACCTTCAGCGTGCTGTAGAAGAGATTCTAGACTCCCTTCAGGCATCCTGATCTCATACAACCTCAAAACCCCCTCATGAATAGGCCGACTTGATCTCTTCGAGTACTATGCAGGTCTCAGCATCACCCACACCGGAGATGGAACCAAGACGAGTCTCCAGAAACTGCTTCAACTGGGTGAGGTCATCTACAGTTACCATGATCATGAGCCCACAGGCACCATCAAGGAAGTATGCCTCATTGACCTCCTCGAACTCCTGCAGCTTCTTCGAGATATTGCTGGCCTCCTTCATCGCGGTCTTGACTCTGATGACGGCTCGGATACGCTTCCCAATCTTCATTGGGTCAAGAACAACTGTGAACTTCTTGATGTAGCCCTCATCCCTGAGCTTCTTTACCCTGCGTCTTATGGTGACCTCAGTTCTGTTGACCTTCTCTGCGATATCGCTGAACGATTTCCGTCCGTCATTCTGGAGTTCCTTGATTATCTCCTGATCAATCGGGTCGAGTCTCAATTGCTACATCAGTCCTCTCCAATTGCTGAGCAGGCCAGATGTTCGATAGTGTGCATATATGTTCAATGCTATGTACGAGTTCGTAAGGTAAGACCAAGAAAGCCTACAGGACACGAAGTTCTTCTTCGATAATCTTGTCAGACTCAGGAGCCATCACTGCGTACAACTCAATGTGGTCAACCAGTGCAGCAGCATTCCTGATTTTCTGTTCAAGCAGCTCCTGGATCTGGAAGATACCAGACGCGTTGTTCATCGTGACTTCAATCCTGACTGTCTTGGTGTCCCCGGGCCTGATCTTGACATTTTCAATGGCCATGGCTGAGGCGGAGTGGATGTTCACGCTACCTGCTTCGAAGGGGATGCGCGCGCGGCCCTTGGTCATGTCAAGTGCATCTGCGATTCCAACAACGCCAGCCTCCACGGTCATGGGTATTGCAGCCTTGTCGTGCGTGTATATTGCATGGAGTACATCACTCCGGATGTGCACCTGTTTTCGAAGGTCATTCGGATACACCTTGGCAAGAATGCGGTCAAGGATGGGCTTGGCAAATACGACCGAAAACTCGTCATGATTGGCTCGACCTGTCACCATGCCAATGTCGTGGAGATAGCAGCCTAGGAGCACAATCACTTCTGCGTCCTTCTCGTCGCCCATCTCCTCCTTCACTACTGTAGGAACAACCCCCTTAGTCAGTTGCTTCATGAGTTTGATACCATTCTGGGCAACAATGAGGGCATGTATGTGGCCGTGGTCTGAATATCCCATCCTGTCTATAGCCATGCGGTTACTGTCTTCTAGGAGTGTCTGAACCTCAATGTCACTCTCCAATTCGTCAAACGCGAGCAGACACTTCTCGTTCTTCTCCAGTGTTCGGCGGACCCGTTCCTTCAGTGTGGTCCGTGTTTTTGGGCTCTTTGTCAGTGTTATTTCGCCCCCTCAATCAATCTTTCATTCTTCTAGGGATTCTCCCGCTCCGCTAATAAAGTAGACATTCGGTGCACAGATGAGGCGGTGCGGGAGTCCTGAGAGCATCAAGCTCTCTCAGGTTACGCAAGCGTAAAGTCAGTCTTGCAGATCTCGCCAGTCTTGAGGTCTACTAGATCCAGCTGAGGTGTCTTCCCTAGTACGAGGCCAATGGCGCCTCGGACAAGACCTCCGACCGGACAGGACGTGTGGCCCTCCAGATCATAGCCGCCAACCCGCCGGGGGCAGACCAAGCAGTTCTGAACAACAACGTGGGCAGTGTCACCCTCCATCTCGATGGACAGGTCTTCGGCAATGCGTAGTTCTTCCAGAAGTCTCTCGAGGACTTCTTCAGCGCTGGAGGTAGGAGTGATGACTCGCTGACTTAGGAGTTCCTTGGCAAGCTCTTGTCCCATCCAAGTGGCAAGGACATCCATTGCTCCTTGAGGACCGAAGTCGGGATTGAGAATGGCATCTCTTGCCTTCACAAGGCCGGCTCCGAGGCCGATCACCATTCGGTTCATGTAGTTGCGACTCGGGTCTTTCTTTCTCCTGAATCTGAAGAAGCTCATTGTTTCATTTTCTCCGGAAATTGATGAAACAATTCGTTCTATAGTCGTTTTATTAACCCTTCTTGGACATACTTGCCGCACACAGCCTCTATCTGTGCCAGGTCAATCTTGCTCCCCATGGCCTTCTCTAGGAATGCAACCTTCTGTCGAATCTGGCTCTGAGAGATGATGCCCGATTCACATATTGTCCGCAGAATCGTCTTGTCAAGAATGAAGGCGGTCTTCTCTCGTTCCTCAATCTCTGAGAACGGGTAGAGAGCCTGAAAGACGGGCTCACCAAGCTGGACCGATAGATTCTCTGCAACCTCTGTTGACGGGACAAAGGCGTCCTCACGTTTGGGAGCATCCATCTGGAAGCTGTCTGAGTGGTCAATCCCCCGTACTCTCAGGTTCTTGTCAACATAGACAATGATTGCGTGAATCGGATCGCCATGTGCGAGTGTCACTCGCAGAATTCCGTCCTTCTGCTCTGCAATCCTCTCACGCGAGACCTCAAACTCTACGGGTTTGTTGCAGACATCACAGTGTATCTTGATTATCGCGCTTCCATTGGTCATAGCTCGCCATCTCCTGAGAGTGCCCATCGAGGGCGGATATTGAACGTGTTGCGGTGGGACGACCACAGCTGTCAAGTGGGATGCCATACTGCAAGTCACAGACCACCGAGTATCCTTGCTAGGCGGTCAACGAGTCCGTCCATGTTCTCACCAGTCTTAGAGCTTACGGCGATGAAGTCGATACCAAGCTCCTCCGCCAACTCGCGTATGTCCTCGAAAGACACCTGCACGCTGGCGTCAATCTTTGTGCCGACGAGGAGCTTTCGCTCGTTGGGTATGGCCTGGATGAGCTCCATCCACTCGCGAACTTTGAGGAGCGAGTTGAATGAGCAGCAATCGAACACAATCAGAGCCGCTTTGGCACCAAGAATCAATGATCCTTGGAAGAAACGGAACTGCGCCTGCCCCCCGAAGTCGAAGAGTGCTGCCTTCATTGAACCCGCGTCAGTGGTAATAGTCCATGATTCAACATCGAACCCAATTGTCATGGTCCTGTCGAGGAAGTCCCCGGTTGCTAATCGAGAGATGAGTGTGCTCTTGCCAGCCCCACCGTCGCCTACCACGGCAAGCTTCACTACTTTCTGGGGGGCCTCTGTTGTCATCTCAAGCATCCCTACAGCGACGCGTTTTGCTGAGGGCAGTTTCTGATATTTATTAATATATCATGAACGAATTGAAGTTAAGATTTGAAACCTTGCCACCAATCGGTAACTAAGAGGCATCTTCCATGAATCTCCTGCGAACCAAGGCAGTGTAGTAGATCCCTACCATCGCGAGGTAGGCCAAGTACCCAGCAACTTCGAGGGCGGACGGGTTTCCGTTGTATCCGAAAAGCGCTTTGGCTAAGGCCCCTATTGCTCCACGTTCGTGAAGTAATGGGTAGCTCCCATCTGGTAGCTGTGGTGGATTGATGTTCCATACCTCTGCCGGTCCTATGAGAAGCAACCCGGCCTCCTGTAGCTCGTGGATTCCATAGGCAATCATGCCAGCAGCGAAGAGCACCAGGAAGAGAGAGGTCCATTTGAAGAGTGTCCTCAGACTAATCCTCAGGGAACCCTGATAGATTGCAAGGCCAGCAGCAACTGACACAGCAATACCAATCCCAGTGCCCAGATAGGTCTGATAGCCGTCTTGGATGACCAAGGCGATGTTGAACAGGGCCAGCTCAACGCCTTCTCGCAGCACAAGTGCCATACTGAGAAGGGCAAGTCCAAGCCCACTTCGACTGACTAGGCTATCTTCTGCCTTCTGTTCGATCTCAGAACTGATTCTTGGCCCAAGGCTCCACATCCACAGAATCATCGTGGTGAGTAAAAGAGCTGCAATCAGCACCACAACGCCTTCGAATATGGCAAGTGCCGTTCCTTCGAAGATCCCCCAGACGAATCCCATAGCAAGGCTGATTGTCACGCTCGCCACAATTGCCACGGCGGCTCCGCCTAGGACAGCAGTCCTCAGATTACTTCGACCAGTCTTTTGTACGTAGGTGAGCAGAATGGCGATGACCAGTGCCGCCTCAAGGCCCTCTCTGAATGCAATAATCGCAGGTGCCGCAATCATCAGTGTTCGTCACTCTCAATTAACTATGGTTAATATGCATGTGGGTACGGCACTGGAGGGCCGTCCAACGAGAGTTCGACGGCACGCTCATTAGGTGATTGAGGCATCGGAGGAGCGGTTCTCAAGATGAGGATTCGCAAGTATGAAATGACTGACCTGGCAAGCGTGCTTAGAATTGCGAATGAGCACGCATACTTCGATGGGCCGACCGCAGAGGAAGATCTGAGGATTACGGAAGGATTCCCAGAGGGCTTCATAGTGGCCGAGGAGAGGGGGAGGGTCGTCGGATTTGCCTATGGATACTTCAGAGATGTTCCAGATGCCGTTCTTGATACCTGGGGAGTGACTAAGGTTGCCACCATAGAACTCGTGGTGGTAATGCCAGAGTACAGGAACCGGGGGATTGGTACGGAGCTGATGGAGAGCCTCATGTTGATTCTGAAAGGAGGAGGAGCAGACCTGATTGGCCTTCACTGTCCAATCCAGGCCACAGAGGCAAAGCGATTGTATGAGAGGTTGGGCTTCGAAGTCTCTGCCTTTCACATGCGGAGAAGACTTGACAGCTCACACTAGATGGACGATGCTGGAGGCAAGAGCAGCTCCTCCAAACTCTTCACCCCGAGAGCTCTTCGCAGTGTGAGAACCACGAGCAGGGAGGGCGGCACGAGAACAAGATTGAAGACCATCACAAAGAGGGAGTAGGCAACCATGTACAGCACGCTCCAGTGAAGGACTACTGAGTAGTAGATGGCGGCAGGAACCAGGACTCCCACAAAACTCCATATTGCCCCGACAGACAGTGCGAGAATGAGATTCCTGTTCTGCAAGACGGAGATGAACAGACAGCCTATGCCCCAGGTGTTAAGGGCCAGTATCTCGTTGACTAGAAGTTCACCTCCGGATCCATACAGACTGAACCACAGGACCTCACCTAGCACCAAGGCCGGAAAACTCAGGGAAGCCACGACCCAAGGACGAAGCAATGCGCTGAGTGAATAGTGAACAATGGGAGCAAAATACAGGTAGAGAATGGCTGTGGTCCACGGAGTAGGAATTTGGACTGGAACACGGACAAACACTGAGAGAAGGATAGAGACCGTGAGATAGGAGATGACAAGCAGTCCAACCTTGGCCAGTTGGCCCTCCGGGAGGTTCCTGAGCCAGCTACCTGTTTCATCAGGAGAGGCCAGAGACCCAGACGACTCAGACGTCAGGAGTCTCGCCTCCTGAGTCTTGCAGTTGCTAACAGAATCGAGCCTGTGATGATAGAGGCTGCTAGGGCTACGCCTGCAGAGTCGGAGGGTGTGTCAACGGGCGAAGGCGAGCCGGACTGCTCAGAAACAAGCCGCTCGATGTCGTAGGAGTGAGCTCCTCTGGATAACTCATCGGTGACGTTGAGAGCGGCAATGCGGTCATAGTCAGCACGAGAATAGAGATAGAGGAGTCTGTTTGGGAGATCCCCGATGTATGAGAACATTGTGGATGAAAGTTGGACCGTTTCGAGAATCTCAGCGCACGAGTCAACTGTGGGAGTACCCATGGCATCCAACATGGACAGCGCGGTGTTGTAGCGCCAACTGTGATAGGGATCATCTCCTTGGGCCGGATTGATGTTGTTGATAGCGATTAGGTAGTCCTCAGACTTGTTTGTCAGCCACAACGCGCCTGTCAGATCCACGCCCACCACCATTGCATCCCCACTTGCGTCAGCGACAAGTCCCTGCTGCCAGTTGAGAAGGAGTAGGTCATAGGAACGAAGCCAATCCTTTGCCTCAGCCACCGTCGAGCAATGCCTAAGCATGTCAATGAAGTACGAACCCTGACAATCGGGCTTCTCTGGGTCGAGGAGGACTTCCGTTTCATCTACCATGGTCCCATCAACGCAGAGACCCTCGGCATTCATTCCCCCGACGGGAATAATGAGGTTCCGGTATATCCCGTAGCCAAAGAGGACGACACCGTGCGTACTCTCGGTTCCAGGGATGAACCAGACCCTCCCGTGACGGAGACCCTCATCTTCATTGTTACAGAACAGCGTCTGACCATCCCGAGACACCGTGAAAATTGTACACGAACCAAGAGCATCGTCTGTTACGGCCCACGCAACGAGAGGGAGAGCGAT
>JAEOUG010000068.1 GCA_016839445.1 Candidatus Thorarchaeota archaeon
GGTATGAGCATGATGGGCGAGCTGAAGGCCCTTCTTGCCGCACGGAGAAGGAAGGCCGAAACTGGCTGAAGCAGCCCTCATATGAGGGTCTCAACGCTATTCTTCCTATAGAAAGGACCGGCATGCTCCAGAGGCGCTACCATAAAGGCCTCCGCGCGGTCGGTCATGGCCTGGACACCCCGAAGTCTCGTTCTTGCATCGTAGAGCTTCGCATAGAACGAACCAGCCTTTCCTGTTTGCGACCGGTGCTCGCTCAGGGCAGCCAAGGCGGAGTCATAGGTACCACTGATGTCGACCATGACATTGGGGTGCGGTAGTAACGAGTTGATCTCCATCTGATAGATGTTGTCAACGCGATGTGCGTCCTCGAACACAGTAACATGGGAAGCCCACTCAGCTGCCTCCCGCACAATATCTGCACAGATTCTGTGGTTGCGATTGTAGTCAACTGGCGAATGCGTGATGATTGCTCGGGGCCGAGACTTGAGGATTGCACCGACGACTTCCTTGTTGAGGTCCATACTGACTGCGAAGTCATCTCGTTCGCTTAGGTAGAGACTACGTACCCCAAGGACGCCGCAGGCCGCCTTAAGCTCCTCATTTCGTGTTTCATTGCCTGTCATGCAGTGGACATCAACAGGGATACCCGCCTCGACATGCTTCCTGATTGTGCCTCCGGCTCCCAATGTCTCATCATCAGGGTGGGCTACGACAACAAGGATCGTTCCCCTGTCACTGGTGGTCATATGCATATCAACGAGCACCGTGCTAATCAAAGTTTGGAACAGCGGCAAGCCCAGACCAAGTGGCTTAAAGGGGATGAAGCAAGAAGCTCTGAAGAGGTCCCTTACGTGAGGATTGGAGTCAATCTCTACCCTTCAGTCGGCGGCTCCGGGTACCTAGCTACAAGACTGGGTCAACACCTTGCCGAGTTCGGACACATTGTCCACTTCATCACATACCAGCGACCCTTCTCGCTTATGTGGCAGCAGACCAAGGGAGTCTACGTTGATCTCGTCGACCGGTTCGACTACCCCCTATTCGCGGCAGTGGGGCCACCCTACACCATGGCGCTCACCTCCAAGATGGTGAAGGTCATAAACGACTCAGAGCTAGACCTCATCCACTCGCATTACGCAATCCCGCATGCGATGGCTGCCTACATGACGCGAGAGATAACTGGAACACCCTACGTTGTAACCTTGCACGGCTCGGATGTTCACACCTTAGGTCAGGACCCAGCGTACAGACCAGTTGTAAAGCATACCGTGGAGAGGGCCAACTCTGTCACCGCAGTCTCTGAATTCTTGAAGAGGGCGGCGCAGGAAGACCTCGGTATAGAGAGAGACATACATGTCATTCCCAACTTCATTGATGTTGACAGTTTCAGGCGAATTCCAGGAGTGCGCCTGACCGTGGAAAGCGGTTGCGTGGCTCTGCGGGATGAAGAAGAGGCCCTTGAGATTAGCCCGGACGAGAAGATCCTGCTGCATGCCTCGAACTTCAGGGGCGTGAAACGGGTTGTCCAGCTGGTTGAGGTCATGAGAGAGGTGATCAACCAACATCCACACACGCGTCTTGTGATTGCAGGTGATGGCCCGACACGAATTGAAGTAGAGAGGAAGATAGAGGAACTGGACCTCTGTAAGAACATCCATCTTCTAGGCGTGAAGAGCAACATGCAGGAAATCATGTGCTCGGCTGACGCCTTCGTCCTCAATTCGACACTTGAAGGAATGCCGCTGGTTCTGCTTGAGGCGATGTCATGTGGACTACCTGTGATTACCACTCCGGCAGGAGGGATTCCGGAGCTGGTACGAAAGGGCAAAGACGGTGCGGTCACAGAGGGATTTGAGAAGGAAGAGATGATCCGGACCATCATTGAGGTTGTGGAAGACGAGAAGTTGCGGAGGCAATATGCTACGTCCGCAAGGAAGAGGGTAGAGGAGTCTTTCTCAGTTGAGAAGATCGTTCCCATGTACGAGAAGGCGTTTGACGAGGCTCTTGGCAAGTAGAGGTTATTGTCGATGACAAGCATCCACCAGGTATATCATGATTTCATCTGGAAGGCAACAGAGAGGGATCTTGCTGAGAGGCTCTATGACACACCAATCACGACTCTGAACGGTCTCTATGAACGAGCCCCTCCGATAATTGAGGCGTACCGTGACTCCCTTTGGCACATACCCGATCGTATGAAGCTCGTGAAGCAAGAGATTACCAAGGCAAACAGCACCTTGGACTGTCTAACCTCGAAGGTAGCAGCCTCCATCGATATGCTCGAGTTCGGAGCTGTCGAATCTGCCCATCAGGCAGTGGCGCTTGGGGGACCCGGGTACCTACTCAACAAGGCTGCAACTGCTACGAGGGTGTCGGCACTGACCTCGGAGAGGGGGGTGAGCCTGGCCGCCTTCTTCTGCGTGGCAGACTATGATGAAGTCCAGCCAGAACTCACGAACGTTCGCACACCCCTGATGGGGAGTGACGGCAATCTTGTCAGCATTCCTGTGCCTGAAGGCTATGAAAACTCACCAGTGAGCGTTCTCCCACTTCCCGAGAGAGACTGGTATCGGCAGGTCGAGGAAGACATACGTAACAACTACCATCCCATGTTCAAGGTAGCAGATGGCCCAGCTAGGATTGTGTATGAGGAGCGTCTTGAACAGGCCCTCTCAATTGCGAGATGGGCGTTCATCAACTCTCAGACACTTGGTGAGTGGGCTCAAAGAATCCTCGCCCGCCTGTTCAATGTCGAAGGAAACCTCGGGATTCCGATAGTGCCTGCTTCGCAGCCTGGAATAAGAGACCTCCTTGTGGAAGGTATGGAAATGCTGCTGGCCCGCCCGAACAGAGAGAGGCTTCTCCAGAGCTACGAAGAGGCCACTGCACTGATTGAGGGAAGCGGCTTTGAGCCGGGCATTGGGAATAGGAGACCTGACTATGTTCCCTTCTTCTACGAGTGTCCTGAGAAGGACTGCTTCAGAAGCAGGGTGGAACTTCATTATGAAGAGAGAGGTACGGAGGTTTCACTTACGGGAAGATGCCCAATGTGTGGGCAGACAGTGGAAATCGAGACCTCTGCCGACAGCCCCTACTTAGCCGAGTTTGCCAGGGACATATCTCCTAGAGTAGATTCAAGGCAGCTCGTGGTGGACACGATAATTCCTGTTGTTGCTCATGTCGGTGGACCTGGAGAGACTGCCTATTATGCGCAGGTAATCCCAGGGGCAAAGGCAATTGGTGTTCCATTCCCCATGTTCATCAAATACCCAAGAGTCTACTTCAACACAGCATGGAACGAGAATCTGGGGAAGCACCTCGAGGAGAATCAGATAGAGGTCTTGCATGGCAAGGGTCTATTCAGTCTTCTGGGCAAGATTGCCAAGTTCCGAAAGAAAGATCGGTTTGATGATATGAACAGCGCACTGGCAAGTCTGCATGATATGATTATGGAAACCCATGCCAGACTTAACGCTGAGCTCGAGGAGCGGGCGAAGACTATTGGGGCGGCCCCCGACGATAAGGCCGAGAGCCTGAGAGGACTCAAACTCGACCTCGAGAGATATCTCAGCTGGGTATTCGGGCAGTATGCACCTGGAAAGATGGGACAGGAATCATCCTGGTCTTGGGTAGAGTATGCCATCAACTCAGGGTTTCCAGACCTCTTCGGGCCCTATCAGAGAGCCTACGTCGGTGAGATGAAGAATGGTGCAACCTTGTTCGTCAACTTCTTCGTCTAGAGTTCCTTTGACAGCAGATTCCCAAGCCTCTCGATCCCCTCAGAGATGATATCAGGTGGTGCATAGGAGAATCCGAGTCTCATTGTATTGTGCTCAGGAACACTGGGCACTACGTCGTCCTCCTCTACTGCGAGGGTATATCCCGTGATTGGATAGAAGGGTGCTCCAGGAACATACAGCAGGTCGTTCGGAATAGCCACCCGCTCCATGAACTCACCAGAGTCGAAAGACGGATCTTCGCTCTGCCACCAGATGAAGAAGCCACCAGTGGGGTCTGTTCTCTCTCCGGCGGGGAAGGAGGAGTCGATGGCCTTTGCCATAGCCTCATACCTCTTCTTGTACAGTGGTATGCCCTTCTTCATGGCTGCGTCAATGTGCTCACGGTAATAGATATCGAGGATCCTCTGGACCAGTGTGGTCGTACAGAGGTCCAAGTAGCCCTTGTCCTTCAGCACCTGTTCACGTACCATGTCGGGCATCACAGAGTATCCTACTCGGAGTACTGCAGCCTCCTTGCTGCTGGTGCCAAGATAGGCGACACGTGTGTTCTCCTTGTCCAGAGTCTTGATGGGCTTGGGATTCTCCTTGAATTGAATCTCAGCATAAGCCGAGTCCTCAAGAAGGAGGATGTTATGATTCTCACAGATGTCGAAAAGGGCACGCCTTCTGCTCATTGGGAGGGTGGTCCCCTTCGGATTGTCGGAATCGGGTACTACGTAGAGAAGGTCGGGGTTCTTGCCGAACTTTCTCTTAGAAATGTGAATCGCCCGTTCGACGTATTCAGGTACAATACCGTCTAGGTCTGTTGGTACAGTGAGAACGCGAGCTCCGAGCTTCACGGCTGGCACCAGGAATCCGAGATAGGCAGGCGACGGAGTGATGATTACATCACCGGGATCAATCAACGTGTCGAGCAAGGCGTAGAGAGCTTGCTGCGAACCGTTAGTGATGGACACGCACTCCCACTGCGACTCACAGTCGATGGGAATTCCTCGCACTTTGTGAAGTCTCTTTGCTAGGGTCTTGAGGAACCATGACTGACCTCCTGTGGGGCCGTAGTTGAGATCATCGAGAGCCATCGCTGGATCTGCAGCATACATCTCTCCAAGTTCACTCAGTATCTTAGCAAAAACATCAGTAGGCATGATACCGGGTTTGCCACCAGCGAAGTAATACTTCACCTTGTACTTCAGGAGGGCGCGAATCTGGGACTCCTCTATGAAGGAGGTCCAAGTCGCAAAAGCATAGCCTCGTTCGTTTGCCATCTTGTATCCGCAGCTCCAGGACGAGATATGGACACTTCTGTACATGACCTTGGTTGATTGTCCTTTATCTGTTTCTCAAGTTGGGTGGCTCTGGACGCACTTCTTCTAGCTATGATGTACACAAGTGGACGTCTTGAATGCGCAAAAGGCACGGCTCTGAAAGGAGCCCAGATTAGCGTGTTTCTGCGGCGATTGCCGCTGCCGCGGCTCTAGGGTCTGCAGCCTCCACGACGGATCTTGCAGCGATGACGAAGTCTGCTCCTGCATCCAGCGCTTCCCGGGCACTCCCGCCCTGAGCCCCCACACCGGGACAGAGGATTGGCACTTCTCCAGCGAGAACTTCCTTGATTTCCTGAATCTTCTCGGGTTGTGTAGCGCCAACAATGACTCCATCCACACCCCACATCCTCGCCTTCTGAGCGAATTGCAGGTAGAGTGGCGTCGGCTTCTTCGTCTTGGGATCGGGAGTCGCGTAGAGGCCGTATCCCTCCCGAGCTCCCGGGTGAGACATGTAGCATAGGGTGATTATCCCGCGCTTCCGGTTCCTGCTCAGTTCAAGCGTGCTGTCGAGTCCTCCCTCGACGCCTACAAAGGGATTCACGATTATTGCATCGAATCCAGCGTCGAAGTAGTATCTGGCGATTGTCTGGTTCGTGTTACCAATGTCGTTAATCTTGCAGTCCATTATGACTGTAGCTCCCTCGTCGTGAATCTTGTCGACTATGCGAGGAATGCCATCGAAAAGCCCCAGAGGGAGGACAAGGTGTCTGTTGATCTTGAACGCGACCGCGTGCTCTGCAGTCTGCGAGATGATTCGGAGTGAATCCTTCTCAAGTCGCTCCTTCTCAGCTCTCAGCACACCCGAGTCCTTGCTTGACATGTCTGCTCTCAGGTCCAATCCAACAATCAGCTTGCTCCTTCGCACGAAGCTTGCCGCAATCAGCTTTCGCTTGTACACGCAACTCACTCCTCGAAACTGAACCCCGTGTTCCCGTTTCGTGCCACCTTCACACTACCAGCCAAATAAACTCTCGTTACGCCTCAATTCAGTGTAAACTTATATCCGGCTTGACTCTGAGTCTGCGTGGAGAGGAAGAATTGAGCCCCGATTGGATCATGACCAGACTGGCGGTAGTCCTCTTAGCTATCGTAGGGCCAATCTACTTCTTCCTCCTCATGCTTTTCGTGCCATTCTATCTCCAACCCTTCGCAGACCCTCTTCTGAACACGTTCTTCCACTTCGTTGCCACACCAGTTGTGTTCTCAGCACCATGGATCGGATGGATATACTACAAGCGCTACAGGTTGGCGAACATGGTGCACATAATGGACGAGACCATAACGGCTGTGCCCCTTCGGTGGCGCGTGTTCTATGGAGCCAATGCCGCTTTCATCATTGCGCTGTTCATTCTCCCAATGATCACTCCAATCTTGGCAATCATCGGGGGATTGGTTGTCGCAGGGCATGTCTTCTACAGAATCGGGATTGGGAAGCTTGGAGGTGGGAAGGCGGCTGCGTTCCTAGGTTTCTTCGTGGCTCTTGGTCTCTGCATTCTCCCTGCGCTCGTAATGATCGAGTTCATTCCTGGATATCTTCCTCTCTGGGAGAGAGTGCTTGCATCTTGGAACGACTTCTGGCTTGATGTTGTGTACGGCTTCGCGCAGTGCCTTGTGAACGCGCTGTCCTTTGGGGCTCCTGTCTACTTTATCTACTATGGAGCCCAGCAGTACGACAGAGGTCTCTATGGGGAAGTCTACACTAAGACGCCAACTCGCTGGATACGAGTTGCAGAACTGCTGATCTTCGTCATCTTTCTAGTGATGTACCTACCCCCAATACCTACCACTCTTGGAGTAATTCCATTCTTGGACTTGTCGTTCCTGTTTACAGACTACATCAACTGGATCTCCTTAGGCATTGTCGCCATCATGACTCTCATCAAGATGCGCCTAGGGGTAAAGGAGGATACGACGATGGGAGGATTCTCCAACATCCTCGTGATAGGTCTGTTTCTCGTTGTCGAGCTCTTCTTCAAGACCAATCTGCTTCTAATCACGGTAATCATCTGGCTCGCCTTCCTGATATACGGAGGCCTGGCTGCTGTCAGCTACTTCCGAGCATCGCCGGGTGAGATGTACTGAGGAAGCAGACTCAGCTGTCTTGCGGTAGTCAGTTCTACAGGTTTTTCGACCGGATGCTGGAGTTTATGAGAGAAGCAGTGCGATATCTCCCAGCCGGAAGCACTCAAAGAGAAGTGAGATCCTATGCGCAAGAGGTACATCGTCCTCATCGTTCTACTGGTGACTCTCTCGACCACTCTCTCTGTAGGGTGGTATGCTCGACGAGCGTATGGGGAGATTACCATAGAGAAGTATGACATCGTTCGCGGCAACGGGAGGGTAGTAAGCTTCAGGGTATACGCTCCGTCAGTCAACACCTATGGACAACCAAGACCAACAGTCTTGACGATTCACGGTATATCTGGGTCAGGAGCCATGATGGACCCCTTCAACATAGAACTAGCTAGGAGAAACTTCACAGTTGTTTCAGTGGATCTCACGGGGCATGGACGATCATCAGAAACCTTCGGATTCGATGCGTTCTTTGAAGCAGTCAACGACGCCTTTGAGGCAGTCAGGTATGTGCAGTTGAATGACCCCGAAACTCATGATACCATTTACGGAGTACTTGGTCACTCTCTTGGAGCCGGGATTTCACTCTTCTTCGAAAACGTCAGCATACTACCTCAGAGCACTGTCATAATTGGAGGAGGTATGGGGGACCAGTTCGGAGGACTAGAGCCTCCTATCAACGAGACCAGACCAAGAAACCTCCTTCTGGCGAGCGGAATCTTTGATGAGCTTGTTAGCCCTCAGACCGCCCTTAATACACTTCAGCAAGCCACCGGAGTCGCCTCGCCGAGTGCCGGCGTGACTTATGGCAACTTCACCGATGGAACGGCCCGTAGACTAGTCTTCAGTTTCACCAACCATCTCTTCGAAACATCAGACGCAAGAATCGTCACACAGTCAATAGATTGGCTAGTGCGAGCTCTTCAAGGAGAGGCTCAGAGAGAGGATGCAACTCTGAATCCTCAGCTTCATGTTTACCAGACGGTGGCTGTTCTTGATCTCATAGGAGCAGTGTCTTATGTGCTTAGTATGCTCCCCATTGTTCTAATCTCATACTCCCTCATACCCAGGCATTTGCTACCACAGAGAATAGAGAAGTTCACAGAAGAACTTGACAAGAAACGAGGTATGAGATACAGCCTCTTTGTAGGCCTCTCAACGGCTCTACTCTTCCTTGTCGTTCTACTGATGGGATTCGGCTTCGAGTTCGGAGGCCTCATAGTCATTCCTATTTCGTTCGGTACTGGTTTGGTGGTCTACTCAATCGCATCGACGCTGTTTGTCTTCAGACTGTCTCGACGATACATTGACAATGAGAGCATCAGGTTGCTCACACCTGAGCTTCGGGATAAGAACACACGTGGCAGGCTGGACGAGCTGATCCGTGTAGGCATTGCGCTTGTACCTGCCTTCTCATGGATTCTTCTATGGTCTGCCATATCAAGATTGGGCCTTGATGTGGCTCCACCCTTCACATTCGCAATGGACAGTGGAGCAGCCATCCTCAGATTCGGATACTTCGTAGCATTGGTCTTTCTTCTTGTCCCTCTCTTCTACTCAGATGCTCTCTGGCTGAACGCAACTACTGGCATTGTGAAGCCTTGGAGGGAAATCGGAGAGATGCTTGGGAGACTCGGGAGAGCGATGCTTAGCAGGTTGCTCGGGCTCGTCATCTTGATTGCAGCACTATACATCCCGTTTCTGATAGGAGCCCAGCTAGGCTTCATTATGTTCATTGCCCTTCTGATGCTGCCCTTCACAGTGATATTCGCCCTCACCACTCTCGTGACTGTGTGGGTAGGTGCAATAACAAGGAGCAACCTGACGGCGGCTTTCCTCAACTCAATCCTACTAGCTCTCGTGTTGGCAAGCACATTCCAGATCCTATGATTTCGAGGACTGCTGCAACTCAGAGTACGTGTAGGTTACTTGAGGTTCAAGACCTCCAAAGGTTCAGCCAGCCTGATGATGGGAAGATATGCGGTCATGGGCTCGGAGTCTGCCAGAGAGCTAACGAACTCAACGCTTTCCTTTGGCCTAGACCTGTAGGCGAGGTAGTTGCCCTTCGGAGGACCATCACCAACTATGTGAACCCAGAGGGGAAGTCCATACTTGTCGTAGTAGCCATGGTTTGAGATTAGCGTCCCGTAGTAGTGCTTGCCGCCATGCTCGAAGTAGAGCATGCTGGCGGGTCGGTCTCTCTGAGACCACGAAACAAGCATTCTGGCCATATCGAGCATAGACTCAAGTCTGAGATTCACGGGAGGAGGGATGTCAATCTTGCTCATTCCTTCTTGCACCGGTTCGGTGACTTGCTCTGACTCCTTATAAGACCATATACTGACCCCAGGTGCCTTTTACCTACTTGCCCTGGAGGGCGGCTCGTATCTTGTCGACAGCACGTTCTACGAGTCGTCGATCTGAGCTTATCACCACGACAGGGGCGCAGAAGGCCTCCCCAGTGACACCAACAGCGAAGGCTGCCCTAAGTCCGTTCTTCCTGAAACACACAAAGGTGAAGCCATCTTCGTGGATGAGTCGGTCTAGCTCAAGCCCCGCTGACTGGATTCCGCGGGCAACTGCACTCACGAAGTCATCAGCCTGGACTCCGCTTCGCTCCACTGCTAGCTGGTCTCTGAAATCATCCTCGGAAGTGAAGAGAAACTCATGCGACGTCCTGCTGTAGAGGACTTTTCGCATCGAGGCCTTAGACAAGAGCGTCTTGGGGATATTCTCGAATCTCCGAATCTGAACGTCTGTCGGGTCAAGATCCGTAATCGGCACGTGCTCTAGTTTGGGAACGACGCTTTCTGGTTCTTCGGGGATAGCATCGCGGGGAGCAGGCTCATCCGTCAGGTCTAGCTCCTGAGAACGATGTTGGAAAAGCTCCTCGATGTACTGCTTCATCCATCCGTCTAGTGTCTTCCAGTCGTCCTTGCTTAGCTTCAGCGGTGGTCTGGGGACCTCAGGCAAGTCCTCTGAGGCCTGTTCCTCAGGTCCAACCTCAGGCTCTTCCAAGTCTTCTTCGTAGTCTTCAGGTTCCATGTCAACCTCGTCAGCAGGCTCTTCTGGAGTCAGCAACTTGACTGCCTCGAACAGGCCCGATAGCCGATCTGTGCCTCCATGCTGAGAGAGGCGTGGCCGGACCTGCATGATGAATCCACGCTTATTCTCCGTGGACTGGTCAAACGCCAGAGCTACGCCCCGAGGCAGGCTACTGATGAACACCTTATCCTTGAACTGGTCCGGCATGACAGCCGGCGCTCGCTGCTGAAGCGCGCGAATGTCGTTGTCATGCGAGAGGGAGTGAGACACTATCAGATCTGCCTGCGAGATTGCATCATCACTCACGGCAGATGGCTGCTGTGTACAGAGGACAAGACTGCACCCAAAACGTCGCCCGAGCTTGGCATAACCAATCACCGCATCCTTTGCTGGGGTGTCTCCAGCCCTTGGCACTAGGGTGTGGGCTTCATCGATGATGAGCCACGTGGGTGGTAGCTCCTCTCGCGCACTGGTTCCTTCGTCTGTCCAGGCCATTCTGTAGGTCAGAACCTGTCTGCAGAGCATGTTTGTGAGAATGGCCAAGACCGCCTCGGCATCGGATCCAAGGGGGGCAACATCTATCACAGTAATCTGACCTGCCACAGCAAGATCCTGGGCGCTTGTGCCTCCCGGATGGAACACACCAAGTCGGTCAGCACGCTTGAGCCTCTGGATCATTGCCATCTTCGTGGCGGGCTTGTAGAGTTCATCAATCGACGGATTCTGTTCTATGCATGCGATCATGTCCTTGATGCTGAAGTCTCGCTTGAGACGAACCCTTTCACCGGACTCCTGGGCATACCCTCTGCGGACGCTCTCAAGGACCTCCGAGATGAGGTTCTCCATCGCGGTGCTCAGGGACCCTCCCTTCTCTAGGACATAGCCCCAGTCAGAAACTGTAAGCTCGCGCGGCCCGATGGAGAGCGGGAATAGCCTTGCCTTCTTCTTGACCTCGTCTGGAAGACTGATGTAGGTTCTTCGAGGAATGTATACGTTCACGGGGAACCCGCGTTCGGTTAGACTCCATTTCTGCAGCAACTCAGACTGATCCGAGTTGGGCTCAACCATCTGACGAAAGACATCTACAGTATCTATGACAACCGCGGCGACCTCAATCTCCTTTCGCTCCATAGCAAGGGCCAGCTCCTCAGCAATGATTCCTAGCGTATAGCTCTTCCCGGAGCCGCGCTTGCCTGCAACAAACATGACGTGAGGACTCATGAGGTCGAGATTGACTGGCATACCCATGAGAGAGAGCAGAAGGTCATCTGCGGTCTCAGAGACTCCACCGATGCAGCCTAGGCCTGCAGAGCGGTACTTCCTGTGAAATGACTCTGACCGCCCAAGCACGATACCGACATTCAGGTCAACTAGGAGGTCGAGTGGCGCTCCGACCCTTGGCCTGTACGGTAGTGCTGATTTTGGGATCAGGTCTACTGGTTTGTCGAGGCGGGCAGCATCTTCCGGTTCCAATGGCGTGTCGTTTCCTTCGTTCACATGCGTAACCCTTGAGGACTCGAGTCTGACTTCGAATAAAGCTTTGTTTGACCGTTCTCCTTAGCGCCCTTCCTGAATAGGTGGCTGGTCAGCAAGACTCAAAACCCTATGGTTTCAGCTGCCCTGTTATGCCAGAGCTCATCCAAGATGGTAGCATCGTGTTCATCTTCATGGACGCGAAGCGTAACTGGATACGACGAGTCAAGCAGGGAGAGAGCTTCCACTCGAACAAAGGGATAATCGAGTTCGATCACCTCATTGGCAAGCCGTTTGGCATTAGGGTGGAGAGTCATTCAGGGACCGTGTTCCAGATTCATAGGCCAAGCCAGACTGATATTCAGATCGCGATGGGGCGGAACACTCAGATAGTATACCCGAAAGACGCAGGGACTATTCTTGTCGAAGCCGAGATTGTGGCGGGTAGCAGAGTTGTGGAGTCAGGCACTGGCTCAGGGGCATTGACAAGCATCCTTGCGAGAGCAGTAGGATCCAGTGGTCATGTCTATACGTACGAGGTCCGTGAGGACATGCACGCAGGCGCCGAGAAGAATCTGAGAAGATACGGCCTCCTTGACAATGTCACGATGCACCGAAGAAACATCCTGGACGGGATACAGGAAGAGGATCTTGATGCAGTTGTTCTTGATTTGGCAACCCCTTGGGAACTAGTGGACGAAGTCCATCGAGTGTTGAAGCCGAGCCACTTCGTGGCGTCCTATAGCCCAACGATAGAACAAGTGATGAAGACATGCGCTGCTCTTGGCAGGGATGGAAAGTGGGGCATGATAAAGACACTCGAAGTATTGCAGCGGGAGATAATGGTTCGAGAAAACAAGACACGCCCCACGACATGGATGGTGGCACACACAGGATACATGACCTTCGCACGATCCATGGCAATTGAAGCCTAAACAAAGGCTTATATGCTGTCGATAGTAGTCGTTTGTTGTCGACTGTTGTTGACGGGTGCTGACCAAGTTGACATATCACCACAAGCGGGACTCCTGTAGCAAGGAGACCAGAGAGATTCTTGACAACATCTTCCACCACGAGCTAAGCGGCTACGAACTCCCTGAGCAGCGAGTCAAGGCCAGTTCTTCAAAAGCGGATTCGCACGACGAAGGCAGAGAAAACGTCTTGCCTGAGGAGGCCGCCGGTCTGCTGGCAGAGTTCGGTGTTCATGCCACAGATAGTGAAACAGACATGGCGCTCCCTGCAGCCAGGGACAGATACTTACCACCTCATCAACTGGACTTCGAAGCGGCGGAGGCAAAAGAGTCGTACGAGAAGAAGAAGAAGCATCGCAACTATGTGGAATTCAGACCTGACTACGAGAAGACATAGGAGGCGTCATATTGAGTCGTGAAGAGGACATCAAGGGCCTGAAGCGGGAAGTAGTAGACCTTAGAAAGACCGTAGGCTATCTGAAGAACGAGATAGAGCGGCTAACTGAGGAGATAAGGAACGCTACCGTCGTAGAGGGATCTGCACTGGGTCAGTACAATGTCTTCCCGAATCGTGAGAACTGCCTTGAAGGAGATGTCAGCTGGGAACGCCTCGTCAATCTGCTACAGAAGACAGATTCAGGCCTCACGGCATCCGAACTCGCAGAACGTTGGGGGAAGTCCAGATCCAGAACAAGCGAGGTCTTGAATAAGCTCGCAGAAGATGGCAGGCTGGTCAAGTACAGAGACGGCCGGAAGATTAAGTTCATGGCCTCTGAAGAAGACTAGAGCCAGACTGCTTATCTCTCATTCATTTGGCAGACCAAGTACGCTTAAGTAATTGTAAGAACTAGTGGCAGTGAGCTACTGCTCGCGAGGTTGCGTACTTGAGCAAGACACAGAAAAAGGCTCCAGAAGAGGACTCAGGGGTTGACGTTTACACAAGTAGTCTCTTCGAGCTCAACCTGAAAGTGCAGGACGCGGTAAGTGAGTTCGCGCTGCATGACATTGATGACGAAGAGGGCATCGAGCAGAAACGGCTCAATATGCACGACAGGTTCACAGAGCTATACTCGGAGATAGCCGAATTCAGCGAGCAGATTATGGTGTCAGACTTCGAGATCTCATACCTTAGGAGCAGATTGGCCCAAGCCGAGGGGGAGACCAAGACACAGCTTGAAGCAGCCCTCGAAGACCTTATGGCTCGCTCCCAGGCTAACTACGCAGACATATGGATGGCAAAGGTGATGGCGTGGCTCCATCAAGCAGCAGGCGCCAGTGGGCCATTCAATGAAGAGGAACACGAGGACAAGAAGAAGAGCGCATCAAAATACTTGGCCGCCGTCTACACCATGCTCGAGAGACCCTTCTCTGCCGTACCTCAAAAAGTGGATGGTACCCAGAAGCTACGCAGAGTGGCCCTAGGACTCCAATCGTATCGACTCATGGAGGAGTCAGCGGAGGGCGACGAGGACGACCTGGCAATCATCTTGGGAAAGAACAAGAGTGCGGAGGCAGAGTTCTACGACGAGTTTCTCAATGAGCTGATTGGTCAGGAGAGCACATTCAGGCAGGCGTTCAATCCATTTGATGAGTTGGTCTGGAGGGACATTCTTAGCTCGTTCATCTTTGAGCAGGCAACAGATCTGTACAACGAGGCGATTCCACATTTCAAGAAGAAACGCGAGTTCAAGGACCGCCTTGATGCCATCAAGTCCTGGAAGAACAACACGGCAGGTCTGAGTGAGGTCTACTCTGCAATGACCTACAACGACATTGCAGACACACAGATGCGAGCGGGAAATCTGGAGGATGCGTCCAAGCTCTATAGCGTCGCATCGGATGCCTTCGGCCGGGCAGAGAAGTGCTTCAGAGAGGTTCTGGCCCTCCAGTCAAACGCAGACCAGTCCAGTATTGACAAGGAACAGAAAAAGGCACAGTCACTCTTCTGTCATGCTGAGGCAAGTGTTCAGACCCTCATTGACCTCATCACTGTCAACAATCGAACTGAGGCCATCAAGGCGCTAAAGGAGATATTCAAGGATCTGAAGAAAGCAGAGAGTCTTGCGAAGACTCGAGAACTCACCAGCGCCATAAAGGAGGACTTGAAGACATACACGTTTGTAGAGGACCTCCTGAAGAAGACTAAGGATGACATCAGCGGAATCATAGACCAGATTGCCTTCGCTAAGGATCTGAGGAAGACTGGGCTAATACAGGATGTGAGCAAGTCGCTGGACACGGCCACTTCACAGCTCAGCAGGAACCCAGCGGACTCTCTGGATTCTCTCAGGGAAGGCCTTGACAGCCTCGGGATTCTTCTGAGCTTGGAAGCGGAAGATAGCGAAGTGGGAGAGCTCAGGAACCGGACTCTTGCTCTACTCAATCATGTCAAATACATGATTCAGTTCCAGCTGAGTTCTCAACTGCAACATGGTGGCAAGTTCATTCTCTCAAGGATTCTCGAGAATCTGTCCGCTGCTGAGGCGGCATCCTACTACAAAGTGATTGGGCAGGACGAGACAGCCATGGAACTCACAGACCTTGGGAAGCTCGCCTTGGCCACAGCCTTCGCATCAGAAGCTCAAGTATACTCACGCCAGTCCGATCAATGGGCTTTCCGTGCACAGGTTGAGAGGCTGAACGCCTTTAGAAACATGGAAGATGAGCTAAGCCTCTTAGACGAGGACGGCCCTATTGACGAGGCCCTCAAAACACATGACAATGCGATTTCCAGGATCAACCAAGCCATGGTTTCCTTTGAGGCTGCAGCTAACGAGTTAGACAGCGTGAAGGGAGAAGAGATCAGGCAAAAGAACAGCGTCGACTTGCAGGTCAAGCAGCTTCAGGGAGTGGTCATGAAGTTCAGAGGCGACCTATCGAGGATGAAGGGAGCCAAGAGCGATTTCATTGCAGAGTTCATGTTCAGAACAGGCGACAACACGAAGGCGAAGCGACATTACTCTGACGCCAATGATAGCCTTAGAGAAGCTGTGGGAAACTACAATGTAGCTGCGCAGGTCTTCCAGCAGGTGGGTGATGCACAGTCTGCACAGAATGTAGACGGGAGAGCAAAGGCTGCAGATCTCTTGGCCAGAGGAGTATGGGATAGCCGACAGAGGCTGGAGAGGGATCAGGCGCCCAGCATGAAGGGAGAACCCGAGTTGGCTGCGCTCTATCTGGGCCTAACCGGCTAGTGGGTCATATCACCCAGCCGTGGGTACATTCGATGCAAGTGCCTCTACTAGGGCCGGTTTCGTATGAATCCGCTTCAAAGCGTACGGCCGGAATTCAACTCCTCCAGCGTGATAGAATTTCGAGAACCACTCCACGAAGTGAAGACGCAACGTATGCATGAATGCGAGCAGGCCTTCGAGAATGCCCACAATCAGCGACCCAATGATGGCACCAAGTAAGGGAAGGTAGGGTGCCACAAGGTGGCCATCATGCCATATCTGATGAGGGATTATCTCCACCCCAAAGAGCTCCAGTGGAGGAATAGGAATCTCCACAATGGCGGGAAGCAGGCTGATGAAGACTCCGCTAAGAATGATGTGAACGGTGTTCAGTGCGAAGATACGCGCATAGCTTACAGTGTGGCTAATCATGCCAATAGAGTACTCAAGAAACTCGACAACTCCATCCATTCCGGATAGGAAGGAGGATATGGCCATCAGAACCATGGGCAGGATGAACACCATAGTCGAGAAGACTAGAGGGGCGATGGGAAGCGTAGGATAGACTCCATTGTCGCCTATTCCGTAGCCGATTCCTGCGATCGGGACCCACAGATTCACGCTCCCTGTTGCATTGAACCAGCTGTTGACATTGCTGTAGCTGACGCCAAAGATGAGATTGATGAAACCGTAGTATAGCCAGAGATAGCTGCCGGCCACGACGGCCTCTTTGTAGTCCCTATGCTTCAGCTTGTTGTACAGATTCAGGATGATACCCAACATGATGTGGAGTGCACCCACTTCAACAGAGAGCTTCAGCATGTGTGCAGAGCGGAAAACGTTCTCATGCCCAAACTCGTCAGTGTGAGAGAACACAGGCCAGAGTGGCTCTATGACGGTCTCTGCTCCAAAGAAGCTGCCAAACAAGAATCCCCCGAGGATGGCAAAGACGCCCATCAGAATCAGGCCCTCTGCGCCGGCCTGAAGGTAGCCCATAATGGCACCCCACTCCTGCCCCTTGTTCCGCGCCCTCCGGGCGGCGAGCCCGATTAGGAGGATTAGGAAGCCCTGCCCTACATCTGCGAAGACGAGCCCGAATATCAGAGGGAATGAAAGCCACATCAGCTTGGTAGGATCCAGGTCATGTTTGGAGGGAATCCCGAAGGCCTTCACCACATTCTCTGTGGGCTTCATCACAGAGGGATTCGATATGTAAGTGGGAGCCTCATGCTCAGCGAAGTCAGGCCGGTCAAATGTGACTTCAAGAGCTCTTCCCACCCTTTGCTGAAGAATGGTCTCAAGCCGTTCTTCCTTTCCCTCAGGAATCCAGCCCCACATCTTGATTGCCTGGTCGGTGTAGACTATGTAGCTCTTGACCTCGATTCTCTTCTCTTCGATCTCTATCGCTTCGAGAGCGGCAAGTATCTGTGTTCCCCATTCGTTCGAGATGTGAGACTTCTCCGACTGAATGCGACCAATCTCGTTCTGGAGTTCCTGCATCCGTTCCTCAGTCTCTGCGGCAATCTTCTCGGGTGGGCCTTGAGAGTCGGGAGGAATTGAGAAGGCCTCGAATTCCAGTGCTGAAAGGATGCGCTCGATTGCATCCTTCAACTCCACAGGCACTGTCAGGACTGCTGCGCTGACGCCCCTCTTGAGTCGGAGAAGGCTGAGAGTGAACGAGCCATCTGTCACTTCTCTAAGGCTCCACTCGAGCTCATCATCTCTTCCAGAGGGAACTATTCCCGCGGTTGTATACGTGTATTCTGTGCTGCGAATGAGTGCCGGGTCGACACCAAGAGGCTTGAGGGAGACAGCCACATCGCGGATTCCTCTCTGGCGCTCCAGCTCAGCTCTTGCGCTTATGAGCTTGGACTCAAGGTCAAGAACCTGGGATTCTACAGCCTTAACAACAGAAGACACGAATTTCAGAGGATCTTCGATGGTGGTATCGTCAACCTCAACAGCAAGGCCTCTCCTCTTAGTCGGGTCGATCTCAAGAATGTCCAGGATCTTCACAATCCGGTCCTTAACGACAAGAACGGTCTCCTCTTCTCGAGAGCGCCTGACATCAGGTATGCCAGCCTGTCTTCGAACATCGATGAACTCGAAGTAGCCGAATTCCTCAAGGGCCTGCTTGACTTGGCGCTCAAGGTCCCGATGAGATACGACCTTGGCTACAATCATCCTCTGAGGACTCATCTGAAGACCCATACTGGTATCACCCATCCGGTCCTGACAGCAAGCAGCCTCACAGCACAGCAGAACCGTGTCGATGCCGCCTCGCATCTGACAGGACAAATAACTCTTGCGACAGGTGAACGTTTATCAGGAACATGATTAGGAATCCTGCTCACTCTTCACCCCGAGGTGGTTCACGTGTGCGCAGCGCAGGAAGAGATGGATCAAATCAGCGAGGCTGAAAAGGCGGCTCGAAACAGAATAGAAGAGGCCCAAAGGAGAGCGAAGACCATTCGTGAGGAGGCAGACAAGGAAGCCAGAGCGCTGATTGCTAAGGCTGAGAGTGATGCCAAGAAGGACGCCTCGAAGATGACATCAGAGATAGAGAAAGAGAGAGCCCGCGTCGAGTCGGAGATTCTAGAGGACACAGATGAGAAGATCAAGTCCCTGAAGAACTTGTCCTCCAAGAGGAAGAAGGCGGCCTTCATGGTCGCTTACAAGATGATAGTAAGGGAGGCATGAACGGGATGAGTGGAATCTCCAACATCATCGAGATGATCAACAAGAAGACCGATGAGAAGGAAGACGAGATTATTGCCGAGGCGGAACGTCACAAGCGAATCAAGGTCGAGGAAGCAGAGAAGAGAGCGAAAGAGGCCGCCAGTAACATAATCAAGAAGGCTGAGCGAGACACGCACGCAGAGATGGCGAGGTACAAGGCCACTGCTATGTTGAAGGCGAAGTACAAGCTGCTCGATGCCAAGGAGGAGATGATCAACTTGGTCCTTGGCGAAGTGAGAAAGGAACTGGAGAGCCTATCGGAGAAGAGCGAGTACAGCCAGGTACTCAATCGACTGGTTGTTGATGCGGGGGTCACACTGAGCGAGGAAGACCTCGAGATTGTCCTGCCAAAGGGGCACAAGAAGCATCTTGATCTAGAAGACATTCAGAAGCAAATCGCCAAGCAGACCAAGAAGAAGGTGAAGCTCAGCATATCAAAGGACAACGTGCGCTCCATTGGGGGTGCCCTCGTGAGAAACTCAGATGGATCGAAGTGGGTTGACAACACCTTTGAGGCGCAGATTGAGCGGTTGACCAGTGAACTGAGAGACAGTGTGGCGTCTGTGCTATTTGCAGAAGAGAAAGACAAGTAGAGGATTGTGACCTCTACTCTCCGTTCTTACTAACCCCCGATTACAGCGGGGATGTAACCAATAAGAAGGAAAGCAATGACGAAGCCGTATATGGCCACGGCCTCAATGAACACAACGTAGAGAATGCTCTTTCCGAAGGTTTCAGGCTTCTCTGTTATTGCTCCCAAGGCAGCAGCTGAGGCTGTACCCATTCCCAAGCTTGCACCAAGTCCAGCCAAGCCAAGTGCCAGGCCGGCTCCCAAGGCCAAACCCAAGACACCGATTCCAGCACCTTCAATTGCCTGCATTGCGACAAAGACGCGGCCACCACTCAGGGCCACGGCATCCAAGGTGGCAGAGTATGCTCCTGATATGGTTAGAAATAGGGTAAGTGAGGCAATGAATGCACTCAGTGTAGAGAGCGCAAGACCTAGGTTTCGAACATCCATTTTCATCAAGAGTTGTCCTCCGGCTGCCGGATTCCGACATCTCTCCACTAATAACATTGTCCCTTAGGACGTGAGAGGACCGAGGATCATATCACCAGAGCACAATCATTCTCCTAATGACCTCAGCAGGCTCCCCTCGTTCAACGCCCACGGCAATCGAGCGGAGGTTCCTTACCTCGTACTGCTTAAGGCTGAAGAAACCGATTATGGTACCTAGATGAAAGGGGAAAGCTGTGAGCTGCCTCTTCACCTTCTGTGCAATGTAGTCTTCGATGGCAAGCTCGACGCTCGTGAGATCCTCCGTTTCCTCAAACATGCGGGATAGCCGACCTGCAAGGGTCCCGTATTTCGTGCCCTCTAAGGCAGTGAACACATCTCTCCAAGTCGTTGCCGAGGAGATCTTAGAGGTAATGCTCTCAGTGTGTGGAAATCGGATAAGTGAGAGCTCAAGAGCCCGGGGTTCGACATGGAGTAGTGCCGCCCTAAGTCCAGTGAGCGTGTTTCGTAGAACCACGCGAGGCTCTACAATGCTTACCACCCGGTCAACTTCGGATGTTGAGAAACCCTCTAGGCTAGCCATCAGCTTCTTGAGATGCCACTCTTCGACGGCAACTTCCAGGGGTGCAGTCGAATCGTACTGCTCGTACGTAGGAAAACGAGTAAGAAGAGAGACCTTCAGGTCCCATTGCGGAAGTCTGTCAACCATCTTGCTCACAGACCCGGTCGCTACAAGCTCTGAGAACAGAGCTTCGTCCGCAGGCGAGGTTGGCATTGAAAATCTGAGTATCTCAGCATCATCTAGACCCACATGTAGTCCACGTATGATTGTCTTGATGCTCTCAGAGTAGAAGAACTCAAGATAGGTCTGAGCGAAGTTCTGAACCCTTCCAGTCAGCGTCCTGGAGAGGTTCGAGCTTATGTCCGCGAAGTCATTGGACAGGATAAGTGCGAGCTCGTCGGGGCTGGGTATTGCGCCAGGCGCCGATCTTGACATTACAGAACCGTAATAGGTACCAGAGAGCGTTTTGATGAACTCGTCGTAGTTGGAGGATTGCAGAAGGCTTTCGTAGACTCCCACTGTCAGGAATCGAGACTTCATTCCTCGAATCCTTGCATTGACAAAGCCGTACTCATTCGCAGCCCGCAGATCCATAAAGACACTCGCCTCAATCGGGTCAGAATGTATCAGCAGACCCAGCAGACTCGATATAAGCGTGACGAAGAAGCAGCGGGGATGATTTCCGTAGAAGCATTCAAATAACGAGGGAATATCACAGGGTCAGTTGGTTACTATGTCAGACGAGAGTGGGGTAGCCTATCATCGACCTGAGGAATACATGAACCTCGGAAGCCTGTTCAGAAGCTCCGCCACAATAACGTTCGTCATCCAGATTGTGGCTGTGATTGCCATGATGGCCTCGCTGGCGGCATACGCCGTGGGGGACATCTTCTTCGTGCTCGCTGAGAACCTCAAGATCCTTGTTCTTCTCATGACCGGTATCATCGGTGTCGTGATCTGCCTGGCCGCAATCAGCGTCTTCGTGAGATTCTCACGCAAGATAGGAGATGCCGTCACCGGAGCTGGAATAGAGGAGGTCAAGATGGATACACCCAGGGTCAAGCTTGTCGTGGGACTCTATGGTGTTCTTGTGGCTCTGATGGGTATCACGGGGCTGTATGTCTGGTATCTAGTCGATACGATGTTCCTTGCCCCCTGGGCTGCGTCACTGGGCTCTTTCTCGCTGCGTATCTTTGGTATCGCACTAGGAGCGTTCTTCATAGCGCTACTGATTCAGATGATAATCGCAGGGGTTGGAAGGAGCGCCACAAAGGTCATCATAGAAGTCCTAGATGCGGATGACTCCGAGTTCTTGGAGTGACCAGCTCCTACTCCCCATCCAGATCAAAGTGGACGTCCTCGTTGATCTCTTCCAAGGATGGCATATACCTACTCCGCTCCTTGGACTTCTGTTCTAGATGCTCGAAGTAACCGATGGTGACGTAGACGCCGTAGACGCCAAGTGCAAAACCAAGTAGAGCGCCTATGAGAGCGCCTCCCGTGCGCCAAGCGACACCACCAAGTGACTCGCCGACAACCTGCCCTACGAGGAGCAGGGCGATGACAGAGCAGGGCAGCTCTGATGCCACTGCAAGCCACCTACCCATCTGACCATAGCCTTCATCTGGGCTGCTCTCGTTCATGAGTCTTCTTGCGTTCGGTACTGAATATCCGTTTTGGTGCGACAGGAATGCACCTTGGTCAATGTTTTTGTTGCGGTTGGACACACAGGAAACGAGGCACAGTGTTTGGTAGAGATTACCTACGGAGATGGAACCATCTCTCTGAACATACCTTCCAGGAATCTAGGCCGCGAGATACGTCCAAGCAAGATGCAGTCTGCGGGTACGGTTGAAGAGAGTCTACGAAACGCACTCACGAATCCGCATGGGCCCACCCTGCAGGAGCTATCCAAGAGCAAGAGCGTCTGCGTATTGGTGGAGGACCACACACGCGACACAATACACTGGGAGATGGTCTCTGCAGTTGTGCCCCATCTTGTTCATGCAAACAGAGTGCAGTTCATCATCACCACAGGTTCTCACGAAGTCAATCATCCTGCGAACATACGAATTGTTGAGATGATAAAGCGAGTTGCCTCTGACGCTAGGCTGTCGGATTTCGATGTGCTGATACATGACTGCATGAGCAAGGACTTTGTAGATCTAGGAAGGACCAGCAAGGGCACGCCTGTGATTGTCAACCAAGCCGCAGTCAACCATGATCTCTATGTTTCTCTCTCTGACATGAAGGCACACTACTTCGCAGGTTACTCCAATGTTGTCAAGAACTTCCTCCCTGGTGTGTGTGCCTTTGAAACCATTGAGGCCAATCACTCCATGGCCCTCGATCCTGACTCTACATTTGGAAGGCACCCGTATCATCCGGACCAGAGTAGGAGAAGCAATCCCCTCGCCGACGACATGAGAGAGGCTATGACGATGATTGCAGCTGACGCCGAGGTGTTTGTATTGGCGGTCATCACAGATGCGGGCAGACTTGTCTGGGCAGACGCAGGACGCCCTGAGCCAGTCACTGCACGCGGCATAGAGCTGTTGGATAGAGAAGCAAGCTTCAGCGTAGAACCTGCAACCCGCATCATCGTTTCACCAGGAGGATACCCTCAGGACAAGAGCCTGTACCATGCACAGAGAGCGATTGAGCTCACAAAGAATGCCGTTGCCAAGGGCGGAGAGATTCTGTTCCTTGCGGAATGCCGAGATGGAGTCGCCCCCGAGTCTGCCATTGAGAACTTCTATAACAAACTCAAGGCTCCTCTAGATGATGTCCTCTCGTCGATCAAGAGCAGGTATCATCTCTACGAGCACAAGGCGTACAAGTTTGCAGAACTCCTCAAGCAGGTCTCAGGCGTGAAGATGTACACCAGCCTAGACAATGAGACTGTGGAGGCCGCGCATCTACAGAAGGTAGATGACCCTCAGAAAGTGATAGATCAGTGGATCGAAGAGGACCCTGAGGTTCGAATCACCGTCTTGGACAAGGGAAACAAGATCTCTGTCTATGCAGCCTAGACCTCATCCCATTGGATATCCTCAACTGCTGAGTATAGCTGTCGGAAGTGCTTGTAACCTACCTTGTATACCTCAAGTGTTTCTGCTGAAGGCCTAAGTGGTTCTCGAGTCCTGACCATCTCCTCTGCCGCCTGCGCGACCGACTTGAACACTCCAATCCCCCGGAAGGCAAGGATTGCAGCGCCTAGAGCAGTGGCCTCCTCCATCTCCACACGGACAACTGGGGTTCGAAGAATATCTGCCTGAATCTGCATCCAGGTTTCGCTTCTGGCGGCCCCCCCAGTCACCCGCACCTCTCGGGAGGGCAAGCCTAGCTCGCGCATGACCTCTAGATTGGTCCGTATCTCGTAGCAGACTCCCTCTAGGATTGCGCGGATGATGTGCGACCGCGAGTGTCCGATAGCTAGACCTGCGAAGATACCACGAGAGTGAGGATTCCAGTTAGGGGCCCCGGCACCCACAAAATGAGGAATGTGAATGACGCCCTCTGAGCCTGCAGGCACCTCGCTTGCAGCTTGAGTGATGATCTCATAGGCATCGACTCCCTCCTGCTCAGCTATGCTGACTTCTTCACCTCCAAGGTTGTCCCGGAACCAGCGAAGAGCAGAACCAGTAGTGAACATACTGGCTTCCACAACGAATGAGTTCGGCACGACGTGCCGACTGCACAGGACGCGACGACCGGGATCAGTTCTGACCGTCCTAGAGTGTGCAAGGATGAAGGTCCCAGTTCCAGTCGTACATTTGACCATGCCTTCCTTGACTACGCCAACCCCGAGGGCAGCGCATTGCTGGTCCCCGCCCCCTGCAATGACAGGCGTACCAGGCTTGAGTCCGGTTTCAGCTGCGGCTTGCTCACCCACCTCACCGATATGTGCTCCCGGCTCAACTGCATGAGGAAGCTTCTCAGCGTCGATACCGAGGCTTTCAAGCATGGGAGGAGACCAGTCCGCCTTCCTCAAGTCGAATAGAAGCGTTCTGCTCGCATTTGAGTAGTCGGTGACAAACTCGTTGGATAGCCGATAGATAAGATAGTCATGCACCAAGAGGAATTTCTCAGTATTCTCAAACACAGCCGGCTCGTTCTCTTTCACCCAGAGTATCTTAGGGGCTGTGAAGTAGGGGTCGATAGTGAGGCCTGTGATGGAGTAGACTTGGTCAGGAGAGATCTGTTCTCGAATCCAATTGCACTGAGGGACTGTACGACGGTCTTGCCATACGATTCCATTTCGAAGGGGCTTGCCAGTCGAGTCCACTGGAACGACGGTTTCGCGCTGATTCGTGACACTCACCGCCGAAACAGCTGAGGGGTCTATGCTCCCGTCGTTCATTGCTGACCTGATAGTCTGACAGGCGGCAGTCCACCAAGCTTCTGCGTCTTGCTCGACCCAAGAGGGGTGGGGAAAGAGAGAGGTGAACTCAAGATAGTCACGAGCAACCACCTTTCCGGCCCTGTCGAAGAACATTGACCGAACGCCCGTAGTTCCAGCGTCAATTGCCAGGGCAAGCTCGTTCACCTGTGTGCACCTGTCGAATGACTGGCAAGGGTGCGATAAGTAGTCTTCGAGAGGGGCTATTGGTAGCTGAGTTCGGTCTCGATGACCTCCAGAATGTCGCGTCTGGGGCCAATGCGCTCTTGCTTGAGACGCTGATCTCTCTTCAGACTCCGCTCGAACCTGAGTGCATCTCCGCGGTTCTCAAACTCTCTGAGGAAGACTACATAGAGAGGCCTATTGGCTCGCAGATACTTGGCTGCCCGGGGTCCACCAGTCACATGCTCCTGCAATCTTCGAACCAAGTCGTTTGTGACCCCAGTATAGTAAGTCCCGCTCTCGGTCTCTATGATGTAGACGTAGTGCATATGCAGCCCACATGTGGTCCAATTGTGCCAGTGTTAAGTGCTCTGGGCGGCAACCTATGGTGTACCGGTGGCGTTCAGAATGGCTGTCACCAGTTCGGAGATATTGGATAGTGCAGACCCGGCTGCCCGCGCAATAGCGAACACAGGTTCTGGATAGACTCCTAGCACTATAATTCCCAGGGCAAGGATTGCCATCCCTGCAATCATAGTCGGCGTCGAGCGATGCCCAGATGCAGCCACTGCGGAAGCAGGCTTGAACCAGACCGTGATGAGCATCCGCAGGTAGTAGCCAAGTCCGAGAAGGGCATTGAACACCGCGACAACTGTGAATAATAGGTATGGACCCCCAGCGCCAGCTCCTGCAGACAGTACGAGGAACTTGGCGAAGAATCCAGAGAAGGGAGGCATGCCCATGAGGGATAGAACTCCGATTGCGAAGAACCCTCCTGCAATTGGCATTGTTTTGCCGATTCCTGCGAGGTCATCGAGGTCTCTGGAACCGACTGCGTGAAGGAAAGCCCCGGCGCAAAGGAACAAGAGCCCCTTCGTCAGCGCGTGGCTCACGATATAGAAGACTCCGCTCTGATAGCCAAAGGTTGTCGCAGTGCCAAAAGCAAACAGAATGAATCCAATCTGTGTAATCGAGCTGTAGGCCAACATCCGTTTCAAGTCCTTCTGTGTGAGTGCCCAGAAGTTACCTGCCGTCATTGTCACCAGTGCGAAGATGGCAATGAGTACAGGCCAGTCGAGGAATGTCACAGTGGTCGGGAAGATGATGGCATTCATCCGGATTATTCCGTAGATACCGACTTTTATCACAACACCAGAAAGCATCGCACTGATTCCACTAGGTGCCGCAGGATGGGCATCAGCCAACCATGCTGCGAAGGGAACTATGGCCCCCTTCACGCCGAAACCAGCAGTCAAGAGAGCCACGATGATCGGAATCATCGGATGGCCCGAGCCTGCAATTGCGCTCGACATTGCTCCAAGGTTGAGGGTTCCAGTCAGACCGTAGAGATAACTGGCCGAGAACAGAATCAGTGTGGAACCGATGGCGGACATCATCAGATACTTGATTGCAGCCTCGAGACCCTCCCAGGTCCGCCTGAAGGCCACTAGCACAAAACTACAGAGACCCATTGTTTCATAGAACAGGAACAACGTGAACAGGTCGCCGGAAACGACTACACCGTTCATGGCAGCAACCATGATGAGAAGCAGCACGTAGTACTGAGTAAGTCCGGAGTCCTCACTCATGTAACCTATAGAGTAGATGCTTACTACTAGACCCATGAGTGTGAATAGACCCATCAGGAGAACGGATAGCTCATCTGCAGCCAAGACCACACCCAAGGGAGCCCCATAGCTGTCCGTACCCCAAGACCAGATGTACGTAGCGACTCCATCAGCCCAGACTTGCTGTGCAAGTGTGTAGACGTAGACCAGTGCAAGGGCGAAGCCAATAGCCGAAATGACAGCAGGAAGTCGACGTGCTTCATGTTTTCGAGCAATCATGACCACTTCAGAGATCACTGCTGCCAGGAGCGCGAAGGCCACCAGTACCAGGATAGGCATCACAGCGCCGAGTTCGGGAATGATTAGGAAATCCAGTTGCATACCATTCAGCCTCCTAGAGTGAAAACACTCAGCACAGGACTCACCCATCTCCAGAGTAGCCAAGGATACACGCCCAGTATCACAACAAACAGTGCCAGGAATGCTCCAATGGCCACAATCGTCCAAGGCGCGTCTCTCACATTCTCAAGTTCGGTCGGCAGCTGCCCGTAGAATATCCGTCGTACAGCCCAGAGGTAGTATCCTGCGGTGAGACCTGTAGCAACTACGCCAATCACTGTCAGGGCAAGATATGCGGCCCCGTCAAAGACTCCTCTCAAAGCCGAGCCAGAGAAGATCATCCACTCACCGGCGAAAGCTGAGAGGGGAGGAGTGCCGGCCAAGGCAAGAGCAGCGATGATGAAGATTGTAGCGAGATAGGGCATTCTTGGCCCGAGACCACCCAACTTGTCAAAGCGCATCGTGCCGGTCCTCATCTTGAGGGCTCCCGCGCAGAAGAACGTAAGGCTGGCCAGTATTCCATGGTTTATCAGCTGGAAGGCCGCACCGTTCAGGCCTACTGCTGTCATAGAGGAATAGCCAAACATCAGGTAACCCAGCTGGCTGATACTCGAGTATGCCAAGGTCATCTTGAGATCATCCTGTGCTATGGCAAGAATGGCACCATAGAACATGGTCACCACCGAGATGACCATGAGCCCCAGTGAGTAGCCTCCCAGTACATCTCCAAAGAGAGGCATGACAATACGGATGACTCCGTAGGCAGCAGTCTTGGTCATGGCACCGCTGAGAAGCACCAGCACCGGTATGGGAGCCTCACCGTAGACAGGAGGTGCCCATACGTGAAGGGGAACAAGACCTAGTTTGATCCCGAATCCGAGCAGGAAGATGAGACCAATGATTCGAGCAATGTCGACAGGAATGACGGATGTGTCAAGGTAGTTGATGTTCATGAGTACGTCCTGAGTGAGAATCTCCAACGTACCTGTAAGGCCATAGATCATGAACACTGCAACCAAGGAGATCAGCCCACCTAGTGCTGTCCAGACCCAGAACTGCAGGGCGTTCCTGCTCCTGGTCTGCGAATCCTCTGACACACCATAGAGGTAGACCAGAATGAACGCAGGTATCAGCATCAGCTCATAGAACACGAAGAACTGCACCAGATTGGTAGCGTACACAACCCCAACCATGGCGGCTATGAACCACACCATCAGTCCGTAGAACAGTCCGGGGTTGCGAAGCTCCTTCATATAGACGTAGGAGAATGTGACGGAAAACAGCCCCAGACCAACAATCAGTATGGCCACGGGAACACTGAGCCCATCTGCCAGAAACCCGAGAGTCATGATTGGCCCCGTGTCGCCTGAGAGCCAGACGAAGCTCTCAAAGATGTGCGATGATGGTTCAAGCTGGAGCAGTAGCAGGACATTGAGGACAAGAGCTCCCAGCAGAGAGAGTCCAGCGAGGATCTGTCCTGCACGCTCAGACCTCTGTCCGGCAATCAGAGTCAGCAGACCACCGAAGATCAGGATAATGAGGGTCAGGATCATCTCGGAGGAGAAGAGGGTCATGATATCGAATACTTGCATCACTCTCATCCTCCTATAGCAGAATCAGTATCGCAAGAAACGCGATGATGCCTATCATCATGCCCAACACATTTGCATTGAGCACACCAGTCATGGTGCGTCTCCAACCCTTTGAAAGGGAGTCCATCCCGCGGCTCACGGATGCACTGAATGACAGAAGTGCAGATTCGACGCGGGACTTCGTTCCTCGACTCATCCATAGGTAGCCGTCCACAAACACCCTGTAGAAAGTCCTGTTGATGTACCAGCGGTTCCAGAGGAACCTGTACAGGAATCCGTCCTTCAGGCCACTGAAGTCATGTCCTCTTCTCCAGTAGATCCAGAAGGCAGAGCCTATGCCCACACCCCACACAACCACTGTGAGGAGTGTTGTGAGTCCGAAGCCCCAAGGTACAACATGACTCCACTCGAAGATTCCCTCACCAATCAGACCAAAGGTCTGGAAGAAGACCGGTTCAAACAGCCCACCGATGATGGCAAGGGCAGCGAGAACTATGAGGGGGACCAGCATGGACTTTGGTGCCTCGTGTATGTGGTGTCCGTGTGACTCCAGTTCTTTGATGTGCTTCGACTTCTCTCCGTAGAAGGTAGAGTAGATCATTCTGAAGGTATAGAACGCTGTCAGAATGGCTGTGAGGAATGCCATGCCAAAGAGAAGGTACTCTCCGCCATGCCAGAGTGCCTCGAATATTAGCTCCTTTGACCAGAAGCCAACAAAGGGAGCGACACCTGCAAGAGAGAGCGCGCCGAATACGAAGGTCCAGCGAGTTATCTTCATGTCGTCTTTGATGCCGCCCATCTCACTCATCTTCTTAGTCTGAGTGGCATGGAGAACGGACCCGGCAGCAAGAAAGAGGAGGGCCTTGAAGATGGCATGGGCAAGGAGATGAAAGGTTCCAGCAGCGTATGCTGCAACACCCTCTGCGACGAAACCAGATGCGCCGAGGACCATGAACATGTAGCCGAGTTGTGATACAGTGGAGTACGCAAGGACCTTTTTGATCTCATCCTGTACGAGCGCCATGGTCGCAGCCATGAAGGCAGTGAAGGCTCCAATCCATGCCACCGTCTGGAAGAATACCGCAATCCCGCCGACATAGCTCACGACCCATATCAGAATAGGAATGATTCGGGCAACGAGGTAGACACCAGCCTTCACCATCGCCGCAGCATGAATGAGGGCGCTGACTGTTGTGGGACCTGCCATGGCCTCCGGGAGCCATATGTGGAGGGGGAACTGAGCGCTCTTGCCTATTGGCCCCGCGAAGATGAGAATCGCGACCAGAGGCAAGAGGCTGGTCAGGAGACCTGGATCGACAGGCCACGCATTGGTTTCTGCGATGTGACCCAGCTCCCTGTAGTTGAACGTTCCAGATAGGAAGTAGAGGAGAAGAATTCCAGCAAGCAGACCGATGTCGCCGACACGTGTCACCATGAAGGCCTTCATTCCGCAGGCTGCGTTGTACTCACCCTCAGTCTTGTACTCTGGAACTGGACTGGGAGTCTTCATGTTGTGCCAGAAGCCAATGAGCGCGTAGCTGCACATGCCGACAATCTCCCAGCCGACGAAGGTCATGAGGAGGTTGTCTGCTACTACGAGGAGAATCATCCCTGACACGAAGAGCTGCATGAAGAAGTAGTACCGAGTGAGGCTCGGGTCCTTGACAACATTTCCTTCGTCGTCGTGTCCGGTCATGTATCCTACGCTGAAGAGAATGATGAGAGAGCCGATGCCACCTGCAATCACGGCAAGGAGTACGCTTAGTGGATCAATCATGACTCCGAACTCGATACTGGTTGTGCCCCAGACAATCCATTGGAATGGTTCCGGTGTGAGAGGGTATACCTCAGGTGCAGTGATCATGGTGGCGAGCATATCCAGGGCAAGAAAGGCGGTCACAAACCCGATGAAGACTGCCATGGCATCCCGCAGGTTTCCGTGTATTCTCGCGAAGACAGGAGTGAGTAATGCTCCAATGGCTGGCACAAGGAAGACCAGCCAGCCTGCGAGGCCGATTGGTACAATCATTCTCGCAACCTCCTGTACTCACGGACATCAAGAGTGCCGTAGTGACGATATGCTCGCACTATCAGGCTCATCGCTACAGCAGCAATGGCACCCCCAACACAGATAGAGAGGATTACGAAGACCTGTACCATCGGGTCAACTGGTCCAATCACGGAAGGGCCGGTAGTGAAGGAGGACAAGGCGAGAAAGTTGAGATTTACGGCCGCAACGAGAATCTCTATGCCAATCACCATCTTGATGAGATTCCTATTGCTGGCGAGCGTGTAGATCCCGAGAAGATAGAGAATCAGGGCGAATATGAGATAGAAGTGGAGCATGTCGAGCATCTTACACATCCTCCTCGGTATGCCTCATTCTGAACATGGCAGACGCACCCATCACAGCGGCCAAGAGAAGCACTCCCTGAATCAGAACGTCGATAGTACGATAGGACCAGAGCCAATCGGCGACCGAAGCTATGGGGTCCGGTGATGAAGCAGGGGCCCCAAGTGGAAACACCGAGAAATCAAGGAGATGTGCCGCAATCATGGCCATAGCAATAATCGAGAGGAAGAGGGCAGCTGCTTTGTATCTCATTGGTCCTGTACCTCCTCGACGGATGACTCCTCCATCCCCTTTTCCTGAACCTCGGGAGATTCTAGGTTCATGGCGGAGAGGAAGAGAATCGCAATGGCACCTGAGAAGACGGTGGCATTGAACACAGCCACGAGCGGGGCACCCAGCACGGCGAAAGACATGCTGAGGAAGAGGTTGCCGACTGCAAAGGCAATGATTGCGAATGACAGCCGACGATACTCTACCGCCACCACCAGGAAGAGTACAGTGAGTATGAGGACTACGATTTGAAGAACCTCATAGAGAGTTGATATCATCGTTAGACCTGCCCTAGCCAAGACCATGCTTGCTGGCTGCGTTGCCGCTGACTCCAATTCATAAATCTAACGTAGTGTACATGGATACGACCAATGGGGAGACCCAGAGGGAAACAGTATTGAGGGTCGTACTGCAATCATTCCAGCGATGACGGGTAGAGTACTTGTGACAGGCGCGGCAGGCTTCATAGCAAGCCATCTTGTAGATGCACTGCTCAAAGGAGGCTACGAGGTCATTGGCGTCGATAGCCTTCGAACTGGAATGAAGTCCAACCTCTCCTCAGCCATGAATGATGACAGGTTCCAGTTTCTTGAGGAGGACATCTGTCATCCAGAACTGCCCCTGAGAGTCAGAGGAGAGATCGACCTCTTCTTCCATCTTGCCGCCATTTCCTCTGTCAGAATGTCTGTTGAGAACCCGCAGGAGGTCAACCGCGTCAATGTCGGAGGGACTGTGAATGCACTTGATGTGGCTAGCCGACTTGGTGCAAGGCGATTCGTCCTAGCCTCGAGCGCCGCAGTCTATGGAGATCCTGAAGTACTTCCGGTCGATGAGACGGCTCCTCTTGAACCGCTGAGCCCCTATGCCGCCTCCAAAGCGGCTGCTGAGATGTACTGCCAAGCATTCTCCGCCACACACGGACTGGAATACACAATACTCCGTTACTTCAACGTCTACGGACCGAGACAGGCTTTCTCAGAGTACAGCGGGGTGGTGTCAATCTTCATCAGCAACGCGCTGCACGGGCAGCCATTGAGCATTGAGGGAGATGGCAAGCAGACAAGGAGCTTCATTCATGTGAAAGATGTTGTTCGCAGCACAATCTTAGCTGCGGAAGTTGATCAGGCAGCAGGCCAGATAATCAACATATCAGGAACCGAGTCCATCAGTATCAATGATCTCGCCTCTGCTGTTCGAGGGCTTGCCAAGGAGCATAGCCCCCAGATAGCACACGTCGATCCTAGGCAGGGAGATGTTCGAGATAGTATCGGGAAGATGGAGAGAGCCAAGGCCTTGCTTGGCTTCGCTCCAGAGGTCCCCTTCAGTGAGGGGATCAATGACACCGTTCAGTGGTTCAGATCCCTGCTGTAGTCACCTTACTGTGAGCACTAGGTTGAGTGTGTCAACGATTCCGTCTTCAGTCCGCAGCACAACTTGCACGAGATACTGTACCAGAATCTGGCCTTCTGAGAGGTATGCGGTCAGCATTGGTGCAGTCCCATACACGTCTCCGGGGCCGACAACACCAATATCCATAGTGAAGTTGCCAGCCACATCTATGACTTCTAGACCGTGCCAAAACAGCGAGAAGTTGGCTGAACCGGGCGTTATTACGTCAAGGTACAGGTGATGACTGACATTGTCATTGTTACGCATCAGCGCCACGAGGCTCGCGAACTCACCTTCTTCCACCGCAAAGGGGCTCAGTGTCACGCTTTCAAGTCCAACCTCACCAGCTTCCACAATAGTCTGGTTCAGCAGACCAAACATGGCATAGTATGCTTCGACCACATTTCCTCCCAGTTTGACACGCTCTCCTGTGCGAGCGTCAACGAGACCCACACCGCCGAGTTTCTCGATAACGCGGTTCGTCGAGGTCTCGACTTCGAGGAACACAGGCACAACGAAGAAGAGATCGCCGCCCAGATGATACAAGAGACGATTCCCGTATCGGTGCGCGCCCCACAACTGGAGCTGTGTCCTGACTACGTCATTCGTTTCAAATGCCTGCACAACGGCGGTCGGACCTAGCCATGTTGAATAGCCTTCCTCTCCAGCCTTGTAGAAGACGAGCTCCCCGAAGTTCTTGTTTCCGCATCCCATGATGTAGATACCAGCTAGGTTGTGCGCAGGGGAGTCCTTGAACTCAGCATTGTGGTAGGCAATGAACCGTTCTTCACCCTCGATAGTCATAATCACGTACCTTGTGTCAGAGTCCTCGGGGCTCTCATGGAAGTCTACACCGTTGCTCCAGATCTCAGCGCGATTGACATGGTATATGTAGGCGATGTGAAGCTGTCTCTCGTACAGGTCCTCTGGCCACTTCAGCTGTGCCTCGAGCCAGGAAGGAGTCTCTTGCCAGTTGTAGTACCCCCGATAGGTGGCATCAAGGAAGAATCCATCACCAAAGGCCGGTGACTCGTAGAACCCGATTTCGCCAGTCTCGATATCAACGAGTGCGACGCCCATGAACCGCATGTAGTTCTCATGCGCGTATCCAGTGGACAGGTGGTAGTCGATGAATATGGACACAGCGTAGTAGATTCTCCCTGAGGGATCCACGACAATGTAGGGGTCGCTGTCGACTGTGAGGCCCTGCAACATGACAGACCCAACCCTCGACACGACATCTCTCTCGACGAGCATATCCATGTCTCTTCCGAGATATGACCACGCGCTCGGGCCCATGGAGAAGATGTAGAAGAACGACTCAAAGCCACGGAGAGTGTAGTCTGGAGCACCTGCGAAAGTGCCGTTCCCGACCTCTTCGAAGTTCTCTACATTGACGAAGACTACATCGTTGAAGCCGAGACCTTCACCGTAGTAGAAGTTGATATCATCAGTCCGGTTGAAGAGTGCGACTAGACTGTCGTGCTCAATCAGTTCGCCGCTGTACGCATCTAGCACAACTATGCCCTCTGTGTGTGTGAAGAGAATGTAGCGGTTGATGAACGAATTCCACGTTTCACTGGTATCGAATGTTAGCGGCGCAATCCAATACTCGTGTCCCTTCAAGAACACGATGTCAGAGTCCGCTAACTGCATCCAGTTCGCTCCAATCTGGTTTCTCATGCGTAGATAGCTGGCCTGTTGGTCCCACTGTCGTACATTGGTCAGAGACTCCACCTGACTCTCTGGCGTTGCGTTCACAGTCAGATCATCAAGATCCTTGATGACCATCTCATCAACACCTGCCGCCCAGTTGGTGACCTCGATTTCCTTGGCGGTCTCAGGATTGAATTTCCAGTCGATGTACCTGTCACCCTGCATTTGTATCCCGTAGTAGAAAGCCTGCGTTATTGGCAGCATCACTACAATGATGATGAGAAAGGCCGAAAGCAGAGCGAAGTTCCGGGGAGAACCTCCGATTGGGAGCATTCGCTCTATCTTCAACCTGCGCAGCTCATTTGAGATGTTTGCGCGGTCCTCCATAAGCATCGATACGCGCTTCCTGTAGTCTTCTGCGTCTATCGCTCCAGCCTCGTATTCCTGACGAATCGACAGCAGCTCGCCCTGGAGGCGAACTAGGTCACCTTCAAGAGATGAGATCTTGCTACCAAGACGCTGACGGGCATCACCGGATCGAACACGCATGACCATGAACATGAAGGAGCCGAAGAGACTGGCACCCAAGCCAATGAGCAGAGCGAGATAGCTCATCCATGTCCCGGCGTTCACAGTCCAGAAGGGCACTCCCAGAATCTCAATGCCAAGAACCAGAGATATCACGAATAGTCCTTTGGAAACGACTGTGAAGACATCACGACGCTGCATCATGAGGTCAGTGATAAGGCTCAATGCAAAGCGAGCAGCCGTGGCTATCAGGAGCGTCGAGATGAGACCAGCATAGAGCTGATAGGCCTCCATCGCGGGGACTAGCGTCTGTATTGACGCGGCTGATACTCCCGGGCTGAATGGTAGAGAGAAGAGGAGTGCCAGGTCACTGGGTGACATGGATATCGAGCCGTCGCCGGAGAGCATCATGAGGAATGCAACGTTCTGTCCTGTTACAGCATAGCCTCCTGTGGATACATAGTAGAGGAAGAAGACACCCACAAGCAGAAGCCGCCAAGCTACTGCGGTCTTGATGTCAAGACGCTTCGCAACAGGACCAGTCTGGGAGAGCGCGGACATGAAGGTGAGGAACGTCGATCTGGTCCAGAGTGTCACGACGCTGCTCAGGAGTGCAAGTAATGCAGAGGCATAGAAGATGTTGTTCTGTAGGGTCCATGTTTCCCAGAAGTTGACATTGGCCTTGTCCTGGAACGTGTGAACATAGATGCTCTGTCCAAGGAACCAACCGTATGCTGCAGATAGGCCGACGGTAACGATCGCGGCCATAATGAGAATGACGATAATGTATCGGAGGTATTTCATCGACGCATTCCTCTCTCGAACTGACGGACGTTTGTGTTAGGACCATATAGGAATAGCGCTTGATGTCGAAATCAAGATTCTAGGAGTGCTCTCTGACTCACATGGGCAAAAGACCGGCCATCAATGGCCCGCGAAACCGCAAGGATTCCATCAAGATGGTCACATTCATGCTGCAGCAGTTCTGACAGGTCGTCCTCTAGGCGCAGCGACTGCACTCTCCACTCCATGTCCCGGTACTCGACAGTGACGGACTTGTGCCGGAAGACCCTGACCAAGATCTCGGGGAAGCTCATGCAGTCGTCCCAAATCTCAATCATGCTTTCACTCAGATCTGTGAGATGGGGATTGATGAACACCTTGGGCGTGTCGATGTGCATGTAGACCACCCGCTTCATCAAGCCAATCTGAGGTGCCGCTATGGCCCGACCTACACCATGCTTCTCCCTGAAGGCCATGAGCGTGTCATGGAGGTCACACACTGTGTCTCGTAGGAGAGGGGCTTCTTCTTTGGTCACGTCCGCACACCTCTGGTAGAGGAGCGGATTACCGAGGAGCAAGATCTCGCGGACTGGCATTGCCTGAGGAATAGACAAGTACGGATTTGAGTCTGACCATTCCGCCTTTCGATAGTAATATGAGGCGCAGTGCAGCGTGTCGTTGCATGGCACGGCCTCTCTGGTTTGTCGAGCTCCTCAAGAAGACATTCCCAAATGTCAGCATTATCGCCAAGCTGACAAGGGTCCCTGTTGTCGGCCGGGTGATCGACAAGATGCTGTTTGAGGGAGACGACATTATCTACCTCCCGAAAGACAGTGTTGTTCAGAAGACCATCCAGATCAATCAGAGCCTAGACCAGCCAATTGACACAGCGCTTCCCTCAGCCGTTGTTCATCACTTCATCGAGAAGGCGAATTACCATTGGATAATGAACTTCTGCATCTGCAGAGACGCATCGAAGTGCGAAGACTACCCAATCGACCACGGATGCCTGTTTCTTGGTGAGGCGGTCCTCGATATCAACCCACAACTTGGAAGGCGCGTGACAAAAGAGGAGGCCCACGAGTACGCTCGCGATTGCCGAGAAAAGGGGCTTGTGCACCTCATCGGACGCAACAAACTCGACTCCACTTGGTTGAACGTGGCGCCTGGAGACAAGCTCCTCACCATATGCAACTGCTGCCCGTGCTGCTGTCTCTGGAGGATGCTCCCAGACCTTAACCCAGCCATCAGCCGGAAGGTGACCAAAATGCCCGGCGTGGACGTACGTGTTACTGAAGACTGCATTGGGTGTGGCACCTGTACTGAAGGCATCTGTTTTGTGGATGCCATTTCACTTGTGGACGGAAAGGCCAAGATAAGCGGCGAATGCAGGGCGTGCGGAAGGTGTGTTGAGGTCTGCCCTAACGATGCCATCGAGATGATCATCGAGCACCTTGAGTTTGTGGAAGACTCGATCCATCGAGTGGACTCCGTTGTCGATGTGGAGTAGTCTACAATAGAACCATCAGAATCGAGAGGGCAAAGACAAGGAGTACTGGAGCCATCAGGCATCGAAAACAGGACTTATCCCCAAACTCTGACCACTGGAACCCGCTGTAGCCTCCGAGGAACCCTCCAGTGATTGTACCTATCAGTGGAAGCCATGTGGGACTCCCAAACCCAAAGGCGCCCGTGCCACCCCAGTCGTCGATGGGCTCATAGATGACTAGCACCTGACCCAGTGAGTAGAATAGAATCCAAGGAATCACTATCATGATTAGAATGGCAGTAGGGATTATGTACTTCGAGAAGTTGCGTCCTCCTAGGTTCCCTACCAAGATTCCAGAGACCAGACCGATTATGCCAAAGAGCACACAGACAGTTGTGAGTGTCAGCGCCGTCTACTCCACCTCACTGTCCTCCGGCACCCGAAGTCGATTAAACCTTGTCACCGACAGGAGTACATCGGTCCACATATCATAACGCTTTTCTTGAGTCTCTTGTTGGCCCAGCTCGCCCGATTCATTAGAATCGCTGGACGTGTGTATCCATGGCCACAAAGATCACAGTCATCGGCATGGGCTACGTAGGCATTCCTGCTGCAGCCCTCCTAGCTGATGTTGACGGATTCGATGTAACCGGACTCCAGAGACGGTCGAGGAGATCCGGGTGGAAGATTGACCACCTCAACGCGGGCAAATCACCTTTTGAGGGAGACGAACCCGGTCTTGACGAACTCATAGCGAGAGTTGTGAAGAAAGGATCATTCAGAGCAACAGATGATGTCGAGGTTCTTCGAGATTCAGACGTGATCCTCATTGACGTGCAGACTCCAACTGACCCCCAACACATACCCCAGTATCAATCACTCAAGGAGGTCAGCGAACAGATCGGCAAGAGGATCAAGAAAGGCACGCTCGTCGTGGTAGAGTCGACCGTGGCTCCGGGGACAACACAGAACATCGTTCAGAAGATCATTGAAGAGCACTCAGGTATGAGGGGAGGAGAGGACTTCCATCTCGCCTTTGCTTACGAGAGAGTGATGCCTGGGAAGTTGATCAACAACATTGTGAATCTGCCAAGGATTGTCGGAGGGATCACGTCAACATGCGCGGAGAAGGCTCTGGCAATCTACAGCAAGGTTGTGAAGGCCAAGATACACACAACGGACGTCCTGACAGCGGAGCTCTGCAAGACAATTGAGAACGCCTACCGGGATGTCAACATTGCATTCGCCAATGAGATGGCTCTAGTATGTGAGAGCTTGGGTGTGAATGTCTATGAGATTATCAACCTCGTCAACGAGTTGCCCAGCAGGATGATGCACATCCCAGGAGCTGGCGTCGGTGGTCACTGCCTCCCTAAGGACACATGGCTCCTTCGCTACGGCCTCAATGAGTACGGGTCCCAGAAGATGGAACCTCGGTTCATCACACTTGCGCGAGAGATTAACAACCACATGCCTATCCACATGAGCTTCCTCATTGAAGACGCCCTGAATACGAGAGGAGTGGACATGCACAAGGCCAAGGTGACAGTCCTCGGCATTGCCTACCTTGAGAACGCGGATGACACGAGGAATACTCCGGCGCAGGCACTCATAGCCTCCCTTGAGGGCAAGGGAGCAAAGGTCGTGCTACATGACCCCTACGTGCGAGAGTGGGACCTCGGACCACATGAGGTTATGCGCGACCTCATGGAGGCTGCCAAAGGATCGGATTGTCTCGCCCTGGTAACACGGCATCGAGACTATCTAGAACTTGATCTGCCCAAACTCAAGTCAGTGATGCGAACTCCTGTGATTGTGGACGGAAGAAACGTCTACGACGAACAGAGTGTCGAGGCTGAAGGTTTCGAGTATAGAGCCATTGGCAAGTCTGGAATCAAGCCATAGACGTGTCCTAGGCTCCGAACTTCTCGACATGACCTGCGTAACCGAGCAGGATAGGGAGTATGTCACGGCCTCGCAAGGTGTGTAGAGCCCCACGGGCCGCCTCCGACTCTGAGAAGTGCTTGGATTCGTCAGCCCTGAGAAAGTCAGCCCAAAGCAGTACTGGTACAGGGTCGCACGAGTGCTCACCGAGGCTGACAGGCGAGGAGTGGTCTCCTGTGACTGCAAGCACTACTTCGGTACTGGTCGCCTCGATGATCTTCCCAACCATCTCATCCGTCCTCTCAATTGCCAAGACCTTCTGCGCAGTATTGTGGTCATGGCTGGCGTTGTCTGTGGCTTTGATATGCACGAAGACATAGTCATAGTCGCCCTTGATGCACTCGATTGTCTTCATGGCGATATTGTGAAAGCTCGTGTCAATGGTGCCCGTTTGGCCCTCCACCGGGACATGTTTCATTCCAACAAACTTGGCGGTCCCGATGTAGAGTGCCCCACCTGCTATGACTGCCGACTTTATGCCATATCGTTCACCCAGTGTGGGGGTCTCGCCGTGTCTTCCCGGACCTCGAATGAGAATGGCGTTCGCAAGTGGCCGCCCGGCCTTCTTCCTCTCTTTATTGAGTGGCAGGTCCCGTATTCTCTCGTGGACCTCCTTCATCATCTTGTTCACGACATCAGCAGTCTTCTTGGCCTCGGGCTTCAACGGCTCGCAGGTCAATACCTTCTTTCCCACCTCGTGCGGGTCGACATCGCTTATGTCGGCATAGAGACCCGGACCAGACAGTATCATTGCACCTCGATGTTCCACGGTGGCGATGAACTTCACCTTCACGTCACCGATTTCCATGCCATCAATCGCTTTCTGTAGGGCTTCTTGTTCATCTGGGCTGAATGTCCGTCCAGCTCGACGGTCTGTCACCACCATGTTCGCATCGACACTGGCGAAGTTGGTGCGGAAGGCAACATCTCCAGGTCTCGTTTCCAGACCTGCACCTGCGGCCTCAAGAGGACCTCTCCCAGGGTATGTAGTGAAGGGATCGTAGCCGAAGAGGGCTAGATGAGCAGCATCGCTCCCAGGTGTGATGCCGGGTCCAATAACATCCATGAGTCCTGTCTGACCTTCTCTTGCCAGTCGATCCATCACGGGGGTCTTGGCGGCCTCTAGCGGCGTCTTCCCATCCAGTTCAGGAACAGGCCGGTCTCCAAGGCCGTCCATCACGATGAAAACTGCTGTTCTCTTCTCTGTCATAGATCAGTAGTTCCTCCATGCCGACCGGAAATCAGCTCGCGGGTAGTCACACTTGCCGTCCAGGACATCGAATATCTCAAGGAGGCGGTTGTACTTCTCGACTCGATCACTTCTTGCCGGAGCCCCGGTCTTGATCTGGCCATTGGACAGAGCCGCAGCGAGGTCCGAGATGAAGGTGTCGCCGGTCTCACCACTTCTGTGGCTGACCACCACGCCCCACCCAGCACTGTTCGCCAGTTTAGCAGCCTCAATAGCCTCTGTAACAGACCCAATTTGGTTGACCTTGAGTAGCAGAGCATTGCCAGCCTTTTCCTTGATGGCCCTTGCGACAATCTCAGGATTTGACACAGTCAGGTCATCAGTCACAACTTGAGCCTTCGTCTTCGCGAGGTACGCTGCGAAGTCATCAAAGGCCTCTTCCTCGAAGGGGTCCTCCACTGTCAGAAGAGGATAGCTCTTCTCAAGGTCTATGTAGAAGTCCAAGAGCTCTGAGGGGTCTAGCTTCTTGCCATCAACCTCATACTTGCCGTCCTTGTAGAAGCCGCTTGCGGCTGCATCGATGCCAAGGACTACTTCATCACCCGGCTTGTATCCGGCCTCTTCTACGGCCCAGATGATCTCATCAAAGGCATCTCTGGTGGACTTGAGACCAAAGCCGCAGAAGCCACCCTCATCACCAATGTGCTTCGACATCCGGCCATGCTTCTTGATCATGCGCTTGCCCAAGGCATGATAGACCTCACTTATGCATCTCAGACCCTCCGGAAACGTCTTGGCCCCGATAGGCAGCGCCATGAACTCCTGAATGGCAAGACTGTTGCCAGCGTGAGCTCCGCCGTTGATGACATTTGACATAGGCACTGGGAGAAGGTACTTCGCAGGCCGGCCTAAGACCTTGGTCTTGAGATACTCAAAGAGCTCCATGTTCAGGTGTTCTGCAGCCGCCACTGCAGTTGCCATGGAAACCGAGAGAATCGCGTTTGCGCCGAGCTTGCCCTTGCCCTTTGTGGTGTCAGAAGCGAGGAGAGCCCGGTCGACATCATCTTGTGAGAGCGGATTGACAGATTTCATTGCCTGTCGCAAGACCTTGTTGACGTTGCTCACAGCCTGCGTGACCCCCTTTCCTCCGAATCTCGCCCCACCGTCCCGGAGCTCGACTGCCTCATGTATCCCTGTGGAGGCGCCGCTGGGGACCTTTGCTACACCCTTCGTTCCATCAGAGAGAATCACCTTTGTCATGAGGGTCGGGTTCCCCCGAGAGTCCAGAATCTCAATTGCTCGTATGTCGGATATGTCTACCATTCATGGTCACCTGCACGTGTATCGTGATGTCTCCCTTCATTGAGAGAGGGCATCCGATTTATGTCCATCCATGTGAACCTCGCAGTTGCTTCGCATGGACAAGTTCTATTATGTGCTGTGTGCAGGCAAGACCAATCGGTGGAAAAGACAATGGTGTATGATGGCGTCAAGTCAAAGATCGTCTGCACGATAGGGCCGGCATCGCGGTCAAAGGACACCCTGACCAAGATGGTGGATGCAGGCATGGATGTTGCCAGGCTCAACCTCTCCCATGAGGATCATAAGACAGCAAAGGCGACCTTCGAGGCCATTCGATCAATAGACGATACGCTGGCGGTCCTCTTCGACCTTCAGGGACCCAAGATACGCATTGGAGAGATGGAGGCACCTGTCAATCTGGAAACAGGACAGGAGTTCACCCTCTCCACTGATGAATTCGTGGGCAATAAGGACCGAGTGTCAATCTCACATGAACAGCTCCCCTTGGATGTGAAGAAGGGAGACATCATCGCCCTGAATGACGGGATTGTCCGATTGACTGTCAAGACAGTGAAGGGCAAGGAGGTAATCACTGAAGTCCTTCACGGAGGACCCATCTCCAGCAGGAAAGGAGCCAATATCCCAGGCATCAAGCTCTCATGTGAGGTTCCTACGCCGGAGGATATCGCGGACCTAGACTTGGCCGCAGAGCTCGAGCCTGACTACGTGGCCCTATCCTTCGTGACCTGCGCGGATGACGTGAGGCGACTTAGAGAGAGCATGGACTCAAAGGGCCTCGAACGAACTCTGATAATCAGCAAGATTGAGCACACACTTGCCATCCAGAACTTCGACGAAATCCTGAGAGACTCGGATGGTGTGATGATTGCGAGAGGGGACCTTGGCATTGAAGTGCCACTCGAGGAAGTGCCCGTTCTACAACGTGACTTGATTCGAAGAGCAAACGTCTGGGCCAAGCCAGCGATTGTAGCTACTCACATGTTGGAGTCGATGACGGGCGAGGTCGTGCCAACTCGAGCCGAGGTGAGCGATGTAGCGCACGCCGTCCTAGATCGTGCCGATGCTGTGATGCTCAGTGGCGAAACAGCCGTCGGCGAGTTCCCTGTGGAATCTGTGACCATGATGAACAAGATCATCAGAAGGGCGGAGCAGATACTTCCCAAGCAGGACCCGCTGGATGTCACATCACCCAAGAGGATGATAGTAGAGATCATCGGAAACCTCACCTATGAGGCCGTGAACCTGATTCCAGACAAAGTAGAGGCCATAGTGACGTCAACGCGGAGTGGTTACACTGCCAGGTGGGTCTCGAAGTTCAGGCCGCCAGTCCCCATCTTTGGTGTCACCGGGGATGTGAAGGTGGCGAGGAAACTCAGGCTTCTGTGGGGTGTCCATCCAATACCTCAGGACCAGGACATGGAGAATGTCGACGCGCTGGTCCAAGCGACAACCAGGGCCGTCTATGAGAGAGGCTACATAAGCAAGGACAAGGACATCGTGTTCACCTCAGGTGTGAAGATGATTCCAGGACGGACAAATGTAGTAGGGGTGTTCCATGTCCATGACTTGGTTGATTGATGGCCTGGCCGCTTGACTATGGACCCGTACCCTTTTCTTGGCGAGAATGCAAGCAGAGTCGACACACAATGAAGGCAGCAGTTGTCGTAGGAACTAGGCCAGAGATAATAAAGACACTCTCGGTCGTAAAGGAGCTTGACAGAACCGACTCTGTGGACACTCTGTTGATACACACTGGTCAGCACTACGATTACTCCATGTCAAGGCTGTTCTTTGATGAGCTCACGCTCCGCGAACCGGACTACTTCCTTGAAGCTCAACCGAGAGAGGGCGCGGCACAAGTGAGTAGCATCATGGAGGCAGTCGCTTCCGTACTCATGGAAGCAGAGCCAGATGTGGTCCTTGTTGAAGGCGATACGGCCTCTGCAATGGCCGCGGCGCTTTCTGCAAGCCAAATGCAGATACCTGTTGGGCACATCGAGGCAGGCTGCAGATCATACGACCGTGGCATGGTTGAAGAAACCAATAGGAGGGTAATTGATGCTGTATCGGACATTCTGTTTGCTCCCACCGAAACCGCCTACTATAACCTGATTCGCGAGGGGCACAACCCGAGTAGGGTGTTCCTTGTTGGAAGCACGGTAGCAGATGCTCTGCAGGAGGCAGTGGCGCATCCCTCAGACAAGAGCCTTGAAGACGACTTCGTGCTAGCGACCATTCACAGACCAAGCAACACAGACGATAAGGTGAGTCTCTCAGAGATTCTGCATGGGCTAGCAGCTCTTAACATCAAGTGCGTCTTCCCAATACACCCTCGCACTCGCAAGATGGTCGACTTATTTGGGCTGGAATCCTTGCTGGAGACCCCCCAGATTGAGGTAATCGAGCCCCTTGGCTATGTTGAATTTGTGAATCTCCTAAGGAACTCAAAGGGGGTCATAACCGACAGTGGTGGAGTTCAAGAGGAAGCATTCCTGCTTGGCAAGCCAACTATCACTCTCCGATCCTCAACTGAATGGCCAGAGACAATATGGGCAGGCAAGAACCGACTCACAGATGTTAGAAGAGACCTAATCGAAGAGGCCGTCACCGCCGCAGTGGCAGATGAGTCAGGACTACCGTTGAAGACACTTGGCAGTCCCAATGAAGTAGGAAGAGCGATTGTCAGGGTCGTCCTTGATTTAGCGGAGCGCCAACATCTCAGACCGCCAGGATTCGATATGATAAGGTCTGGATATCCGTTCCTAAGATTATGTTCGAAAGATCTGATGCAGCCGCTGATCAGATTCGATCAGAATAGCATGATTACAATTGGAGATGACTTCGTTTCGGCAATCTGTGAGGACTACTGGACATTGGAGAAGGTGGACAGGCAGACATTTCACGAAAGAGATAGGAAACGACTGATGCAGGAACCGAAGTAACTGAAGATGGAACCCATTGGTGACAGGCCATGCGAAGAATCCTCATGCTGGTAACGAACGATCTCAATCCGGACCCACGCGTCGCACGAGAGGCGAAGACACTGCAAGAGAGGGGCTATGACATCCGAGTGGTTGGCCTCGGCGAGAATGGAACACGGAACTTCAAAGCAAACGCTTCTGGACTTACCACGCTATTGATTCGAGCCACGCCACTAGCTCATAGCGCAAGAGGGATCGGTTGGATCCGCGCAATGTGGAGGATACTCATGTTCTATGCTGGATGTATTAGGAAGCTAGGGGTTCTTCTTGAAGATGTGGCGATAATCCATGCTCACGACTTCGACACACTACCAATTGCGCTCTTTATGTCCAGACTGTCCGGTGCGAGAGTCGTTTAAGACGCTCACGAATCATATGCTGAGATGTTCTCTGCGGGGGTGCCATCAGCAATCAAGATCTCGGTCAATTCTCTTGAGTCAAGGTTGGCCAAGAGAGCAGATGTAATCATAACCTCAGGCCACCTGCTCAAGAAGAGAATGGATTCTCTATGTGGGAGGGATGCGATAGTTGTCCAAAACACGGTCTCGGCAGACTTCCAGTCTGAGGAGAAGGTGTCCCATTCAGGCGATTTTACCATTGGGTATATCGGAGGGCTTATCGAGGGAAGGAACCTCACGCAACTTGTCAACGCTTTCAAGATGTTCGCTGAATCGCACGATGATGTCAGATTGCTGATTGCCGGATGGGGACCTCTCAAGGAATACGTGAGTGAAGAAGCAGATAGAAACTCAAGAACCATCAGATATCTGGGAAAGGTTGACTACTCTCAGGTTCCAGCCATCTTGTCGAGTCTTTCTCTTAGCATCTCTTTCGTGAGCAGACTCGTTCCGAACAACATGTACGCAACCCCGAATAAGGTCTTCGAGGCGGCTTCACACGGAGTCCCTCTCTTGGTGTCTGATTTTGGAGAGCTGGCGAGCATTGTGAGGAAATGGAATCTGGGATACACGACAGATTCGGAGCGTCCTGATGCAATACTGTCATCTCTCCATGATATCTATCGTAATCGTGAGTCGCTCAAGGAAATGGGAATGAGAGCAAAGGAAACATTCATGCAGCACTTGTCATGGGAGAGGGTCCAAGACGAACTGGTTCGAGCCTATGACCAGATTCCGGGAACCCGGTAATTGAGAAGGAGGGCCTAGGCCATTGAGTGACAAGGAAGAAACCGCAGCAGTTCTCCAAAACATACGTTCACTTCATGCGTTCTACTGGCCTAAGATGTGGAAAGGGGTTGACATAGGTCAGTATGCAGAGGCTTTCACCACATTGCTCCCACCCTCGTTTCATTGGGCACCTATATTCTACATCCTTGATGGTGGCGCAGGATTCTCTCTCACGGACAGAGATTGGCTGCAAAGGATGCTTGGCATCCGCGAAATGGTTTCAGTCAAGGCACTCGCGATTGCAGGGCGCGCATACGCAGGCCTGACGCAGATCGCACCTGACGAGTTCCCTCAGAGTATAATGACGCAAATCTGCGACGCACTCTGGAGAGAGAAGCTGCCCACTACCGAATATCCTTCCTGGGGAGCAGGTTATACGTGGAGAACGAGCACAGGTCACATAATGGCTGCAGACGACCCGTCTTCCCTAATCACGGCACTGGTTGGCCTAGCACACATTGATGCATATGTCGTAACTGGAGAACGCACGTACTTGGAGAGAGTTCGCGGCATGTCCAGACATCTAGTGGAAGAGAACGGCTACCTGACATACCGTGATGGAAGCATTTGCTTTCCCTATACTCCAAGAATGCGTGTGGCAATAACCAACAGCAACGCGTTTGTAGCGCTGTTTCTTCGGGCCGCTTCCAGGATACTGTCCGATGATAAGCTTGGAGAGTTGTCGCAACGAGCATATGGTTCAATCCTCAGGAGCCAGAACGGCGACGGATCATGGAACTACTTCCTATCTGATAGGAGAGAGCCGTTCATAGACAACTACCACACGGGGTTCGTAATTCAAAGCCTTCTCGAGGCAGTCAGACAACAGGAGGATCCCAGACTCCTTGAGTCGGCAAAGAAAGGAATCAGATTCTACGGAGGACTTTTCTCGACAAGTGGTGCTCCTCTATTCAGCACAAGGAGTTCCTATCCTCATGATATTCACGATGTCGCTCAAGGAATCATCGTATTCTCTCAAGCAAGCTGCTTCATGAACTCGGCCCTTATGATTGCCTCGAGAATCGCTGACTTCGCCAACAAGAGAATGAAACGAGCAGACGGCCGATACTCTAGCCGAATATACAGGATTGGGAGAAGTAATCTCTCAACTCCACGCTGGGCGGACAGCTGGATGCTTCTAGGATTCACGGAGTATCTCAGGGCAATCCAGAAACTGCGAGAGGTGAGTTGAGCACAATGAAGCCGACAGACAGCGAAATGAAGGATGGAGACAGTTTTGGAAGATTCGCCGGTGGATCTCTTCTAGTCACAGGAGGCATCTTCGTTTCAGCTTCTTCGCTCCTGCTACTGAATGTTGTGCTTTCAAGTGCCTTGGGAGCATACGGCATGGGTCTAGTCGCTCTCTCGACAAGATACGTTACAATAATCAGTGTAATCACTATGGCCGGAATTCCTCCAATCGTGACTCAGATGGTTGCAGCATCAGAAACGAGTTCTCATCGAGGGAGAATCTTCTCGACGAGTATTGGCATTATCGCGGCTCTTTCTATCGTTTCGGTAGTTATATTGGTTCTCGCTTCTGAGGCGCTCGCGTATGCCGTGTCAACTCCAGAGATCTCTGCGCTTCTGATCATACAGAGCATAGGGATTCCCTTCACTACTGTGTCTGTCACGGTGTCCGCTCAGCTGAGAGGACTTGAGGAATTCAAGAGATACTCGATGCTACAGGCATTTGGGCCAGTTCTGAATCTGCTAGTCGTCATCATCTTGGTGGCAGGAGGAGCCATAGACCCTGTACTTGCGGTCACTGCAGGGGCAATCGGAGCAATACTGACCGCAGTACTAGCTTTCTCAATAGGAGGTTTCGTTCAAGTTCCAAGGCCCAGTTCGGACACTGCTAGATCCATGTTGACCCTTGGACTGCCCCTCCTCATGGTTGCTCTCTCATGGTCTGTCATCGATGGGGTTGACGTCCTGATTCTTAGATACGTGGGAACGAGCGTTGGAGATGTCGGAGCATATTCGAATGCTTATGTTCTTTCCACTTATCTCAGATATCTAGTTGAGCCCCTTGCTATTGTGATTATGCCCATGGCAAGCGGATTGCTGGCTGCATCAAGAAGGAGAGACACACAGCAACTACTTAACGCGGGCACTAGATACATTGCCGTCCTCTTCACACCTCTAGCAGTCGCCTTTGCAGTTGCAGGTCGGAGTGTCCTTCTTCTTCTCTACCCCTCGGAATTCGCTGTCGCCTCAGGCTCCTTTTCTGTCCTCGTTCTTGGAACCGTCGCACTCACATTCTACTTCCTAGTATCGCGCATTCTGATAGCTCAAGGAGCAACAGCACTTCTTTCGGCGATTGTGTGTGCTTCATGTGCTCTGGATGTGCTCCTCACATTCATTCTCTCACGTGTCATTGGTCTGTTGGGAGCAGCGATTTCAAGTTCAGTCTCCTTTTCCATCATGGGTATTCTGGCTTATGCCGCAATGAAGAGAAGAACTGGATTATGTGTCAAACCAAGACTACAGGATGGAACGCTTTGGATCCTTGTTCTGATTGCGGACTCCGTCTCATATTGGGCGATTTCACTGCTTCCCTTGGATACATATTGGTGGGGCCCACTGCTTCAACTCGGTGCAGTTCTCGCGACGAACTTCTTGGTGCTCTTCCTTTACAGACCGTTGACACAAAGCGATTTCCAGATAGTCTGCGATATGCTGGATTCGATAGGGCTTCCATCAATCATCAAACGAGCAGCAGTCGGCACGGTATCCATGTTGACTAGGAATCAGGAGAAGGTGTATCCTGAAGCTGATATATCCGCCAACGAGACATCTCCATCAGAAACACTGTAGCGTTCGCCGACACCAGTAATTCGGGAAACGAAACATGACTGACAAACACCCAATAGCTTGATGCCAGGTAGCTATCATTCGAGGGTAACACTACGAATCTAACACCTAGGCTCCACAGTGTCAAATAAATCAAAGTGAGATTCTCAGAAGACGCCAAGCTTGGTACCGCATAGAGCCCAGAATGATACAGATCAAGTACTCTGAAGCCGCGGTATGCAAGCATGATGTCGCCATATGCGAGAATGACTTCATCCTCATCAACAAGGTCTGCCATGGCATCAGCAAGGAGAATGTCGCCCTTGTTCCATGACCCCGAATAGTCATAGTTGAGCATGTTCCCAGATGTAACAGAGAATGCATGCATGGCAGTGGGAATTACTAGTGTAGATGATAGAATTAGCGCGAAGAACAGAAACACCTGGGGGTTCGTAGCCCGTTTTCCAAAATCATATCTCCTTCCAACAAACAGAGACGACACCAGAAGAAGAGCTACGACCAGAGCAACAACTGCTGTTCTTTGCACCAGTTCTGGTGTGGTCAGTAGGCCGAATGAGGTTGTATAGGGAATACCGACCATCGAAACGAATCCAATCGAGGGGAAACCAAGATCCATCCACGCCAGACTACTCGTGACCATCTGGAAGAGGGAAGTTGTAGCGAATAGCACCACTACCAGAATCGGATTCAGACTTGACCAAAGGCTGCGACCGTCAGCCGCGAGCTCGTCAAGCGAGATGCTAAGGAGAGGGCCAAGGAAGACAGCAGTAGGAAGAAGATGGCGCCCAGACGGGTAGTAGCCCATTACGCTGAGGTAGCCAATGTACCAGATCAGCAGAACCCAGAGGAGGGACTTGACTCTAGTTCTTCTGGCTGCAGATACTAGTATTGCCAGAATGGCCAGAGAGAAGAAACCGTTCATCAGAGGATGAAAGACGAAGCCAATCAATGACAACGATGTAAAACGTTCGGCTGTCGTCACTGTCTGCGTGAACTGACTGATTACATCAGCAACTTCGGATGCCTCTGGCGAGACGGGGAACAGCCGCAGGAAGGGGATTCCGAACATCGCCGCTCCTTGAAGGAGTGTTCGTACTCCCCAGACCAAAGAGGCTGACGCGCCGACTATGAGTGATACGAGGATGCTTGTGAGAGATCTCCAATCCCGTGGAGTTTCATCTGAATCACCTGAGCGGGCCCAAGCTGTTGCCGCAGCTAGTATTCCAAGAACGATGAGAGCCATCACACTGCTGCCAAAGGACCACATCACATTTCCTGCAGCAATCATGACAAGAGCAAAAGCAAGTGTCAATGCCCCTCGAACAGCATACCCACCTTTGGGTCGATCCAAGAAGTAGAGAAGCTGAATCACAATTACAAACGCAGCAAGCAGGCCAATATGGTACTTCGACAAGATGCTCATGGCCACTGAGAGACCCGCCAGAAATGCGTGCTTTGACGATCGGTCCCAGATTGCCTTTCTCATTACTAGGCTTGCTAGGCAAGCAAACAAGACCGCCATTGCATCTGCATAGAAAGAGTAGATTGTCACCATATAGTCGAGAATCGGCATGAAACAAGAAATCACCATTGTGATCTGTGCGGCTCTGTCGCTCCCACTCCACGTCTTGGTTATCTCATAGGACAGCACAGGAAGTGCTAGGAAGAACAGCACGGAAATCCCGCGGAACACCTCAAGATCAGCAGTACCGGCGAAGAAGAAGCCCCAAGAATACAGAGAGGAACTCAGAGGTTCTGCGGAGTAGTTCCACAGGTGATACGGATCGAAGACGGGAATGTTGTTGAGGTTGAAGAACACCTTCCCCATGGATATCCAGAAGTAGAGCGCGTCTCCTGACACAATCGGACCCAAGAGACATGTGAATATCGCCTTGCAGCTATAGAAGAAGAAGCTGAGTGAGGAGAAGACGGCAAGGAAGCCTCTCCGCGGCCTGACGGCAGTCAACAGGACACCAAAGTGCTTCAGCGAGTCGATGGCCCGTTTCCAGGACGTCAGCAGAAGAAGCAGAACTGCTATCGCATGAGCCCCAACAAACAGACTCAGTAGACTCGTGGTCACTCCGACCAAGATGTACGGCACCGAGAAAGCGGCGGTGCCGAGCAGAAGAGAGACCAAGAAACTCAGTCCGTCACCTTCGATTTCGTGAAAGAACTTGTTCTTAAGCCACCAGCCTGAGATCAAGAGGAGCGCTGGAGGCAGTAACGAAATCACGATCTCTGCGGGTTCTATCATCGTGGTCTGCTCTTGAGCTTGAGCCTTGGCGCGGCATATATAGTATTCTCACACGATGACTATAGCAGTGCGTTGGCGAACTTCCCGCTAGAACTGATGCTCGAGGATATGCTTGTAGATGTCCGCCAGATTCTCGCAGATGCGTATCCAGGAGTAGTCTTGGGCGCGTCTGCGGCATGCCTTCGCCATTGCAAGCGCCTCTTGTGGAGACCCTGAAAGGCGTAGAATGGAGTCAGCAAGGCTCTGAGGATCCATTCGCTCTAGGAGGAGTGCCTCCTTTTCGTGTCGAGCAACGTTCGGTATGTCGCCAATCCGTGATGATATGATAGGGACTCCAGCCGTGAGGTAGGAGGGAATCTTGACGGGAGAGCTGATCTCGAATCTACTCCTACTCAATGGCAATCTTGGAGCAAGAAGTACATCAGCGATGGACTGGAGGGCAAATGTATCCTCATAGTCCACCCATCCCAAGAAGACGACGTTTTCACTAAGACCCAGACGTTTCACCAGAGCTCTTAGAGCGGCTTCTTCGCTACCACGGCCTGCTATCAGAAGCTTGAATCTTGGATTGCTGGATTTCACCAGATGAGCCGCCCTAATGGCGATGTCAACTCCTTCGTACCATTCCAGTCCACCAACATAGACTGCCAGAAACTCATTGCCCTCTCTCAAGTGCTCGTATCGAGGTTTCCTCGACTTGATTGCCATGTCAGCAAGAGCAATGTTGACTCCGTTTGGCACAACATGGATGAATTCAGGCGACACTCTGAAGTGATGAAGGATATACTGCCTCATAGCCTCTGAAACAACAAGACATGTGCTCTTCCTGCACAGGGACTCCTGCCCCTCTCGGAGAAGGGAGGTTATCGGTGTTACAAGGAGTCTGGGCAAGTAGGGGGCAAGGTCCATTGCAGCGAGAGAGTGCATATCAAAGACGACCTCTCTCTTTTCGGAGATGCGTCGCAACTTGGACAGCGGCAAAGCATATGCGCTCTCGACTTGAACAATATCGAAAGACGATTCCAAAACGGCGGGCGGAATCATGTACTGGCTCATCAGCGAGAGAAACACATAGTTGAGAGAGGCGCTTCCAAGATGCGGAGCAGTGTATGATGCATATGGCTCGAGCCGGGCTGTCAGTTCGGGGCCGCCGCCTCGCGGTATGAATGGAACAACGTCTTGTCCAAGTGAGCGCAAACCCGATGCAATCTCGATGACTCGGACTGTGTCACCTGCCAGTCGATGCACGTTCAATGGTGCGTAGAGCCCGACACGTATCCCAGTCATACTGACTCAGCGTCAAAGGGGCATAGAGGAGCTGTATTAAAGGTGTGGCCGAAACCAGGCTAGGGCCAACCGAGAGTGATCTTTTCTTGTTACTGAAGGACACGACCTCAGTGACTGCCAACAAAGATTGAAATAGAGTCTGTTGTTGCGCAACACGTTGTGGAATTGACATGCGAGTTCTCGTTACTGGCGCAGCCGGATATGTCGGGTCAATCCTAGTCCCCCATCTGCTAGGAAAGGACCATGAAGTAATAGCTCTCGACAACATGATGTACGGAACGCCGACGTTGGTCCAGCACTTCATGGACGATAGGTTTGAGTTCGTGAAAGGTGATGTCAGGAACGCGGAGCTTGTTCAGAATTCTGTCAGGAACGCCGACGCTGTCGTGCACCTTGCATCCCTCGTTGGTTATCCCATCTGTGATCGATATCCGGCGATGGCAGAATCTGTGAACGTTGGTGGAACCAAGAATGTCATTAGTTCCATGAAGGATGAGCAGATACTGATACATGCATCCACAGGGAGCATGTACGGCAGCCCGGGTTCAGAGTGCACTGAGGAAACACCACTGAAGCCTCTTACTCTGTACGGAAGAACAAAGGCTGACGCCGAGGGTATTGCCAGAGAGTACAATCGCAGCATCGTCCTTAGGTTCGCAACAGGCTATGGTCTCTCTCCACGCATCCGCCTCGACTTGCTAGTCAACAACCTCGTCTACGAGGCAATCCGCAATGGAGTCCTGCTAATCTATGAGAAGGACTTCACTAGGACTTTCATTCATGTGAGGGACATGGTGAGATCAATTGAGTTCGCCTTGTCGAATTCAGACGCGATGATTGGCGAAGTCTTCAATGTAGGTTCCTCCGAGTGCACCCTGACGAAAGAAGAGCTCGCAAAGATGATACAGAAGCAAACGAACTGCCGTTTGGTGTTTGCAGACGTTGGACAGGACCGAGACAAGAGAGACTACTCCGTTTCCCACGACAAGATTGAGAGACTGGGGTATAGAGCAAACATACGGATGGAACGAGGTGTTCGAGAACTTGCCGACGGGTTCTCGTCCTTTCGGATACAGACGGGCTACTCAAATCAGATGGAATACTAGCTGGCCGGGGGCTCGCCAGAAGTCAGGCGAAGAATGTGCTGAGACAGGCCGCAAAATGATCACGCTCTCTATGAGTGATTGCTTGATGGTTCCCTATGAAGAAACCTGATTGCTGTAGGCGGTCTGCAGTCGTGAGATTCCCAGACACACGGTGTGGAAGAAACCTCATGGCAGGCTGGTTGGCCATGTTTCCGGCCAGAATTGGCCTAGTAGCAATCCGCTTCTTTTCAAGTTCTGTGACAAGGTCATCACGTGTCTGGCGTGTTCCGTTGACGACGATTGGAAACCCGAACCAAACATGTTTCCCATACTCCTGTTCATCCTGGAAGATGATTCTTTCCTTGAGTGGAGCCAATTCTCTCAGCCAGTATTCCGCGTTTTCTCTGCGAGCTTCCACAAAAGAATCAAGCTTCTTCAGCTGGTGAATGCCGAAAGCTCCCTGAATCTCGGTGGGACGTAGATTGAATCCGCGGCTGTAGAAAAGAAATCGACTGTCAAGACCGGGATACTGCTCGGCAATGCTCTTGCGTTTCTCCATGTCGCGTATCCATCCGTGTGCACGCATACACCTCGCCAATTCTGCGAACTCACCAGAGTTCGTTACTACCATTCCGCCTTCGATTGTCGAGATGTGGTGGGAGAAGAAGAAGCTGAAGGTGCCAATATCACCCCAGACTCCTACCTTTCGCCCCTTGTATTCGGCGCCGTGCGCTTCACAGCAGTCTTCGATGAGGTACAAGCCGTGTTCGTCTGCTATCTCACGAAGGGCATCCAGCTTGCATGGGTTACCCAAGAGATGGAGTGCCATTATGGCTCGTGTCTTGCCTGTGATGGCACTCTCCAAGCAGGCCAAATCCAGGTTGAATGTATGTGGGTCCGAGTCAACCAAGACTGGTACAGCACCTATGTCGACTATTGGAAAGACACTCGTAGACCATGATGCGGCAGGAACAATCACCTCATCTCCGGGCGCGACACGGTCTTCTGCCAAGTGATTGCCGATGATGTGCATCGCCAGGAGATTGGCGGAAGAGCCAGAATTGACCATGATAGCGTGTTTCGCCCCGAGATACCCGGCGAACTCGCTCTCGAACCGCTTGACTTTCTTCCCCATGGTAAGGTAGGTACTGAGGAGCGAATCTATCGACTCCAGGACCTCATCGGGTCCGAAACTAGGTCTTATGAGTGGAAGAGAAACATCAGTTTCCTTGGAGCGAAGAGACTCCTCGAGAACAGCTATCAGATCCGCAATTGTCTCATCACGAAGCTTGTCAATCAGATTCGATTCCTTGGTCATTGCTGTGAACCTCTTCCACAACTCGGAGCAGCGCGCTTCGAGCCTGAGGCCACTCATGTCCCAAGATAAGTGTTTACGGAATCTGAATCTGCAGGAAACTGAGTGCGAATCTCCGAGGATAGGATGGCCGAGACTGGTGCGCGACGGTTATAAGACGCAGCGGGAGCCCTATTCACATGGCTCCGGAAACCTTGACGATTGTGTCCTACGTTGAGGTTCCATCCCACCATGGACTCTCCAATAGAGTGCTGGGTATTGCGAGATCAATGACTGCGAGGGGAATCGCGTGCAGGATAATCTGTCCTGATACGCAAGGGCTGCCATCTAGGGATGATATCGACTCGATAGTTGTCCGGAGAATCAGGATCAGAGGCCGGGAGAGAGTCCAGGATAGTAGTCTGCCGATAAGAATCCTCAAGATAGTTGCCTTCATGTTCCAGTCATTCGTGCTTGTAAGACATCTAACTCCGAAGAGAAGCGACATGATTATGGTAGAACAGGTCGCAGGGCTGCCGCTCATTTTGATGTTGAAGCTGTTTCACAGAAGGAGAACCATAGTAGATGATATGACGCTTCTACATGTCGATTACAGCTTCGCTCCGAAGGCTCTTCTCAGACTCATTGATCTGATGTGCATAGGCCTGTCTGACGTAGTAGTCACTACTACTGACAAGACGGTCAACTTCGTAGGTAGGTCGCTGCCCTCCAAGAGATGCGTAAAGGTCGAGAATGGAGTTAATACACCTACTGCTCCAGCACCTAGAATCAACACCGAGAAGAGAGGGCAACCATTGAGGATGGTCTTTGTGGGTGGCTTGAGCTTCCACCAGAACCGGCAGGCAATCAGACATATCCTCACAATAGTAGATATCCTTTCAGAGTGGACATCTGATTTCCAAGTCAGGATTGTGGGAGGACCAATCTCGATGGCAGATGAATACCTAAGCCATCCAGCTGTCAAGGAGGGATTGGTGGAATTCACTGGTTTCCTATCGGACGAGCGCCTTGAGGAGGAATTCTCTGAGGCCTTGATTGGCCTACTACCTTTCTTTCGGGATTCCCAGCTAATGGCTGGTCAGCGGACGAAAGCTCTGGAATACTTCGCGAGAAGGCTTCTTGTGTTGTCGGGCCCGGAAGGGATTGGAGAGATCCAAGGACTATCTCCCGGGGAGGGGTACATAGAGGCACAAGATGCCAGCACATTTGCCGCGCATTTGAGTGAGATTGCCAAGAATCCAACTCAGTATGAACCCATTCGTAACCACGGATTCGAAGTCATCCAAGAGAAGTACTCATGGGAGGCTACAACGCGCGTTCTTCACCAAGCCATTAGGAAGACTAGCCACTAGAGTTTCAATCCTCTGTATACTTCGTCGTACCTCTGAGCGATTCTCTGCCACCCGTACTCCGCCTCTATCTTCTTCCGAGCGTTTGCTCCTAGCTTTCTGCGGAGATCGTCGTCAAGCAGAAGCTCTGCGGTGCGTCGGGCCAAGGACTCGTAATCCCCAATCTCCACCAGGAATCCGTCGACGCCGTCATCAATAATCTCGGATGCCGCAGGAAAGGCATATGCGACAGCTGGAGTCCCACAAGACATTGTCTCGAGCAAGGCATAGGGCATACCTTCTCGATAGGAGGGCATCAAGTATACTTGACCTTGGGAGAGCCAACTCGGGATTGTGGCCCAATCCTGCTTCCCTTTGAATGAGAACCTCGACTCCAAGCCGCTTGAGGAGACCATTTCCACTGCGTGTGATTCCTGTGGTCCCCAGCCAGAGAGCTCGAATCTGGCAGAGGGAACCAATCTTGAGATGAGCCTGGCCGAGCGTACCAGATCGGGAATTCCCTTCTGAGGAATAAAGCGGCCGTGCCATACAACGGTCTTTGAGGCGCTTTCTGGTCCAGGCCTGAAGAAGTCCTCGTTGACTCCATTTGGAATGACAGTGAGCTTTTCTCTAGACATACCCATTGATACTAGCTCACTTCTGTCGGATTCTGTCAGACATATGATGTGATCAAGTCTTCTGAACAGAGACCTGGTGAGAAACCAAACATAGGTTCGTTGGGCAAGATTCGTGATGACGTCGTAGTAGCCAATCACACCGTGAACCGTAAGCACAACCCCCTTCCCATGGCTTCGTGCCTGTCGTGCCAGCGAATGGGCCTGGAGATTCAGATGGCTGTTTAGATGAAGAACATCAAAATCCAGCTTCCCCATGAATCCAGAGGGGTCATGGAGAATGGGATACTTCTGTACTCCGGGGATTATCCGTAGATTCATCCCAGGAATCAGAAAGATACGAAGGTTCTTTCGTGGATGATTCGCGTCAATGACTCGAAACTCCGAGGACTCCTCATTCCATCCGAAGAGAGAAACTTGATCATACAAGTCGGCCTGATAGTGCGTCAGCTCTCGACTCAGTTGCCGGTCAATATAGATGACTGGGAAGTAGTGAAGAAGCTTCATGGCAGATCGAATACCTTCAGGAGTATAGCTCTGCGTTCAGCAAATCATGGTGATATCTTCTTAGGTATGCTGTGTTGCCGGCTCAATCTGTCTATGAGATAACCTCGCTGTAGACCCGGTCCACGACACGAGAAACGTTCAGAGGACTGAACTCCCGCTCGACGAGTTTGCGAGCATTGCGCGTGACGTCCCCAACAAGCTCCGAGTCTGTGAGGACTGCAGACACTGCTTCCTCGAAACTGCTGATGGACCGGTCTATGAGGAAACCCGTTTCACGATTTCCAACTACACTCGGTACATCACCGACCTTTGTAGAAATGACTGGAATCCCTGAGGCCATAGCCTCAATAACAACTGTCGGCATACCTTCCCAATACGAGGGGAGCACCAAAGCGTTCGATCTCTGAAGTATGGAGGGAATCTCTGAGTGATTCCTAGGGCCCAGTATCTCCACTGTGAGCGTACTGCCTAATCGGTGGAGACGCTCTCGGAGATTGATCAAGTCCTTCATGTAGCTCCCCTGCCCCACAAACCGGAAAGTGAGACTGTCGAGTCGCGTCTTACTCATTGCATGTATCCACTGTATCAGGGAGCCAACGCCCTTCCAGGCTTCGAGGTCGCCCACGAATAGAAGCGTTCTGGCCTCAGGGAGTTCTGATATCTGCGGCCTGAATGCGTCCACGTCGACCATATTCGGCACATAACGGAACCGTTCCTCCCCGATGTTGTATTGCTTCGATATCTGTTTGAGGTCGGATCTTGACACGGATGCAATCAGACTGCTATTCATGATTGTGAACTTGCCCACGGATCTATCGTAGAAGTGCTTTGCACTCAGCTTCAGTAGGCCAACATCATACGGAGGGATGCCAACTCCTCCATGTAGCTGAAGCAGGCTTCTCTTCTTCTTCAAGACTCTGGCAGCAACAGCTTGATTCGAAGTGAAGTACAAGTGTGAGTGTATGTGAAAGATGTCTGATTCTGACATCATCAGAGGTTTCATCATCAGAACCAGGGGGTTGATGTTCCAGAGAGTAAGAGGCGAGTAGTGTCTGTGAACAGTGACTCCATCTGAAAGACGAGTTCCCACTCTCTTCGGATTCTGTGTTGTCGTATAGATATGGACCTCGTGGTTCCTAGCCTGCGTTCGGGAAAGATTCCAGACGTATCTCTCCGACCCGCCCATCCGTTCACCTACAAATGGACAGATGTGCGCGATTCTCACTTCGTGACGGCCCCCGGCGGTTCCCTAGTGTGTTAGTCCAAGCCCAATCTGGCGCACCGCATTCTTAAGTCTTCTCGGCCCTCTTCCCCTTCTTTGTCTTTCTCCCGCCTGTTGGTTCCTCAGTAACCCTTATGAGATACGTACCGGTTGCGCATATCTGCGGGTGTGTCGTCGAGTGGGACGCGTTCTTGTCACAGGCGGTGCAGGTTTCATAGGCAGTCATCTTGTTGACGCTCTGATAAAACAGACAGAAGTTGCTGTGCTTGACAATTTGTCAACAGGGCACAAGGAGAATATTGCACATCACATGGACAACCCTAGTTTTGAGTTCGTTGAGGGCAGCATCTCTTCAGAAAGAGATGTAGAGCGCGCGATTCCAGATGTGGACAGTGTCTTCCACATGGCCGCTCAACCAGATGTCAGATTCAGTGTTAGCGACCCGCTCACGGATTTCGAAATGAATGTCGTTGGCAGTATGAGACTTCTCGAATACCTGCGAAAAGCAGACGTGACGAAGATAGTATTCGCATCATCAGGAGGGACTGTTTACGGCGACTCTGAAGTCTCTCCAACACCGGAAGAGACCCGTCTTTCTCCTATCAGCAACTACGGCGCCGCCAAGAGTGCATTTGAGATGTATCTCTCGTCATATGCGGAGCTCTATGGAATGAGCGCCGTCAGCATGAGACTCGGAAACATCATAGGTCCAAGGTCAACTGCAGGTGTGGTCTATGACTTCTATCAGAAGCTGAAGCGGGACCCGACGCGATTGGAGGTCCTCGGTAATGGAGAGCAGACAAAGGCATACATGTATGTCACTGACGCAGTGAGAGCGGCGGTACTCCTTGCAGATAGAATGGAGATAGGACACTTGCCCGTGAATGTGAGTTCCGGCGAGCGGCTAAGGGTATCAAGGATCGCGGAGATTGTGTGTGACGGTCTTGGCGCAAGAAACGCGAGAATCGAATTCACCGGATCTGAGCGCGGATGGAAGGGAGACGTAGTTGAAACAGATCTGGATGTGACTCTACTCCGGTCTTTCGGTTGGACCCCCTCGATCTCCATCGAACATGGAATCGCACTCTATCTTGATTGGCTGGTCGAGTCTTTCGGACCGGTTGATTAGAACCAGGTCACCTCCCATGATTCACTTGGGAGAGCAAGCCTTATGTGAACCACAGCATGCCGCCTAGTGACAATGACCACAACGCAGCGTCCCCAGGTCTGGATATTTGATATGGATGGCACAATTGCGGAAAGCAAGCTTCCAATCGATGAAGAGATGGCCACTCTGCTGGGAACGATCATCGATGGTGGCGCGTTGATTGGCATCGTGTCTGGGGCAGGATATGGGCAGTTCGCCAAGCAAGTAGCAGAGCAGCTGACTACACACTGGAGTGAGACTCACTACCGCCGGTGTCGCAGCATCATTCTGCTTCCTCTCAATGGGTCTGAGACGTATCTGTTTGAGGGTCTGAATCCGGGGCAGTGGACAAGGGTGAACTCGTCGGACCTAGATGATGAAGAGAAGAAGCGAATCTTCGGTGCATTCGACGAGGCCCTCAGACGGTCCGAATGGACCCCTCACAACCCGACCTATGGAGAGATCATTGAGGACCGAGGTGGGCAGGTCACGTTCTCAGCACTGGGTCAAAAGGCGCCACTGGATCTCAAGGCAGCCTATGATCCCGATCA